>JBGQCL010000565.1:0-7384 GCA_041495365.1 Kofleriaceae bacterium | reverse complement strand
CGGATCGTCGGCGCGGGCCGCGGGCGCGGCGACAGCGCCGGCCGCGCAGGTCGCGATCAGCGCGCACCGGAACCGCACGCTTGACCGTAACACGATGCACCGGCTTCACCGCGGCGCCGGCCACCGCTGTGTGACGGACGCAATCGATTGCGCTCGTGCCGGCGCGCCAGTGCCGGCCGAGCGCCGGCGCGCGCCTACTTCGAACCTTCGCCGGCGCGCAGGATCAGCTCGACCGCGCGCAGCACGTCGTAGCGCGCCTCCTTGGGCCGGCCGGCGAGCACGTCGTTGATGTGCTTGGCCTCGGCGCCGATGTCCTCATCGATGCCGAACATCAGTGACGCGAGCTTGATGTCGAAGCCCTTGTGGGCGATCAAGACCAGCGTCTCCCAGCTCGGTGACTTCTGCCCGCGCTCCAGCTCGCTCAGGTACTTCTGCGAGATGCCGATTCGATCGGCGACCGCTTCCTGGGTGAGCTCTCGATCGGCACGAAGCGCCTGCATGCGCGCCCCCAGGCGATGCTGAACAACTCGGGCGGCACCTTTGGCCATCGGTCGCGAGCGTAGGTTTGCTCGCTCCATCTCTGTAACACGCTGGTAGCTCTGCGATGGGTTGTCTGCACCCACCGTCAGCAGTGAAGCCCACAGTTTCTGGAAGCATCGGGCCTCTCATAGATCCTCTTGCTGTTCACCGCCGCGCATCGCCGCAGCGCGATCGCACGTTGTGCGCCGCTGTGGATTGTGCCCAGATCGACAACGATTCCAGCAAGATCGAGCATCAACGAGCCACGCGGGCCGACCTGGATGGAAGCTCCGGGCCGCCGACCGTCCCGGATTTGCGTTCACCTTCCGCGGGCGGCGCGGCGGGTGCCCGCACCGGACCCGCGCCACCGCGTCGAGCCACCGCTCACGGCGAGCCGATCTGCGCAGCGATCGTTCGCTCCGGGCCCACCGCGCAGCTCGGCGTCATCGCGTCCCGTATCCGGGGTGTCCCGGGGATCGATCCGGGCACCGCGTGCGCCCGGATCAATGCTCGCGGTCACCGTCGTCGTGGTCGGGATCTCCGTCGGCCATGTCGTCGGGCTCGTCGTGACCGTGGTTGCAGTCCGGACCGTGCTGATGCGGGTCCGCCGCGATCTCGGCGCGGACCTTCTCCATGTCGAGCGCGCGGGCCTGGGCGACCAGCTGCTCCATCTCCGCGGGCGGCAGCGTCCCGGAGTGCCGGAACAGCGGCACGCCGTCGCGGAACAGCATCAGCGTCGGGATCGCCGTGATGTCGAACGCTCCGGCGAGCTCCTGCTGGGCGTCGGTGTCGATCTTGCCGAACGTGATGTCCTGGTGGGTCTCGGACGCGCGCTCGAACACCGGAGCAAACGCCCGACACGGGCCGCACCATGAGGCCCAGAAGTCGAGCAGGACGATCCCTGGCTTCTCGATCGTCTGCTGGAAGTTGTCGGCCGTGATCTCGACTGTCGCCATCGAGCGACCATGGCAAGTTGCGTGAAACACCGCAAGAGCGCTGATCGGGTTGCGAGCGGCCGCGCGCGGCGAGCGGCCACCGCCGCCCGCGGCACCACCGCCCGTCCCGCGGGTAGGCCGTGGCACGAGCGTTGCTGCGCTCGCGATCATGAGCTCGCCGATCAGTCCGGTCGTCGTCGGCTACGACTTCAGCCACAGCGGCCGCGCCGCCCTCCACCGCGCGGTAACGCTCGCCGGGCGTGCGCCATTTCATGTCCTGCACGTCGTCTGCGCCGTCGACCCTCGGGAGGCAGTCCCTGCCCTGCCGTCGTACAACGGCGTCGACCATATGTACGCGGCGCGCGTCCAGGAGGCCCTCGCCGCCGAGACCCAGCACGAGCTCGACCGGGCCGACGTCCACGGCAGCGTGCACTTCTTCGTCCACGCGCGGATCGGCAAGCCCGCGCCGGAGATCCTGGCGCTCGCCGAGGAGGTCGGCGCCGACCTCATCATCGTCGGCAGCAGGCTCGGCAGCAGGGTGGGCAGCCAGCGGCTGTCCCCGCTGGAGCGGCTGATCCTCGGCTCGACGTCCCAGCACGTCATGCGCGAGGCGGGTTGCACCGTCGAGATCGCCCGGGCCAAGCGGTATCCGGATGTGATGCTGATCCCGGTCGAGCCGGTCGATCCGGTCCATACCTACGTGCCGCCACACCGCTACACCTACGAGGATCGCCGCGTGAACCTGCGCCCGGCGGAATGGCCGCTGTACTAGCCGCATTGCCGTGATGATTCGCGGGGGTGGCGCAGCGAATGGCCCGGGGGTGCACGGCGGTCCACATTTGTAGAATGCTGGAGAAAACTCGCTTGCCAGGGTCGCCTCGGCGCCAGGCTGCGATCGCGCTGATCGGCAGCGTCGCGATCACCCTCGCGATGTTCCTGATCCCCAGCCCGGAGCAGACCTGGTGGCTCCTGGCCCCGTTTCGCTGGCTGCATATCTACGTCCACGAGTTCGGCCACGGCGTCGCGGCGCTGCTCGTCGGCGGGCAGTTCGAGAAGTTCGAGATGTGGACGTACTCGGGAGTCGCCACGATCGGCGGTATCTCGGGCAGCTTCGCCGCGGCGTTCGTGAGCGCCGGTGGGCTATGCGGCCCGGCTGTGGTCGGCGGCCTGTTCCTCGCGACCGGCCGCCGTCCCGGGCTCGCGCGGATCGCGCTCGCCGCGTTCGGCGCGTTCATGGCGGTGTCGCTCGTGCTGTGGACCCGCACGCCGTTCGGCTGGGGCTTCGGCGCCGCCATCGCCGCGCTCAGCCTGCTGATCGCGATCGGTGCGCGGCCTGCGCACGCCCAGGCCGTGCTGGTGTTCCTCGGCGTCCAGCTCGCCCTGAGCGTCTATACCGGAGGCGGCTACCTGTTCACGCAGTACGTGACGATCCAGAACGGCCAGCACACGCCGTCGGACACCCAGCAGATGTCCCAGGCGCTGTTCCTGCCGTACTGGTTCTGGGGGATCGCGTGCGCGGCGTTCTCGGCGCTGGTGCTGCTCGGCGGTCTGTGGCTGTACGTCCGGCCCGGCCGCACGGCGCCCGGCGCGCGGGCCGGCGGTGTGACACGGCTCGCCGCATAACGCGGCTCACAGCGGCACCGGACCGCCACCCCGCCGGCGCGGGACCGGCTACGACATGTCGTCTTCGTACACTTCGTCGTCGCGCTCGCCGTCGTCCTCGACCGGCTCGGTGACCGGTACCGGAGGCGCCGCCGGCGCGTCCCAGTGACCGGACTCGGGGGAGCTGTTGTGCTCCTCGTGGCCCTCGTGCTCGTCCATCTGGGGCTCGACGGTCGGGGCCGGCTTGGCGGGCTTGGCGGGCTTGGCGGGCTTGGCGGGCTTGGCCGCTGGCTTCTTCGCCGCTGGCTTGGCCGCTGGCTTGGCTGCGGGCTTGGCCGCTGGCTTGGCCGCTGGCTTGGCCGCTGGCTTGGCCGCTGGCTTGGCCTTGGCCGCTGGCTTGGCCTTGGCCGCTGGCTTGGCCTTGGCCGCTGGCTTGGCCTTGGCGGCGGGCTTCGCCGACTTCTTCGCCGGCGCGGCCTTGGCGGCCTTCGTCTTCGTCTTGGTCTTCGACTTCTTTGCTTTGGCCTTGGCCATTGTGGCGCTCCCTAGATGAAGTAATCGGGCAAGAGCTGAGCGTTGGGATCCATCGCGTACGCGCGGAAGTCGGTCACGCCTTCCGCGGCGAGCACGTCGTCGTCGATGCAGAACCGGCCGGTGAACTCGCGCGACGGCTTGGTCAGGATGGCGTGAGCCGCGTCACCCATGATCGACGGCTTGCGCGAGCCCCGGATCGCCATCTCCCCGCCGAGCAGGTTCTGGACCGCGGCGGTGGCGATCACGGTGCGCGGCCACAGCGCGTTGACCGCGATGCCGTCGCGGCGGAACTCGCCGGCCATGCCGAGCACGCACATGCTCATGCCGAACTTCGCCATCGTGTACGCGACGTGCGGCGCGAACCACCGCTCCTCCATGTTGAGCGGCGGCGAGATGTTGAGGATGTGCGGATTGCTCGCCTTGCGCAGGTGCGGCACGCAGGCCTGCGAGCACAGGAACGTGCCGCGCGTGTTGATCTGGTGCATCAGATCGTACCGCTTCATCGGCGTGTGCTCGGTGCCGGTGACGCTGATCGCGCTCGCGTTGTTGACGAGGATGTCGATGCCGCCGAACGCCTCGACCGTCGCGGCCACCGCGGCGGTCACCTGATCCTCGAACCGGATGTCACAGACCAGCGCCAGGCCCTTGCCGCCTGCGCCGTGGATCTCCTCCGCTGCGGTGTGGATCGTGCCCGGTAGCTTGGGGTTGGGCGCTGCGGTCTTCGCGGCGATCGCCACGTTGGCGCCATCGCGCGCGGCGCGGAGGCCGATCGCCAGCCCGATGCCGCGACTGGCACCGGTGATGAACAGCGTCTTTCCCCGCAGCGACATGAGACTACGCTAGACCAGAATGCGTCGAGGTTCATCTTAACTGGTAGCGGTTCATCGCATCGCGGGCAGATCCGGATCTGCCCGGTCGATCCGTCTCGCACGCCGTTTGCGTCCCGCGATCCCCGAGCCCCGACGCCCAGGAGCCCGGGCGGTCCCCCGGAACGCCCCCGACGACCCCGGCGTCGTGGCTGCGAAGACACACCGGTGAGGAGCCCGATCCTCACTCCGAGCAGCGAAATTGTCGTCGGGGACACCGCGCGGTCGGGTCGGACGGTGCGCGACGGCGATCCCGACGGCGCATGCAGTCGCCGCGATCATGGGCGGCGTCGGCGTGCGGAAACGCGCGGGCTCCTCCGGCGCCCCGAATGGAACTTCCCTAGTATTATTGAGTATATACGATCTTCCTGGCAGCGGGCAGCAAGGTCCGGCAATCCGCATCCGAGCGTGGCCATCGCGAGGTGTGGCCCGCGCTGCGGCGAGTGAGTCCCGCGGTGCGAGAAGCACCCAGCGATCGCGCGCGCCGCAGAGCCGGCGACAAGCGGGATGCCGCTCACGCGGAGGGGCGCCGAGAGTTGCGCGCAGGATCTGCCCTGAGACATCTTCGGTCATGGACGCCTCACCGGAGCACCTCGCAGTTCACAGGATCCCCCGCGGCAGCTGCGGCATGACCTTCCCCGTCGATCCCTAGGGGCGTTCCATAACCCCCCTGCGGGGGATTTCGCGGCAAAGCCGCGAAATTCACCCCCTCCGCGCGTCGCGTCGCGCGGCCCCCTCACCGGAGCACCTCGCAGTTCACAGGATCCCCCGCGGCAGCTGCGGCATGACCTTCCCCATCTCCACATATTCATGGTGGGCCCCGGTCCAGAGGTCCTCCGCGGTCAGTCCGCGGCCGGCCCGGGCGGCGATCACGGCGGCACGGACCACCGCGTTCTTGATGTAACCGCCTGTCATTTCAAAGCGTTCCGCCAGGGCGAGGAAGTCGACCCGGTCGTGCAGCCCCGCCTCGGGGGGAAGCAGCAGTCGCCATAGCCGGGCTCGCTCCTCCGGCTCCGGCTCCGGAAACCGGATCCGGAAGTTGAGCCGGCGCTGCAGCGCAGGGTCGATCGCGCTCTCCGCGTTGGTGGTGAGCACCGACACGCCGTCGAAGCTCTCCATCCGCTGCAGGATGTAGTTGACTTCGAGGTTGGCGAAGCGGTCCTGGGCGGTCTTGAGCTCGGTCCGCTTGCCGAACAGCGAGTCCGCCTCGTCGAACAGCAGCATCGCGTGGGCGTCCTGGGCCTCATCGAAGATCCGGGCGAGGTTCTTCTCGGCCTCGCCGACGTACTTCGACACCACGGCGGACAGGTCGATCCGGACCAGCTCCAGGCCGAGCTCGGAGGCCACCACGCTGGCCGCCATCGTCTTGCCGGTGCCGGGCTCGCCGGAGAACAGCCCCGCGACGCCGCGCGAGATCCCGAGGTGGCGCTGGTAGCCCCAGCGCTCGAGGATCTGGGCGCGCTCGCGGACCATCGCGACCATGTCGTGAAGCGTGTCGATCACGTCGTCGGGCAGCACCAGCTCGGAGAACCGCGCCTTGCGCTGGACCACGGTGCCGTAGGTCCCGAGCCGCAGCGACAGACGGCGGCCGACCGAGGCCTCCAGCGCGCCGCGATCGACCGCCCGCCCGGCCGCGCCGGCGTAACGCACGGCCTCGGCGACGACCTCGGAGATCGCGCCGGGGCCGATCACGTAGCGCGCGGCGAGCTCGACCGCGTCGCCGGTCAGGCCGTGGGGCGCCAGCGTGGTGCTCCAGGCGATCTCGCGGTCGGCGAGCTCGGTGCGCGGCAGCGCGACCCCGAGCTGCGGACGCCGGAGCTCCAGGTGCCCGCCGCGCCCCGACGTCGCCGCGATCAGCAGGCCCGGTACGTGGCCGATCGCGTCGCCGTGCTCGGGCGCGAGCTCGCCGCGCTCGTCGAACAGCGCGTCGGCGTCGCCGAGCACCGGCACGGCACCGCGCAGCCGGGCGGCGGCGAGCGCCTGGCCGAGCAGCGGGCTGCGGGTCCGCTGCTCGACGGCGATCAGCGCAGCCGCCGGGATCACCGCGAGCGGCCGGCCGAGCGCGCGCGCGAGCCGATGCGCCGCGGCGCGGCGGCCCGAGCCGCGCGGACCGCGCACCACGACGGCGAGCGGCGCGCGGCCGGCCAGATGCGGCACCAGCGCGTCGAGCGCGTCGACCGCGGCCGGCGGCAGCACCACACCCAGCTCGGCGTCGGCGGCGATCAGCTCGACCAGCCCGGCGAGCGGCGGCTGCAGCGCGTCGTCGCCGAGCAGCCACGCCAGCGCCGCCGCGGGGACCTCGAGCGCGGCGGCCAGCCCGTCACCCTCGATGCTGATCGCCCGGCCGCGGCGGAGCGGCGCGCCCGCGGCCACGCTGCGGATCAGCGCGGCCGGCTCGCCCTCGAGGATGTCCGCGCAGGTCTCGAGATACAGCGCGGGGGCCCGGCGCGGCGCCAGCGCGTGGCACAGCTCGCGGGTGTCGAGATCGAGCGCGTAGGCGACCGCGATCAGCAGCACCCCGGTCGCCACCGGATCGATCCCGAGCCGCTCGGTCAGGATCGCCAGCCGCGGCGGCGGCTCGTCGGCGGCGCCGGTCGCCGCGATCGCGTGGCCAAGCTCGGCCTCGGCGCGGCGGTGCGTCCCCTGCGGCCGCAGCGTGCCCCCGGCGAGCCGGGCCAGCGCCGCCGCGTCGCGCAGGTAGATCTGCGAGGCGATGTGCGGATCGGCGAACCCGGCGCCGGCGTTGAGCCGCCGCAGCAGCGCGGCCTCCGCATGCAAGCGCACCGAGCCGATGGCGGCAGCGAGCGCGCCGGTGATCGATGGGGGACCGATCTTCCCGTCGGCTGGCGGCTGCCCCGGCAGAGCCGGGGCCTCCGGCTTATCCAAAGGGCCTCCGCCACCACGGCCTCTTCGCGGCGCCGGCGGGCG
>JBGQCL010000564.1:0-7388 GCA_041495365.1 Kofleriaceae bacterium | reverse complement strand
CGCGAGCCGTCGATCGTCGTCGCATCGGAGATCGAGCTGGCCTCCGGAACCCCTGCCGGTCCGCAGCCGTATGAGCATTCCGAGATCCCGGCGGTCATGGTGTCGAACACGCAGCTCACGGGTGTGCAACGCCCGCCGAGCGCGCAGGTTTCGCGTGACCCGCCGCCGGGCACCGCACCGGCACTTCAGGCGCCTCGCGCGCACGAGCCAGCGCCGTTCGTCGTGTTGCCGGGCGCCGCGGCTCGGGCCGTACGTTCTGGACGTGGCAAGCTCGTCCTCCTTGCGCTCGCCACATTCGCGTTCGCAGCGGTCGCGGTCTTCGGTCTCGCGCGCCTTGGCTCGCGCGCGCCGGCCGCCGGGCAGCGCCGAGACGTAGCCGTTGCCGTCGATACAACGCCCGCGCCCCCAGCCGAAGGCCATCAGACCGGGACGATCGCGCATGACGCCGCGAAATCGCCCGCCCCCGCCGCCGCGCAACCCGATGCCACGATCGCTCCATCGAAGCAGAGCGAGCGCGCCGCACATGCGGATGCCGGCACTGATCCGGGTGTGTCGCCATCAGCCGGGCCGATGACGCCTGACTCTACGCCACGCTCCGCGACGACGCAGGCGGACACCTCGGCGCTGCGCCGCGACCTCCCCACGGTTCATGTCGAGCCCCCTTCCGGTGCGTCCGCCGATGCACCGAAGGGCTCAGGGAAATCGTCAGACATCGCAGCTTCGACGCGCTCGACGCCGGCCGCGCGCATCCCCGCCAAGCCAGCCGGGGCGAGCGACGCAGCACGAAGTCGGACCGGCGTGATCATCGTTCGTGTCCCGCAGGCATGGGCGCAGGTATGGATCGACCAGGTAGATGCCGGCACGACACCCGTTCGGGCAGAAAAGGTACCCGCCGGAGTTCACAAGGTGCTCCTTGTGGGTGACTCTCGTCGAGAAACGGTGATGGTGACCGTGACGCCAGGTGGCGAGTCCGTGATCGAGAGGAAGTGGTGAGTATTGCATATATCAGACCCACCGCGCTTGTGCGGATCGCCTTCGGCGCGATCTTGTTACTCGCAGGTGAAATCCAGCTGGCCGCCGCCGAGCCAGATCACATGGCGGTGCTCGTTGCGGGAACTGCCCCACTACACGCCCGCCAGGTCGTAGCCTCCACGATCGAAGCGGTCGCGCGCGATCGTGGGCTCGTCCTTGTGCCGGCGAGCTTCGCGACGAAGGAAGCTGCCGCGATCACTGAGTGCGTCACGGCTCCTCAACCCTGGACCTGCATCACACCTGTAGTCCGCGGCAAGGGGTTGCAACAGATCGCCGTCGTTTCCGTCGGAACCGACACGAGCAAGGACGGGAGTCCCATGCTCGTGATCACCGAGCAGCTCCTGGTGGACGGCCTCGATACAGCAACCGGCGCACAGCGCTTCTGCGTACGGTGCACCGATGACGTCCTCGTCAAGTCGACCTCGGAGCTCACCAGCTCGCTGCTCCAGGAGATCGCCGTACACAGCGGTCGCACGGTCGTGGCGATCAGCTCCGCCCCTCGGGGCGCCCGCATCACGTTCGATGGTCAATCGATGGGAGCCACGAACCGCTCCTTCAACACATTTCCCGGAACGCACACGCTGATCCTCGAGCTGGACGGTTACCAGCGCGAGAGCCGCTCGGTCGATGCAGCGCTTGACAAGACCGTCGAGCTCTCGATCACGATGCGCCCGCTCGGCGCGGCAAGTCCAGGTGGTGAGCCGCCCAGCATCGCGAGGGGCGAGCAGCGACAAAGTACGCTGGCACCCAAGATCGTGATGGCCGTTGGAGCGTTGGCGGTGGTGGCTGGCGGTGTTGCGCTTGCCCTGGATCAGAAATCTGAGACGGCGCCGATTGGGTCCAATCAGCGTCAGTATTACTACAATACCACGGCGCCCGGCATAGCCCTCATCATCGGCGGCGCAGTCGCCGGTGCTGGCGGATACCTGTGGTGGCGTCACACGAAGTCCGCAGCAGCACCGACGATCACGCCGGCCGCGGGTGGAGCGGTCGTTGGGTTCAGGAAGGCGTTCTGAGGAGCTATCATGTCGCGACAGCGCTACTCCGTGCTCGTCCTTCTTGCAGCCACGCTCGCGCTCGTGTCGTGCAGACGATTGGAACCCAACTATTGCGCGACAGCACACGACCATAGCTGCCTGGAGCTTGATGCGAGCAATACCTGCGGCAGCGACCACGACTGTTCAGGGACTACTGCGGTCTGCGATGTCAACGCCACGAAGACCTGCGTGCAGTGCACTTCCATGGAAGCAAGCGCATGCATCGGCACCAGCCCTGTCTGTGGCATGGACAAAACGTGCCAAGCATGCACGGCGCACGCGCAGTGCGGCGCATCCAACGTTTGTCTCCCCACCGGGGCGTGTGCGGACGCGATGGACGTGGCCTATGTCGACCCTATGACGGTCAGCGACAACGGGACGTGCACGAAGGCGTCGCCTTGTAGCACGATCACCAAGGCACTCATGACCGCGAAGCCGTACGTCAAGGTCCATGGCACGGTCGATGAGCACGTGATCATTGACATCGCGGGCAAGGTGACGTTGCTGGCCGACCCAGGCGCCAAGCTGACCCGGACCAGCAACGGGCTCCTGCTCGAAATCCGTGGGGCGTCTCAGGTCGAGATCTACGACCTGGAAATCACGGGCGCGTCCGGCATGAACAATCCCGGAATCTCGATGCAGCTGGGCAACACAGCGACCCTCACCCTGACCCGGGCGATCCTCTCGAACAACGCGGGCGGTGGGATCTCGGCGAACGGCGGCACGCTGACGATCAACCAATCCATGATCGGCGCGAACACCGGCGGTGGCATCTCCATCACAGGGTCTCAGTATGAGTTGACCAACAACTTCATCGTGAACAACGGCAGTCCAGCGAACACGTTCGGGGGTGTGCAAATCAGCCAGATCGGCGCGAGCGGAATGCACACATTTGAGTTCAACACGGTTACAGGCAATACGGCGATGAGCACAAACACAGCCGGTGTTGTCTGCAGTCTGGTCGGCGTGCCGCTGACATTTACGAATAGCATCGCGTTCCGAAACACCAGCCCAATGCAGGTGGAAGGCTCCAACTGCCTCTGGACCTATTCTGATATCGGGCCGACGGCAGTCACGGGATCTGGAAACGTCAACGCAGATCCGATGTTCGTTGACACGACGCAAAACAACTTCCACCTGATGCCCGGATCCCCGGCCCGACGAGCGGCCAATCCAAGCACCGACCTCACGGGCCTAGCCGCTCACGACATCGACGGTGATCCTCGCACCTCGCCGGCGGACATGGGTGCCGATCAGGTCAAATGAGGTTCTGACTTGAGGCCGGCAACAGCGATTCTCGTTGCATTCGCTGCGCTCGTCCTTGCCTTGCGCTCGGCACAGGCGCAGACGAGGGCGCCGCTGCAGACGCAGACGCCGAGTTCTATCATCGTGCTGGAGTCGTATGAAGTCCGGAGACCTGAAAGAGCGGACGCCCCGATGGGCATCCTTCGCCAGGAGCTCGACAAGCTGGGATACATCGCATCTCCCCCGGACGTGAAGGGTCGGCTCGGGGTCCAGCTCGCACTTCGCGCTTCCGAGCCTCCCGATCCTCCAGCGATGGGCTCGACGCGACTCAAGGGACGTTCATCCGACCAGAAGAACCGGCTTCCACGCCCGAGGGCGTCTGCGGCGGCCTTGTACAAGGAGCTCAGCGACGTGCACGAGCGCTGGCTCGCTGCCAAGGAGTCGTTCGAGACCCTGGAACCGGCCCTGCTCAGTGCCGCTCTGGACGCCCTTGCGAGCCCGGCGCTGGTCGTTGGCGATCCATCGATCCGCGACAAGTTGCAGTCAGTGATCCTGGATCTTGCCTTGATCAACGGCAAGCTCGCACATGCGCGGAGCGGCAACGAGGATGACCCTAAAGGGGAGCGCGCCACGGACAGGGCACGCGCGGCCAAGGAATACCAGAAGGCCGCGGAGAGCTGGATGGCAGAGTGGATCCGCACCTACGAGGGCGCGGAGATCACCCAGAAGAAGCATGGCCCGGACGCCGACGAGCTGTTCACGCGGGTTCGCGACGAGCACAACAAGCTGGGGCGCGGCAGCCTGGCGATCACGGTCGACGATCCCAATGTCCAGCTCTACGTGAACGAGACGATTCGCTCGCTTCATCATCCGATTCCGCGACTCTACGCTGGCCGCTATCGCGCTTTGTTGATGGGACCGAATGATGATGCAAGGGTATTCTCGCCAGAGGTCATCCCGAATCAGACGACTCGTCTCGATGTTGATTGGTCCATTTCATCGAACCTCGAAGTTGGCGAATGGTTCGTCGCGTTCGTGTTCGCATCGACGACGCATCCGGATCCGGCAGCGCTCGCCTGCAAGCTGGCTCGCAAGGTCGGTTTGCGCGGCGTCATCCTGATCGGGATGGACACCATCGAGAAGCAGTCGAGAGCGAGTGCATCGCTGTACGGCGCGAAGTCGTGTCAGATCGTCCGCGGTGGATACACCGTTCTTGGAACCGGCCCGACCCAAAGGAAGCTCGCAGCCCTGGCCCTGTTCATCGCGCAGGGGACTCCCGATGCGGACGTGGTTGCGGCGACGGAGAACCTGACGACCTTGAATGAACTCCGGGAACCGGAGCCGGAGGGATCTGCAGCAAGAGCACCCATGCCGTCCGAGATGTCGCGCGATTCAGGACCGCACCGGATCCGAAACTGGTCTGCAGCTGGCGGTGCCGCGGCGGCGCTTGCGCTCGGAGTCTATGGACTTTATCGGTACTATCCCTGTGGCGAGGCTGCGTCCGCGCATTGTCGGTATTACTACCGCTATTCCGGTATCGTGGGGTATGGTGCCACTGGAGCAGGGATTGCCCTGGGGGCGCTAGCGGGGTACTGGTTCTATCGAGACTCGAAGGCTCAAAGTGGCTCAACGGTGACAGTGGTTCCATCGCACTCCGGGGCGATGGTCAGCTGGGGGGCGGAGTTCTGAGCCGTGGCACAAAGGAAGGCTCTGCGCCTCGGTACGCGAGGTGAGGTGATTCGCCTGATCCGCGAGCGGCAGGGCCGTGGAAAGCCGTTGCACAACGCGGCGGTGTTGGAGCAAGACCCCCAGCTGGAACTCGCCGCGCGAACGCATTTCGGCACGTGGCGCGCAGCGGTCGAGGCTACTGGATTTCGGCTCACGGGACGCCAGCTGTGGAACAAGGCACGGGTCATCGCGGAGATTCGTTCGCTTATCCGCAGGGGCGCTCCGCTCGTAACGACGCGCGTACCGAACCAGCTGGTCATGGCGGCGATCACGTACTTCGGATCCTGGCGCACTGCCGTGGCGAGCGCCGGAGTCGATTACAAGGTGGTCGAGAGTCAACATCAGGGCAGAAGATCTCGCGAACAGGTCATGGCGCTTTTGCGCACTGCGGCGCGGTCTGGGCGCACTGGGATCGGCCCAAAGGGGTTTATCAGCGGCACGCTGGCAAGCTATGTGCGTTTGAAATTCGGCAGTCTTCCGGCGATGATCGAAGCAGCAGGGTTGGATCCTTCCAAGTTCTTGCACAACGTGCATGGACGTTACAAGACCGCCGAGAGCATCGCTGTCGAGCTGCAGCGCCTCTCTCGGGCGCAGCCAGAGATGTCACTGAGCGAACTCTACAAGGTGAATAGCGGGTTGGCGACCGCTGCGAGGAAGCGTTACGGAACCCTGATGGCGGCTGTCGCAGCTGCCGGCATTTCGGGATGGCCTCGGCAGCTTGTGCCCTACTGGCCGCCGCGCGAGGAGATCGTTGCGCTGATCCAGGAGCGTCACCGCCAAGGGACCTCGATCCAGCTCTTGGATGTGAAGGCCACTGATCGGCGTTTGCTGAATGCGGCTGTCGATCGGTTTGGTACGTGGCGATCGGCAGTTCGAGCAGCAGGACTCGGCTACTTGATCGACAATCACGATCGCGTGTGGATCGGTAACCAGATCCAGGCCGAGCTCAAGGGTCGGCGTCTACGCGGTGAAGCGATGGACCGCCGGGCCATCCAGCGCGACGATCCGCGCCTCTGGTCGGCCATCGTCACCTGGTATGGCAGCCTCGCCAAGGCACTACGCGAGGCGAATGCGACGAGACGCGCCGCGAAGACGCGGGCCCTGCCAAGCCGCCGCGGCCGAACCCGTCGCCGCCGAGACACGCGGTGAGACGAGCGTTCGACAGAGCGCCGCGTGCAGCGCGGACCCATCGTGGTCGGGATCGGTCCGTCGGCCGTTCGCCAAAATGCCAACGCTGCTTTGACTTTCAAATAGTGCTTGCCTCCCCCTTCCACCGGACAGCGGCTTGCGGTTCTGTGTTTGCGTGACGATGAACGCCGACCGCGCACGCGATGGACGGGCCAGCGCGCCGCCGCGTCGAGCTGGATCGCGGCGCTGCGAGCCCACGGACCACGCGGTTGGGCAAGCCGGCCGCGTCGAGCCTTCCCAACGTTCCATCCTTTGCCAGCTCGGCCCGACGGAACCTGTAAGCCCCTTCGCGCCGCTAACATGCGCCAAGGGACGGCGATCCGGTTCGCCGCCGTTCCCCCCTTGCGCGCCAGGAGCCCGCCGCGGTACCGCAGTCGCCGTGCGGGGCGCGGCGCATGGGTAACGATGGGCGCGGGTCTGCAGACCTTGGGGTGTCGGAGTTAACATGCGCCGGTCTGGAGACGGGTCGATGGCGAATTCCGAGGATAAGCAGCGTCGCCCGGTGGGCTCAGTGGGGAGCGGCGGCGGGTCGCGCGATCTCGTCGCCCCGTCCTCCCCCGGGAAACGGACGCTGGTCGAGACGCTGAACACCGGTAGTGTACAGCTCCAGCGGAAGCCCGCCGATGCCACCGCGAGCGGCGTTGACGGACAGCGGGGGGACCCGACCACGGCTGATCGATCGCAGGTACTCGCCGACGACACGGCGCCCCGAGCCGGCAACCAGATCGCGAAGCGCGATTTTCTCGCGATGCTCAAGCCCGAGCTGGAGGCCGCTGCAGCCGCCGAACTCGGGCCGCAGTGGTCGACGAGGGGTTGTCCATACATCACGTACTACCTCCAAGTCTATGCCGGGAGGTCAGCGCGCGATTGCGAGGCGTTCATCCGCAAGTTCACGGGATCGAAGGCCACGACCCCGCAGGAGCTGCTGGCCGACATGGTTGCGCGCGTTCGCGAGGGCGTACAGTCCTGGCGCACGACGGGACAGGTCCCGCCGGAGGTCGCGGCCACGGCCGCTGCGCAAGGTGCACCCGTTGTGCCCAGCATCCCGCCTCCCGGATTTCGTGCCTCACCGCCGGATGGGGCTGCCATCCAGCGCAAGGCAGCTGGCGAGCCTTCCCAGTCGACCGGCAGCCCTGCCGCTGTTCTCGATCAGCTCGG
>JBGQCL010000563.1:0-7425 GCA_041495365.1 Kofleriaceae bacterium | reverse complement strand
GTGTTGTTGTAGGCCGAGGCACCGATGTCGGTGAACGCACCGCCGTTGACCGCCATCTCGATGACGCCGCCGTCGAAGTTCCCGGTGGCGTCGAACTCGAACGCCCAGCTGTGATCGAGCTCGATCGTGAGCGAGCCGCCGGCGTCGATGGTCATCACCGGCGAGGTCAGCATCTCGTCGGTGCCGGCGCCAGCATCGTCGGCGTGCCAGACGTGCTGGAGCGGGTTGACCTCGGCGCGGTGCCACGGCGCGGCGTTGGACAGCCCCGGGCCGGCCGTGAAGCTCGGTGTCCACGGCTGCGACCGCGCCTCGACGGTGTCGGTCGCCGACGAGGCGGCGGTCTCGTCGGTGTTGGTCCGGAAGCTGACGATCCGGGTCGGCGTGCCGGTCAGCAGGGGATCGGCGAAGTCGACCTGGAAGTCGACCTGCTGGATGCCGGTGACCGTCCGTGCGTACGTGACGCGCAGGCTGGCCGACGCGGTACCGCCCGACGGCACGCTGGGGAACGTCAGGGTGGCGCCGTCGGGGAACGAGATGTCCGGCGAGGTCGTGCTGAGGGTGGCCGTGGTCTGGGTGCTCGCGGTCGCGCTGAGGTTGCGCAGCGTCACCGTCAGCTTGCCGTCCTCACCGGCGTCCAGGACGCCGTCGTGGTCGCACGAGCCCGTGCTGTCGTCGAGCGTCGCGGTCTCGAACGGCAGCTGGGGGTCGACCGAGAAGTCCTCGACGACGCCGGTCAGCGTGGTCGACAGCCGGTCGGGCGACACCGCGTGCGGGCCGGCGCCGCGCTTGGCGAACGCGATCCGCAACCGGACGTAGTCGGCCGGATCGCTGGCGAGCGCCACCGCGAGGATCGCGTCGCGCGCCTCGGTGATCGTCGGCAGCCCCGGCGTGACCTTGAGCCCACCGATCACGTACTGCTTCATCCGGTCCTGCGCCTGCGGGAAGGTGAGCCGCGGCGACGGGCCGAGCGTGTCGCGGAGCAGCGCCGCGTAGCCCTCCCACAGCATCGTCGTCCACACCTCGCCGACGTTGTGGACCTCGGCGTTGTTGGCGCCGTTCGCACCGAACCCGACCGGCGGACCGACCGGCAGCGGGACGCCGTTGGCGATCAGCCCGAACGTCAGCGGGTCCTTGGTCAGGTCCGTCGAGTACGGATAGCGGCGGATGCCGAAGTAGTAGCCCTGGTTCGCCGAGCCGTCGAACGGCACGCCGCTGGTCGCGTAGCTCGCGAGCGAGTACACGCCGTTGAACGTGGCGTTGCTCGCGACCTGGCTGTCGTTCTCGCGCACCGTCAACAGCATCGAGCTGAAGTCGCTCCAGCCCTCGCCCATGCCGGCCGACTGCTCCGTGTTGAGCCCCGTACCGTTGCCGACCAGCCGGTTGCTGGCGTAGTGGAACCACTCGTGGAACACGATCTGCTGGTCGATCGAGCCGTCGCGATCCGGCGCCCGGAGCAGCCGCACCGTGACGGTCGCCGTCGGGAGCTGCGCCTTGATCAGCGCGCCGGTGGCGTTCGACACCGTCACCACCGGCTTGACGAGCGTGGGGACGAAGCCGGTGATGCTGGCAACCGTGTTCGGTTGCACCGCCGTGAACACCATGACCAGCGCAGAGGCGGTGGTGCCCGTGGTGAGCTGCGTGAGCCGGGCGCCGAACGCGCACCCCGTGGCATCGGTGTTGTCGAAGTCGAACAGCGCGAGCTTTCCGGCGAGCGCGGCCGGGTTGGTCACCGTGCAGGCCGGCGCGGCCGCGAACGTCGCGGTGACGAGGTCGCCCGTGATGTCGAAGGTCTGCGGTCCCGACATCGAGATGCCGATGTTCTTCTTGCCGGCGATCGCCGCGGGCGCCTGGATCTCGACGTTGTTGGCCGGCGACGGGAACACGTACATCCGCATGCGCGGGCGGCCGCCGTCGGCCGGGGTCAGCATGTTGGCGTTGCTGAACCCCGAGAAGTCCTGCGCCTGGCCCTTGATCGAGTCGTTGGCCACGCCGCCGCGGCCGAAGTTGTTGTCCTGGGCGTTGCCGGCGGCCTCGTTGAAGCCGGTGTCGTAGTACCAGTCGTGCAGGAAGTTGATGTTGTAGAACAGCTGCTGGATCGCGCCCTGGCGGCCTTCCGCCAGCGCACCGTTGCCGTCGGGGATCTGGGCGTGGAGGAACTGCCCCGGGCCGGTGATCTGGGCCCGGAAGTCCGCGGTCGCCGGATCGGTCGGGGTCGTCGTGGTCGGATTCCCGAAGCCGTCGGGGGAGAACAGGTTGAGGAACGCGTCGACGTTGTTGCCGACCGTCTCGGTCGCGCCGGCCGGCAGCCACGGGTCGTGCTGGCTGAACGTGAAGCTGGACAGCGTGACGTCGCTGGTCGCGACGAACGGGAACTGCGCGCCGTCGGGCAGCGGGTTCAGCTTCGGGTCGATGTCGTTGCCGGCCGGGGTGTCGAACGGGAAGCCGGTCACCGGATCGGCCCACACGCGGTAGGTGAAGCCGCCCGGATCGACCGCGTTGCGGTCGCCGCCCGACCGCGCGGCCTCGGCGATCAGGTTGGTGCGCGACAGGAGCTGCCCGGTCGCGGCCGACACGACGTAGGCGAACGCCTCGGGCCGCATCACCGGGCTGCCATCGGCGGACAGCACGTCGATCGCCGGGGCGCCGGTGTGCGCGATCACCTCGATGTAGTACGCGGCCTCGAGTCCGGCGGGCGTGTGGTAGTAGACCCGCTTGAGGCGGACCGGCTCGTCGAGCACGAGCCCGGCGGCCGGCGCCAGCGTGAAGTGGTCGTAGCCGTCGCGCGAGCCCGCGGGGAGCAGGTGCGATGCGTCGATCTTGACGCTGGCCATCGCGCTGGCCTGGTGTGCGATCGCGCGGGCCGCACCGCTGGGCGCTGCGAGCGAGAACGCCAGTCCGCCCGGGACCGCCGCCGGGGTCGCCGTGCTCGTCAGGTAGCCGCTGAGCGCGACCGGCTCGAGCTTGCGGTTCATCACCACGTTGAGCTCTTCGCGGAAGATCTCGATTCCGCCGAGCTGGGCGCGGAACTTGACGAGGACCGGGCCGTGTCCGAGGTCGTGGACCTGGGCGACGACGGCGCCGGCGACGTCCGCGTCGCCGAGGCCGTACAGCGGGGCGTAGTCGGCGAGCGCGGCGCGCGACGCGGCGAGCTCGGGCCGCGCCACGCCGGTCAGGGCAGCGGGGGTCGCCGTCCGGACCGCCGGGCGGGCCCACAGGAACGTCGGCACGCCGAGCCGGGACTCGGTCTGCATCACGCTGCCGGGGCGCACGAGGTCCCTGGCGCGCGCGACCAGGCTGGCCGTCCTGGCCGGGTCGACGGGGTGCGCACCGAACGCGTCGGGGACGTCTCCGGCGGCCGGCGCTGGCGCCTGCGCCTGCATGGCGCAGCTCGCGAGCAAGCCGGCGGCCAGACAGGAGCCCAGGCTGTGGATGAGGTGAGACACGTGGAAGGTCCTCATGGGTTCACCCCCACGACGAAGTCGGTCGTCTTGTGGAGCCCGCATGCACAGCTCACCTTCACCGAGACCGTGGCCGTCGTATTGCCGGGCGACAGCGTGTACGTGAACGTATCCGCCGCGGCGTTCGGCACCTGGTTGCAGTAGCCGATGCCCGAGGAGTAGGCGATCGCCGTCCCGTCGGCCGCCACGCTGGTGGTGCCGTGCGCGGGCTGGCTGACCGATGCGATCGTCCTGGGGCCGCCGTCGATGTCGGTGTCGTTGGCGAGCACATCGATCATGCTGGGCAGCGCGCTCTCGGCGACGCTGGCGATGTCGTCGACCGCGACCGGCGCGTCGTCGACCGCGTTCACGGTCACCGTGACGGTGGCGGTCGAGGTGAGCGATCCGTCGGTGATCGTGTAGTCGAAGCTGGCCGAACCGTTGTAGTTCGCGTCGGGCATGAACGTGACCGAGGTGCCGCTCCGGCTGACCGTGCCGTGGACGCCGTTGCCCACCGCCGAGATCGCCAGCGTGTGGTGCTCGGGATCGGTGTCGTTGGCGAGCAGCGCCGTGTCGGCCACCGTGAGCATGGTGTCCTCGTCGGTCGTCGCGGCGTCGGCCATCGCGCTGGGCGGAAGGTCGACGCCGACCGTGACGGTGACCGTGCCCTGCGCGGTCAGCGTGCCGTCGGAGATCGTGTAGGTGAAGTGCGCGGTGCCCTGATACAGCGACTCGGGCGTGAACACCACGTCGGTGCCGCTCATCGCCGGCGCGCCGTGGCCGTCGGCCATGGCGTCCACGCTGGTCACGTGGAGCGCCGTGCTGTCGACGTCGGTGTCGTTGGCGAGCAGCATGGCCTGGCTGACGGTGAGCGGCGTGCCGAACGCCGTTGCGAAGCTGTCGGGGTTGGCCACCGGCGCGTCGTTGACCGGCGTGACCGTGATGGTCACGGTCGCGGTCGAGCTGCCGTGGGTGTCCTCGGCCTTGACCACCAGGCTATCCGGACCGTTGTAGTTGGCGGCCGGCATATAGGACCATGTGGGACCTCGGCCGGTCACGGTCCCGTGCGATGGCGCGGTCGCGACTGTGAGCGTCACGGCACTCGGGTCCGTCGCGGTGAGCGGGACCACCAAGGCGGCAGCTGTGTCCTCCATCGTGGTGACCGCGACGTCGCTCACGACGGGCGGGCGTTTGTTTTGGTCATCCCCGCATGCCGGCAAGGCGATGCAGGTCAAGGCGATTGTTCGAACCATGTACCTGTGCATGTCTGGCTCCCCCGGAGGCGTTCGTGCATCCACGACCGACGCGCTGCCCAAAGGACCTATATCCATGGACAGAGGTGGCGGTGTCAACGGGGGTCTCGGCGAAAATTAACCGTCTCCCCGATGACAACAGCGCTGAGTCGTGACCTCACCCCTCGCGGGCGACGCTGCGGTCGCGGGGCGTCCGCGGAGCGCGCGCCGGTGCCAGCTCCGGATCAGGACTGGCTGATTCCGCTGGCAGGTATCCGTTGCGTGTCATCTGGAATGCGGAGAGGCGGTCTTCATCCAGAAGCTGTCGAGCCAGCAGCTGTCGAGCGCGGCTCCTAGAACCGGCCGGCCAGCGCCATGCCCGAGGCGCCGTTGCCTGCCAGCGGCGCGATCGTCAGGCTGCCGACCAGGTCGTTGCGGACCAGCACGCGCTCCTTGCTGGTCACGCCGTAGTACAGCATCAGCGCGCCGGCGAGCTGCGCGGCGCCCACGCCGGCGAAGAACAGCTTGCCGGTCGCGAGGTCGGTGTGCCCCATCTCGAGGAACGGACCGGCGACCGGGATCCACAGCGAGGCGGCCTCGTTGGGGTGGCCGGTGTTGCGCGTACCGTCATCGCCGGCCGCTGCAACGAGCGCCGACAGGCCGTAGACCACGCCGAACGTGACCGCGCCGCCGACGATCAGGTGCTTGCGGGTGCGCTGGATCGGCGTGTAGCCGATCGGCACCGGCCGGCTGAAGTCGAAGTCGGTGATCTCCTCCGGTCCGGACATCGCGACGCTCTGCGGCACGAAGGTCGACTGCGTGGTCTGCGACAGCGGTGCCGGGTACACCGGCAGCGGCTGCCGCTGCGGCATCGGCGGGTCATCGTCGGCCCGGGCCGGGGTATGGAGCAGCGCGACAAGTGGGAGGGCGATCACCAGGAGTCGGGGAGAGACCATGCCGGCGCTCGTAGCCATTGCCGTGCCACGACCAGGCGCGCAGGAATCCGGGGGCTTTCGCGATCGCCGATCGATCCGGCGGTGCGAGGTCTGACATTGCCATCAGGTTCCGCGACAGCTTCTTGCCACCTGGAGCCGCCGGCGCGTGCGGCGGCCCACAGCCGGCCGTCAGGCCAGCAGGCCGGCCAGGTCGGCCGGGAGCGGCGCCTCGGCGCTGACGGTGCCACCGTCGGGGTGCGGGAAGCTCACGGCGGCGGCGTGGAGCGCGTGGCGGGGCAGCACGAACAGCCGCGCCAGCTCGGGGACCAGGCCCTCGTTGCAGTAGCGCAGGAACGCGTCGTCGCCGTGCGCGTACAGCTTGTCACCGACGATCGGATAGCCGGCAGCGGCGAGGTGGGCGCGGATCTGGTGCTGGCGCCCGGTGACCAGGGTGCAGCGGACCAGCGCATGGGCGGCGGTCCGGCGCTCGACCCGGACGCGCGTGATCGCGGGCAGGCCGCCCGGGCCGGTGAGCATCCGTACGTGGGTCAGCCGGGTCGGGTCGCCGGGCTGGGCGACGCGCAGCGCCAGATCGATCGTGTGCTCGTCGTCCCACGGCGGCTGGCCGTGCACCACCGCGAGGTACTGCTTGCGGACGCGGTGCTTGGTGGCGAACGCGTCCTTGATCACGGCGGCGGCGTCGCGGTCGCGCGCGACCACCAGGCAGCCCGAGGTCTCGCGGTCGAGCCGGTGGCAGATCTGGAGCTCGGGCTCGTCCGGGAAGCGCTCGCCGAGCACCCGGGTCAGCGTGTTGAAGTAGAACTTGGCCGACGCGTGGACCGGCAGGCCGGCCGGCTTGTCGACGACGTACAGCCGCGGATCGCGGATCACGACGCCGAACGTGCGCGGGCACGGCGGCTCGGGCTGCGCGGCGCGCCGCAGGACGAAGTGATCGCCGGCGGCGACGATCGTCGCGGGTTTGGCCGCGTGGCCGTCGGCGCGCCGCAGCTGGCCGGCGATGATGCCCTGGATCCGCGTCCGCGACAGCCGCGGGATCTGGGTCTTGACGAAGTGATCGAGCCGGAGCCCTGCGAGCTCGGGCGGGACCACCAGGTGGCGCTCGATGATCCGCGGCGAGCCGTCGGGGTGGAGGTGCGCGCGCACCCCCCAGTCGATCCCCGGATCGGCGCCGGGCGGCAGGCTGAACGCGTCGACCCATGGGGGGCCTTTCCCATAACCCCCCTCTGGGGGCTGGACCGGCAGAGCCGGTCCATTCACCCCTCCGCGCGTCGCGTCGCGCGGTTCATCATCGTCGGGCACGTCGTCATCGCCGGCATCGCCTGGCTCCGGCTCGTCGGATGCCGGGGCCGCCGGCTCACTCCGCGTCATCGGCGTCGTCGGCGCCGGCGGCCTCGATGTCGTACTTCTTCATCAGCTTGCGGAAGTACTTGCGATCGATGTCGGCGGCGCGCGCCGCGTGCGAGATGTTGCCGTTGTTGCGCCGCAGCAGCTGGAGGATGTAGTCGCGCTCGAACGCGGCGACCCAGCGCTCCTTGGCGTCCTTGAACGTGACGCCCTCGGCGAGCAGCTCGTCGGGCGGCGCCGGCGCGGGCGCGTTGGGATTCATCGACACCAGCGGCGTGCTGTCCCGGCTCATCGGCGCGGTCGCGGCGCGGCGCGGCTGGATCTCGCGCGGCGGCGGGGTCTTGGCGCTCCGGATGTAGTCGGGCAGATCCGAGAGCTGGATCAGGTCGTGATCGCAGAACGACACGGCGCGCTCGACGACGTTGACCAGCTCGCGCACGTTGCCCGGCCACGGGT
>JBGQCL010000562.1:0-7436 GCA_041495365.1 Kofleriaceae bacterium | reverse complement strand
TCTCCGCCGCGGCCTCCGGCGCCCGCCGTACCGCCGCCGGTCGCGGCGCTGCGCCAGCGCGCGCTCGCCGATCTCGACGCCGCGCTCGCCGCTCGCACCCCGCTGGTCGTCCGCGTGACGCGCGACGGGACGATCGACGCGCTGGAGGTCGACGGCAAGCGCGTGGCGCTGGTCGTGCCGCTCCTCGAGCCCAGCTCGGACCCCGCGCTCAGGGTCGCGTACGCGAGCGAGCGATCGGCGGAGCGGCAAGTGTGCAGGATCGCCGCGCGTCAGCTGGGCGCGGCCGACCTGGGGCGCTATCTCGTGATCGTGGCTCCCGCGGTCGAGCGCAACGATCTCCCGGAAGCGTTGCTCGAGGGGCTGGAACACGATCTCGGCCGCTGCGTCGACCAGCATGGGATCGCCACGCTGGTCTATCCCTCGATGCTGCCGATCACCCCACCGCGAGGCACGCCATGACTCAGCCGACGCCGCCCAGCCCGACGCACGATCGCAAGTTCGCTCGCGACGTTGCCCGGCATCTCGATCGCCGCCGGACGCGCCGCCGGCTCACCCTGTGGAGTGCCCTGCTCGCGCTGGTCATCGCCGCAGCGGCGTACCTGCGGTTGGGCGGCGGCCTGGGCACGCTCGGTCTGGGCGGCGGGCGCGGCGATGGCGACGAGGAGCGCCGCTCGCTGGCGGGGCCGCAGCGCTGCACGATCCAGCTGTCGGCGAGTGATGTCACCGTCAATGGACGGGCGATGCCGCGCGATGCGGCGATCGCCACCTGCAAGGTCGCGCCCCGTACGGACATCTTTCCGACGGGCGACGTCCGCCATGGTGATCTCGAGGAGCTCGAGGCGGCCCTCAAGGCAGCCGGAGCCCACGACGTCGTGCTCCATCCATTGCCGAGGCGATCGCCCGATGCTCCTGCCGGGACGCCGGGTGGTCCCGCAGGACCGCGCTGATCGGGCCGCGTCGAGGTCGCCGAAGTCACGGCCGGCGTTCAGGGACGGGTAGCGTCCATGCTCGTCATCGCGCTGAGAGGACCTCCCGGCTGCGGGCGCCGACCTACGTCGTCGCCAGCGGAGGCTCGAGGCATCTCCGTGAGCGAGCGCATCCGGGCGCTGGCTCAGGACCGCAGGGGAGCGGTCGAGCCCTGCGCGGGTGCTCCCCGTTATCCGAGCGCTGCCGAGCGGCTGCCCGGGCAGCATCTGAACCCGACCGCCGCGGCGCCGAACATTGCTTCCATGACCCGCGCGAGCCAGTCCGGATTCACGCTGATCGAGATGATGGTCACGGTGGCCATCGTGGGCGCGCTGGCGGCGATCGCGCTGCCGACGTTCGCCGGCGAGTCGCGCAAGGCCAAGGGCGACGCCGAGGTCGGCGCGTTCTTCGCCGAGCTCGCGGTCCGCGAGGAGCAGTACGCGGTCGAGAACGGGCGCTACCTGTCGACCGGCGCCAGCGAGTCCGCGACGTTCCCGGCGACACCGTCGCCCATGACCCGGGCGCTGGGCACGCTGCCGGCGACCTGGCAGACCCTCAAGATCCGCCCGCCGGAGGACTCGGTGCGCTGCGCCTACGTCGTGATCGCCGGCAATGCGGGGACCGCGGGAGCTGTGGGGACGACGTTCGGCTACACCCCGCCCGCCAAGAACTGGTTCTATGTCCTGGCCCACTGCGACCTCGACGGGAACACCGCGACCGACAGCTACTACTTCGCCAGCAGCGACGACGCGAAGATCCAGAAGTCGAACCCCGGGCAGTGATCCCGGAGGACTGGCCAGTCCCGTTGCCTGCGCCCGGCGTGCGCACAGCGCTACAGGTTCGAGCGAGCTGTTTCAGTACGTCATTGGGTCCGACCATCGGTCCGGTAGTTGCAGACGCGGCGCGTCATGCGTGCTCTCGTCCTGCCCGTCCTGCTCGCGGCCTGCACCTCCACCGCTCCCACCGAGCCGGTCTCCATGCGCGATCGCCTCGCCACCGAGACCCACCTCTTCGTCACCACCGTCGACGGCGCCGGCGCGATCCTCGAGCTCGTGCTCGGGGCCGACACGCCGGCGCGGTGAGCCGGCGCCGCTAGGGACAGCTCGGGAACTGCGCCGCGCCGGGTTGCGCCGCCGAGCCGAGCGCGATCGCGTCGTCCTCCAGCGCGTGGCCATGCGCGTCGCTGACCCGCAGCGCGTACGGCCCCGGGCCCAGGCCGCCGGGCGCGACGAAGTAGTTGTCGTCGGTCCGCGCGATCGCGTGGTACACGCCACCGGCGTCGCGCGCCTCCAGCCGGGCGATCCGGTGGCGGTGGTTGCGCAGCTGGATCGCGGTCCACTGCGGGTTCGAGCCCGGCTTGACCTGGTAGACGACCGGTCCGGTCACCGGACACGGCACCTCGCGCCACGCGACCTTCGTCCGGCCCGCGGACAGCGGGGCGATCTTCGCGAACGCCTCGCGGCTGAGATCGAGGTCGCCGCGCCGACAGCCCGGGCACTGGTCGACGACGCGCACGACCACGTCGCCGAGCGGCCCCGCGACGGCGAGGCAGGCACCGCACCACGACGCGTGCGCGTAGTCGGCGCCGCTCAGCGCGGCGACCATGCGATCCGACGGCTCGCGCGGTGGCTCGAAGCTGCAGCTCCCGCGGTCGGTGGCGTCATAGTACGTCGCGCGGCCGGCCACGGCGGCCGGCGCGCCGGCGCGCTCGGCGGTGCACCCGGAGGCCCGCGTCGCGGGGCGGGTGATCCACAGGGGACTTTCCCGTCCCCTCTCGCCCGGCAAAGCCGGTCGATTCACCTCTCCGCGCGTCGCGTCGCGCGGCTCGTGGAACCGCAGCGCGGCCTTCCCACCCGCCTCGATCGCGTCGTGCGGATCCTCCGAGGACGGTGCGCGACACGCGGCGAGCCAGAAGAGCGGGAGCGCGACCGCGAGTGCAAGCGTCCGGGCGCGGCGGCCCCGGCGCCGGATCGCGCACGGTGCCACGGTCGCGGGCCACCCGGGTCCGCGGAGATCCCGGCGGGACGACCGCATGGCCGCGAGCATCGCCGCCGCGGCCGGCGCCTGCAACGCCAAAACGTCGCGGTGCACGCCTGGACTCAGAAGATGTCGAACAAGGGCTTCCGGCCTGCATCAGGCGCATCGCCCGTTGACGTCGACCTGGGCCTTGACCTTGACGGCCGTCGTCGAGCTTGACGTGGCCGTGGACGTTGAGCCCATCGTCGACCTCGACGTGGACCACGCGTGGCGATGCTTCGACGAGGATCCGGAGACCACCGGAACGCCTACGTGCAAGGTCGACGATCGAGTCAACGTCCATGTCGCCGTTCAGGTCGCCGTCTTGCGACAACGTCGAGGTCAACCTCGACGTCTTCGCAAGAGCGCATCTTCCGCGGATCTCGCAGCGCGCCGCCGTCGAGGCGGCGGTCCGCCAGGTCGGCTCAGGACACCGGCTTGCCGTTGATGCTGACGTTGGTCGTCACGACATCGCCCGCCGGCTGCGCCGCGGCATCGGGGGCCGGCGCGGGCTGCGGCAGCACCTGGGGTGCGGGCTGCGGAACGTTGACGACGGTCTGCTGGTTGACCGGCTGCGGGGCCGGGCAGCAGTGCTTGTGGCAACCGCCGCTCACGAACAGCAGCGCGGCGGCATCGATCGACTCGAGGGCGAGGGCGGGCGTGGTGTGGTGCATGCCGGGGCCTCGTGCAGCGCATGTGCCAGCGCGGTTCGGCCGTTGTATCGGAGGGTTGAACGCGGGCCGCGCCGGCGACTTCGTCACCCGCAGGTTGCAAGCTGGGGGACCCGTGAGGCGATCCGGGCGATACTGGCGCCGCATGCATCGCGCGCTGCTCGCGCTCGCGCTCTCGGGCTGCGTCACGACCGCCGGCGTCGTGAGGCGCGACGAGGGCGTCGGGCTGCCGCTGCTGGGCGGCGCGGTCGCCGCCGACCTCGTGGTGAGCTCGCTCTCCGCATCGCAGGTCCAGGGCTACTCGACCGGCGCGTCGCTCGCGACCGGGCTCGTGATCACCGCGGTCGATGTCGCGATCGGCTGCTTGATCGGTGCCTGCTCGACACTGCGGCCGTAGGCTGGCCATGCGGCACCCCGGCATGACCACGCGCGGCACCCGGATCGCATTCGCGATCGCCGTGGTGATCGGGCTCGCCCTGCCCAAGCGCGTCGAGTGTGGCTATCCCGGCGCCACGTGTGCGCATGCCGGCCGAGGGCGAACGCTGTGCACCGGCTACCAGATCGAGCCGCTGGGCTTCTACCTGATCGAGCTCGTGGCGCAGCGCGACGTCGGGTTCGCCTACGAGTCCGGGGACGACTGCCGGTAAACGCCGCTTGCAAGCCTCGGGCAAATCCCGAACACTCGTACGGGATGTACCGCGACGCCCCCGCAGACCTCGATGAACGCGATCGCGCGGTCGGCGCCATCCTGATCGGGGAAGCGCTGCTCGCGTCGTGCGAGCACGCCCGGGTGCTCGGGCGGTCGGCGGGGCCCCAGGCGTGGCGGGCGATCCGCGATGCCCACGATGAGTTCCCCGAGATCTGGCACAGCCTGGACCGCGCGCGCGCCGTGCTCGCCCGGCGCGGGGTCAACGTCACGGGCTACGACGAGCTGCGGCCGCACGTGCGGACGCACCTGGGAGGCCCCGGTTCGGCGGACCCCGATGGCGATGCCGAGGTCGTGCTGGTCGACCCCGTGGCGCTCGACGACGCGCGGCGCGCCACCGACGCGCTCAGGCTCGCGGTCCCCGGCGCCGACTGTGCGGCGATCGAGCAGCGGACGAGCGGGCTGGTCCACGCGCCGCTGGTCCACCGCCGGCGCAACCGGCTGGTCCTCGGCGGCGCGGTCGCCGTGTTCGCGGTCGTGATCGGGGCGTGGCTCGCGTCGCTGGCGCCACGCGACAAGCCCGACCGCCGCGATGCGCTGCGCCGCGAGCTCGCCGAGATCACGCAGCACCGCAAGATCCGGATCATCGCGCTGCAGGCCAGCCTGCTCGATCGCTGCGACCCGCCGGCCGCCCACGAGCTCGCCCGGCAGCTGGTCATGGACGGCCGCGGCCTCGACGCCCGGCGTTTCGCGGTGCTGTACGCCGACCGCTGCGGCAACGATCCCGTGGTCGATCGCTGGGCCAGCGCGCCGCTGCGCTAGGCGTAGCGCCCAGGAGAACGCAGGCACGCGAATCGCCGGGGGCTGCTGCGCGGATGGGTGTCGGGACCGCGCCCGCCGAATCACCACCCGTCCTGCGCGGACCCCGCGAGGTATTTGCGGAGCAAGGCCCGGCCAATCCAAATCACGGTCGCGGCGCCCGACCCCATCCGCTCGCGGTCGCCCCCGGCGAGTTCGCGTTGACGTCGGGCGATCGCGCCACGAGGGGCACATCGACGGTCGATTCCGGACGGCGGGATCCGGGTTTGATCCAGGAAGACCTACCGGCCATGCGAGCCGGCGCCCCTCGGCGTCACTCGTACTCGATGGCGACGACCTCGGCCTCGCCGCCGCGCGGCAGCGTCACTGGGTCGCCGACCCGCGTGCCGTACAGCACCTCGGCGAGCGGCGACTGCCAGAACACCAGGCCGCGCCGGGCGTCGGCCTCGAGCGCGCCGACGATCCGGTAGCGCGTGCGCTTGCCGCCATCGTCCTCGATCGTCACCGTGGCGCCCAGCCCCGCGACGCCGCGGTCGGCCGGGGGCTCGATGATCTGCGCGGTCGCCAGGTGCTCGGTCAGCTCGCGGATCCGCAGCGCGTCGAGGCATCCGGCGAGCTCCTGGCGCGCCGCGCGCGCGCCAGCCGGTGTCATGTAGTTGGGCTCGGGCACCGGGACGCCGCGGCGCTGCGCCGGTGGCGCCGGCGCATCATCGGTTTCCCGGGTGAACGCCTTGCTCACCCGCGAACTGTACCCCGCGCGCGGCTGTCGCACGAGTCGCACGAGTCGCACGCGACGGCGAGCGCGCGCAGGCGAGAAACCCTCGACGGCGAATCGCGCCGCGTGCAGAGTCGATCGCAGGCGATGGATCCCCGCGCGCGCACCAAGCTCGGAGTCGCCGGCGCGGCAACGTTCGCGGCGCTGCTCGCGAGCTACAGCGCGTTTCGCCCGGTGCGCGACGCGCTGATCCTCGACCGCAACCCCGACAGCCTCCCGTGGTTGTGGCTCGGCACCTTCGTCGTGATCAGCATCGTGTCGCCGGCCTGGAGCGCGCTGCTCGCACGTCGCGCGCCGCGCCGCTTCGTCACCCTGGCGTTCCACGTGTTCGCCGCCTGCGCGATCGTATTCTTCGCGGTGATGCGCGCCGGCATCGCGCCGGTCGTGGTCGGCCGCGTGTTCTACGTCTGGTCCGCGGTGTTCAACCTGTTCGTGATCTCGATCTTCTGGAGCCTGCTGGCGGACCTGCTCGGTCCGGCCACCGCCCGACAGCTCTACGGGCCGATCGCCGCCGGCGGCACCATCGGCGCGTTCTGTGGTCCGCTGCTGACCCAGCTCCTGGTCCGGGCGATCGCGCCCCCCGGCGTGGTGCTGATGTCGGCGCTATTCCTCGAGCTCGCCGTCGTTGGTGTGTTCTGGGTGCGGCGCGCCGCCGCCGGCCTGGACCCCGGCACGAGCGCCGCGCCGGATACGCCGCCCGCCCGGTCCGACGCACCAATCGCCCGCGGCGGCCCGTTCACCGGCATCGGCCACGTCGCGCGATCGCCGTACCTGTCCGCGATCGTCGGCTACGTGCTGTGCACCGCGTGCGCCGCGACCTTCCTCTACCTCGCGCAGGCCCGGATCGTGTACGACGCCCGGCTCGATCTGACGACGCGGACCAGCTTCTTCGCCTCGATCGACGTGTGGACCCAGGCGGCGGCGTTCGTGCTCCAGACCCTCATCGCCGCGCCGGCGATCCGCTGGCTCGGCCCCGGCCTCGTGCTCTGCGCCCTGCCGATCGCGCAGGCGGCCGGGCTTTCGGTGGTCGCGCTGGCCCCCTCGCTCGCCGCGATCGCCGTCGTCCAGGTGATCGGCAAGTCGGCGACCCATGGCCTGACCCGGCCGGCGCGCGAGCTGCTGTTCACCGTGGTCACGCGGGATGAGAAGTACCGCGCCAAGAACGCGATCGATACGATCGGATACCGGATCGGAGATCTGGCGTCGAGCTGGCTCAACAAGGGCCTCGCCGCGCTCGGCGCCGGCGCGCTGGCGATCGCCACGTTCCCGCTGGTCGCGATCTGGCTCGGGCTCGCCGCCATCATCGGCGTCGGGTTCCGCCGCCGGGTCACGCAGCCACCTGCCCAGTCGCCTGCCGAGGCGCCCCCCGAGGCGCCGGGCGACACGTCTGGCGATGCGCTCGCCAAGGAGCCAACATGACGCTCGACCGCCGCGACTTCCTTCTGGGCTCGCTCGCCGCCAGCGCCGCCGCCGCGTGCGGTGCCCGCCGCGACCCGGGCGGAGCGGCGGCCGGTGCTGGGCCCGCGGCGACCGCCGCCCCCGC
>JBGQCL010000561.1:0-7444 GCA_041495365.1 Kofleriaceae bacterium | reverse complement strand
TCGCTCGGGCACTCTCAATCTCCGTAACGTCCGATAATGACGTGTTCGACTCGGTGCTCGAGAGTGCTGGAGCACTGTCGGAGTCGGCACCGGCAGCCGAAGCGGCACCGGCAACCGAAGCGGCACCGGCACCGAAGCGGCACCGGCAACCGAAGCGGCACCGGCAGCCGCCGCGCGATCCGATCTGACCGCGAGCCCGCCGGAGAACACCGGGCGAGGCGATGGCCCGCTCCGCCCCGGCGTGTACGCCCGCTCCGGCGGCGGTGCTATCGTCGCGCCATGGATGTGATCGAAGCCATCGGCAACACGCCGCTGATCGAGCTCAAGCGAGTCTCGGCGGGCTTGCCGGTCAAGGTGTTCATCAAGTGCGAGCACCTGAACCCCGGAGGCAGCGTGAAGGACCGGACCGCCCGCGCGCTCGTGCTCGACGCCGAGGCCAAGGGTCAGCTCCGGCCGGGCGCGACGATCATCGAGGGCACCGCCGGCAACACCGGGGTCGGCCTGGCGCTGCTCGCGTCGGCGCGCGGCTACCGCTGCATCTGCGTGCTGCCCGAGCGGATGGCGGTCGACAAGCGCGTCCAGCTCCGCCAGCTCGGCTCCGAGGTGATCATCACGCGCAACGCGCCGCTGTCGAACCCGGCGAACTTCCGCAACGTCGCGGCGCGGCTGGCCGAGGAGAACGGCTGGTTCCTGGCCAACCAGTTCCACAACCCGGCCAACCTCGGCGCGCACTACGGCACGCCGCAGTTCAAGGGCACCGGCGAGGAGATCGTCGCGCAGGTCGAGGCCGCCGGGTACCCGAGGATCGGCGCGTTCGTGTCGTCGTCGGGGACCGGCGGCACGATCACCGGCGTCGGCAAGCGGATCAAGGAGCGCGATCCGGAGGCCAAGGTCGTGCTCGCCGACCCGGTCGGCAGCTCGCTCGCCGACTGGGTCAACACCGGCACACTCGGGCCCGACGGGCCGTACACGGTCGAGGGCATCGGCTCGGGATCGGTCCCCGGCAACCTGCACCGCGACGCGCTCGACTACGCCGAGAAGGTGCCGGACGCGGAGGCCTACGCCATGGTCGAGCGGCTGGTCAAGGAGGAGGGGCTGACGGTCGGCGGCTCGACCGGCGTCAACGTGGTCGCGGCGCTGCGGGTCGCGGCGCGCGGCGGGCTGCGCGGCCCGGTGGTGACGGTCGCGGCCGACCTGTGGGATCGCTACCGCTCCACGGCGTGGATGAAGTCCTGGATGGACCGGGAGGTCGCGGCCATCGCGCTGCCCGCCCCGGCCTAGCTCGCTGACCTGGTGCCCGACCTCGGCCGCCGCCGACATGGTGCTCGACCTCGGCCGTGGAGCGCCGGCACCAGCTCGCCGACCTGGTGCTCGACCTCGGCCGCCGCGGCGAGCACCGGCGCCAGCTCGCCGCCGCGGCGAGCGCCGGTGCCAGCTCGCCGACCTGGTGGTCGACCTCGGCTGCCGCGGCGAGCACCGGCGCCAGCTCGCCGACCTCGGCCGCCACGGCGAGCGCCGGCGCTGAAGGGCGCCAGCTCGCCGACCTGGTGGTCGACCTCGGCTGCCGCGGCTATCACCGCGTGCCAGCTCGCCGACCTCGGCCGCTGTGAGCGCCGGTTACTCTAGGATCTTGTCGTCGGTCTCGGCAGGCTTGATCGGTCGCGACGCAGGTGGGCGAGGCAACTTGGGCGCAGGCTTGGCAACAGACGCAGCGCTGGACTTCGGATCGTTCGTCGGAGGCGACGGTTGCGGATTGGCACTCGGGACAAGCGCCAGCGCAACGGCCTGATGTTCTAGCTCGTCGGTCGTGATGGCCTTCAAGGCAGGCTCGTAGCCGGGCGCGTCGGCGCGGATCTGGATCCGGGCGTGTTGTGGAACGGGAACGGTGAGGGGCGAGCGCCCCGAGGCGATCAGCCTGGTCGCGTCCTCGACGCGCACCATCACGTCTGTGGGCTCGGTCGAGATGGCCAGGCTGGACACCGCCGGTAGCGGCGGCGCGGCGGGGGCGACCGGCGCGCGTGTCGAGCTGGCCGAGCTCTGGGACAACGGCGGGGGAGTCGCGGGCAATGGGTCCGGAGGTTGCGCACTGGTCGTGCTTCGGTCGCCATGGCGAACCGCGAGGACAGCGACGGTGGCCGCGGCACCGAGGCCGACTCCGAGGGCTGCGATCGCGAGCCGCGAGCGTCGGCGATGGCGCCCGGCCAGGTCGGTTGTGGACTGCCCGACCGCATGGCTGTGCGTCGTGCTTTCGGCTTGCCACGGCGCCGCGAGCGCGTGCGGGCTGTCCGGTGCGGTGGCCGCACCGGGTGGCTCGGCGCTCGGGGGGGTGGGGGCTGTATGTGCCGCGCGCTCCGGGAACCGGGCGCGCATGAGGTGCTGTAGCTCGGCCTTCGCACTGCGTGACGCCGCAGGGCAAGCCATGAGCGCCGCGCCTGCCTCTTGCGCCGTCTGGTACCGATGTGAAGGGTCACGCTGCAGGAGCCGCATCGCGATCGCTTCTGCCTCGGGAGGGACATCGGCTCGGTACTGCGAGGGTGGCTTGATCACCGCGAACAGCACCGCCGCGATCGTCGCTCGGTAATCGTCGTCTCTCTCGAACAACGGACGACCAGCAAGCAGCTCCCAGAGCATGATTCCGACCGCGAACAGATCCGCCCGCCCATCGAGCGTGACTGCGGTCGTGGCTTGCTCCGGGGACAGGTAGCCGGGCTTGCCCTTGATCATGTCCGAGCCTGGGGCCACGGTGGCTTGTCGCAGCTTGGCAATCCCGAAGTCCATCACTTTGACCGCGCCGTGCCAGCTCACCATCACGTTGTGATGGGACATGTCGCGATGGATGACGCCGCGAACCTGGCCACGCGCGGCGATCTCGTCGGCGGATGACAGCGCACCCGGCAGCGGTAGATGATGCGCGTAGCCAAGCCCTTCGAGGATCTCGCCGATGACGTAGATGATGACGGAGTATGGCAGCGGCCCGGACTGGCGGAGCTTGTCCAGGTCCACGCCGTCGATGAACTCCATCACGATCGCGAGTTGACCGAACGGATCGACCGCGTGATCGATCACCTTCACGATGTTGGGATGCTCTCCCAGGAGCGCCGCGATCCTCGCCTCTTGATGAAACATCTCGACGAAGACTGGATTCTCGGCGTACTCGTTGAGGATGCGCTTGATCGCGACGGGGAACGCGAATGCACTCGCCGCGCCATGTTTGACGCCGCGGTGCACCTCCCCAAAGCCTCCCTTACCGAGGAGCGCGACGTAGCTGTAGCTCCATGACGACGAGCCACGCACGCCGGTGATGCCAGGGGCGCGCAGGGTCTCACCGTGGTTCGTGATCAACAGGAGTCGCGGCGCGACGCGCTGCAGGATCGCCATTCCATCAGTCTGTGGCGTGGGGCCGACCAGTAAGGGCGCCTCGCAATGGGTCGATGCCTTGTGCGCCGCTCGGCGCAGTGGCCGAGCAAACTGGACATCGACTTTGGCAAGCCATCGCACGACAAAGATCATCAACATCTATCCCCCTGGTAGTCGGGTTAGGGTGCAGATTCCGGATGCATTCTCGACTGTTGCGGAAGGTATTGGCTGGATCGAATCGATTCCATTCGACGTCTGTTCCATTGGCACCGTTTACCCCGATGAGTGGAACGCCATGCAGGTGGAGCCGTTCGGGTTCGGCTCAAGCCACATGATCCATGGCTGGGCCTGCGCCTTTCGCGGCCCAGGGCACGAGCGCCTGGTGTCGCGACGATGGCTTGAGTTCGGTCCCTGGCGCCTCATTCGGCGTCCCGGTGATCTTTCGGTCGTACAGTTTCATGATATTGGCGTTGATCCCGAGACTGCGGCGCGGCATGCACGCTCGGGGCATGAGCGCATGGGGATCTCGCGGATCGGTGGGTATCTCCAGATCCCCTACCGCTTCACGAGCACCGTGGAGGGTCTCTACGTCGCCGAGCGGCGAACCCTTGAGGTCGTGGTTCCGCCCGGCGGAACGATCGATCAGGTTCGCATGCGGGATGCGTGTGCGCTGCGCTACATGCATCGCGTGACGCCGCCCGCAGAAAAGCCGATCGATCAGGTTGCGTTCGTGTTCGTCGACGAGGCCGACGCACGCGCGCATCTGCATGAGCTGTGGCTACGCGAGCTTGAGGTCTGGCTCGTCGACGGTGCGGGAAAGCAGCGCCTTGACGATGCGTACGCTCCCACACTGGACCCGCCCGAATGGGTGCTCAAGCTCGACGACAGGGTGTGACCACCACAACATTCGCTGGCAAAGGTCCTTGGTTTCGCGCCGGTTTTCGATGAGGATCGCCCTCGGCAAGAGGTGAACATGACGCGCCTTGTTCTTGGAGTCCTGCTCCTGTCGCCCACGTTGCTCGCGTGCGGTGGCACGGCGGCGGTTCAGTGCGACCAGAGCTCCAGCTGCGACCTCTCAGCCGGAGGAGCTTGCACGATCACGATCAACAGGAACCGATGGTGCTCCTACCCGGATGCGACATGCCCGAGCGGGTACCGCTACTCAACGTTCCAGGTCGGCGATGGTCTATCCGGCGTATGCGTCCCGCAAACCGACGCAGGCGTGCCGCCGGATACCGGTGTGCCCCCCGATGGAACTATCCCTCCACCGAACGCCGCTAGCTGCAACGGGTTGCCTGCGACGTGTGGTGCCGGTGGCAATGACAGTTGTTGCGATAGCCCTCTGGTCCCGGGCGGAACGTTCAACCGGAGCTACGATGTCGCCGGCGATAATATCTCGGGAAACACAAGCTCTCCTGCAACGGTGAGTAGCCTCCGGCTCGACAAGTACGAGGTAACAGTCGACCGCTTTCGTGCTTTCGTGATGGCAGGACAGGGAACCCAAGCGAACCCGCCGGTAGCAGGATCGGGGGCGCATCCTCACGTCACAGGGAGCGGATGGGATCCCGCTTGGAATGCTAACCTACCAACTAACACGGCTGCCCTGATGACGGCTCTTAATTGTGGCGGCTCGCTTTCTACCTGGAATGATACCAATCCGCACCGGCCGATAAACTGCATTACCTGGTATGAGGCTATGGCCTTTTGTGCCTGGGACGGAGGCTTTCTGCCAACCGAGGCAGACTGGAATTATGCTGCCGCGGGTGGGGATCAGCAGCGCGCATTTCCGTGGTCAAATCCGGCGTCGTCGCTGACGATTGATGCCTCACATGCGAGCTACTCCGATGGCACCACCTGTGTCGGTGACAACATGCCAGGTTGCGCCATTGCTGACATGAATCCAGTCGGCACCAAACCAGAAGGTGACGGGCGCTGGGGGCAATCAGACCTCGGTGGCAACATGTTTGAGTGGGTTCTTGACTACGATGGGACATACCCGACACCGTGTGCGGACTGCGCTAATTCCAACCCCGGGTCTTTGTCATTCCGCGAATTCCGCGGCGGGAGCTGGGATTACGCTGTGCTATACATGCGCACTGGACATAGATACTCTGACAATCCGACATTCCTTAGAGAATACATGGGCATTCGCTGCGCACGCAGCGCGCCGTAGTTCGTTGCATCGGTGGCCAGGCCGAACTGGACGCCGAGACCGACAGCGGCGCGAGTTCGCGCGTCGGGCGAATCGACCGCTGCCGCCTTTCTAAACCGCAGGCGGCTTGGGGCGCGTCTCGCAAGCTTCTCCGCTGAGCGATGAACTCTGGCTGCGGGAGCTTGAGGTCCGGCTCATCGACGGCGCGGGAAAGCGGCGCCTCGACGATGCCTACGCGCCGACGCTTGACCCGCCAGCTCGCCGACCTGGTGCCCGACCTCGGCCGCCGGCCGGCGCGATGAGCGCAGGCGCCAGCTGGCCGATCTGGTGCTCAACCTCGGCCGCCGCGGCGAGCGCGGGCGCCAGCTCGTGGAGATCTTCGTGGCGCGCGATCCGATCGACTTGCGGTGGTGCTTCGATCGGATCTGCGGCGTAGTCGCCGAGCGGCTCGGTCGTCAGGCGCGGACGGGGGTGCTATTCGGTTCTTCGGCCGGCGCCGGACCGCGGCCACGCTCCTGTTCGCGGATCGCACACGGGGGGCCGCGCGTCAGGCGGGCTGGCCGCTGGTCAAGGTCGCCGACGGGGCGGTCCTGTAGCCATGACCGGCCTGCTTCTCGCCGGCTCAGCTCGTGCCGGCCGTCAACTGGGCCCGTGCAGACCGAGCTGGAACACGCCGGTCCTCCTGCGGCGGCATCCTGGCGCGCCTCTGGGGTAGCGCCGGTTGGCGTTGTGGCTCTGTTGACCGAGTAAGCGACGATCTCGGTCGACGTCGCTGCGCCAGCATAGGAAGCTCACCACGATGACCGAGATCGATCTCCAGTCTAGGATGAAGCTAGAGAACCTCAAGGCGGCAATCCTAGAGGCAACACGACTGGAAGGTTTCGACCACGTCGAGCCTGCAGTCGATCATTTGATGGGCCACTTGATGGCGTACAAGCACACCGGCCGGGAGTTCGATGTCCTCATGGGCGCGATCCATCATCTGGGTTGGTTGCTCAAACACAAGACAAACCAGGTGCACGCGCTTCGGTACACGATCGGCGAGCTGTGCCCGAGCGATCTCGCCGCGCAGATCGTGGAGAGGAGCGACCTGAACATGGAAGGGCCGCATGCCGCCAGCTTTCACTGCCCGGTGTGCGGAGCCTCGAGAAGGAACCAGGAAGCGCCGGGCATGAGGCGTGGAACGGTGGACGTGCTGCAGCGCCTCTGCGATGATTGCCTCAAAGGTGAGGGCCCGCTGGAACGACAGGCTCTCACGCGGAAAGAGGCTGCGATGGAAGCCCTCGCGGACGACGAGCCTGGGAGATCGCGCCCGGTGCGGAACTCATGGTGGAGGCGGCTGACGACGTGGCGCCGCCACCGGCTGCCGGCGGCGCGTCTGGTGGAGCCGAGCGGTCGCGATCCGAAGAGTGAAGACACGACATAACCGCGGCGGATCGAACAGCCACCCCACTCGATTCGAGGAGCTGGTCGCTGGAATAGAGCGGGCGCCAGGGCGCGCTGGTCCCGCGCGGCGTACGACGCGCGGGGCGTCTGGCGTGGCCGGAGTCGGGTGCCGATCCCGACTTGGAGGCAGTTCGACGAGCCGACGCGTAGCCGGTTGATCGCGGCGTGCACGAGCGCCTCTACCGCCGAGACCGCGAGGCGCACGCGGTCCGTCTCGGCGGCCCCGCGCGTCATCGCTCCACCTCGACGGTGACCGCGCCGGCGCCGACCGCGATCCGCGTGATGTCCGCGGTGCCGCGCGCGACATGGTGCTCGACCTCGGCCGCCGCAGCGAGCGCGGGCGCCAGCTCGCCGACCTGATGCTCGACCTCGGCCGCCGCAGCGAGCGCGGGCGCCAGCTCGCCGACCTAGGCCGCCGCGGTGAGCGCAGGCGCCAGCTCGCCGACCTGGTGCCCGACCTCGGCCGCCGCGGCGGAGCACCGGCGAGCG
>JBGQCL010000560.1:0-7445 GCA_041495365.1 Kofleriaceae bacterium | reverse complement strand
TCGCGCGAGACCACGAAGACCAAGGACATCACCGGCGGCCTGCCCCGCGTGGCGGAGTTGTTCGAAGCGCGCAAGCCCAAGGATCACGCGGTGATCTGCGAGATCGACGGCGTGGTGCACTTCGGCAAGGACACCAAGGGCAAGCGCAAGGTCCTGGTCGTGCCCGAGGTCGGCGATCCCGCCGAGTACCTGATCCCCAAGGGCAAGCACCTGTCGGTCCGCGAGGGTGACCGGGTCCGCGCCGGCGAGGCGCTGATGGACGGTCCGGCCAACCCGCACGACATCCTCAAGGTGCTCGGCGAGCGCGCGCTGGCCAAGTACCTGGTCGACGAGATCCAGGAGGTCTACCGGCTGCAGGGCGTGCGGATCAACGACAAGCACATCGAGTCGATCGTCCGCCAGATGCTGCGCCGCGTGACGGTGACCGATCCGGGCGACACCAACTTCCTGCTCGACGAGCAGGTCGAGAAGCACATCTTCGAGGAGGAGAACGAGCGCGTGATCGTCGCCGGCGGCCAGCCGGCCAAGGGCGACGCGCTGCTGCTCGGGATCACGAAGGCGTCGCTGTCGACCGAGTCGTTCATCTCGGCGTCGTCGTTCCAGGAGACCACCAAGGTGCTGACCGAGGCCTCGATCAACGGCCGGGTCGACTACCTGCGCGGCCTCAAGGAGAACGTGATCATGGGCCGGCTGATCCCGGCGGGCACCGGCCTGGGCGCCTACAAGCGGCTCACGGTCGACGTCCAGACCGAGGACGAGGGTCCCGGCTATGGCGCGAGCAGCGGTGGTGGCGGCGCGATCGCGGCGATCGAGAGCGACGACGTCCACGAGCCAGTTGCCGACGCCGCCGCCGAGTGATCGGCGGAGGGTATCCGGCCTCGGCCGCTGCATGAACCGCCCGGCGCCGGCGCAGCGATCCTGCGGTGGCCGCCGCGTGCCCCGGCGGGGCGGTCTCGGGCCCGGAGATCCGGGGGTAGGGGCGGTGCGGGTTTGCCGCCCGCGGTGCCGGGTGCCGCTGGCTCGGTGCGCTGCGTGATCGCGGCGGTCGGGTCGGCCATCGGGCTGAGATGTCGCACAGTTAGCAGGCAGGCCCTGTCCGGGTCCGGCCACGGGGCGGTGGCGCGGCGTTCGGCGGCATCCCCCGTCGGGGACCGGCCGGGGCAGGGCCTGCTAGCGCTTGCACTCCGTGGGGGCGTGGCTATCCTCCGCGGCGATGGCTTCGACGGGCAAGAGACTGGCAGCGGTGGCGACCACGCTCAGCTTCGACAAGTTCTGGGCCTGGCTCGCGGGTCACGCGAACTGCATCGTTCGCGCGGGCACCCCGGAGGTCGTCTTGCTGGATCACGACGACTTCCACTGGACGCTGATCACGGAGGACGATCACACGCTGGTCGTCCAGCTCGCGCGCGCCAAGGACCTCGTCGGCGAGCTGCTGGTATTCCCCGCGGAGATCGCCTACGTCCAGGTCGAGCCGTCGGAGACCGACGGCGAGTGGCTGTTCGAGTGCGTGGTCGAGAGCGAGAAGGCCCGCGAGGTCGCGTATCACTTCGTGATGGCCCACGAGTACGAGGACGGCGAGCACCGGCGCGAGGAGAAGTGGACGCACTGATCGCGCGCTGACGGACCGAACGAACGGATCGAACGGATCGACGAGATCGCCCGTGCTAGGCTCGGGCTGGCTCATGATGGACGAGTCAGGCATCGAGCCGGATCCGCGCATCGGCGGCGTCGTGGACGAGCGCTACAAGGTGATCGAGGCGATGGCCTCTGGATCGATGGGTGTGGTCTACAAGGCCGAGCGGGTCCCCGTCGGCAAGCTGGTCGCGATCAAGTTCCTCCACGCGCCGTTCGCCAACGACTCCGAGTTCCTTGCACGGTTCGAGCGCGAGACCCGGGTGATGAGCAAGCTGAACCACCCGAACTGCGTCTCGGTCGTCGACTTCGGGGTGTGGGACGGCGCGCCGTACCTGGTCATGGAGTACGTGTCCGGCACGACGCTGCGCGCGCTTATCGACAACGGCCCGATGCCACCGCGCCGCGCGCTCGCGCTGATCCGCCAGATCGCCGCCGGGCTCGCCCACGCCCACGCCCAGGGCGTCGTCCACCGCGACGTCAAGCCGGCGAACATCATGGTCAGCGAGGAGATCGGGACCGGCGACCATGTCCGGATCCTCGACTTCGGCCTGGCCCGGCTGCGCGGCGCGGTCGGCCGCGACGCGACGCAGTCCAACGTGGTGGTCGGCACGCCGAACTACATGGCGCCGGAGCAGACCGTCGGCGGCGGGCTGATCGACGCCCGGACGGACATCTACGCGGCCGGCGTGGTGCTGTTCGAGATGGTGTCGGGAGAGCGGCCGTTCCAGGCCGAGGACACCCTCGCGCTGCTCGGCATGCACCGAGCCGCGCCGATCCCGCAGCTCGCCGACCGCATGCCGGAGGGCACACCACTGCCGCCCGGGCTGCAGGAGCTGATCGAGCAGGCGATGGCGAAGTCGCCGGGCGACCGGTTCCAGAGCGCGATCGAGCTCGCCGAGGCGATCGATGCCGTGGCGAGAGGCACCGAGGGCGGCGCGCGGGCGATCCAGACCGGCGAGGCCCGGCGCGTCGTCGGCAACGCGCCGACCATGCTCGACCTCAGCGACGCGGCGGAGCTGATCACGCCGGTGTCGCGGCAGAGGCCGCGGCCGCGGCCGCGGGGCGGGTTCTTCAGCTCGCTGATCCTGCTGGCGATCCTGGTCGGCGGGGTCGGCGCGGCCATCCTGTGGATCAAGGCCCGGAGCGCCAGCAAGGTTGCGACCGCGCAGTCGACGGCGCCGAGCGTCTCCGATGACCAGCCTGCAGCTGCGCCCGCCACGGCTCCCGCAGGTTCCGCGGGCAGCGGCTCGGCGGCGGCCGGCTCGGCGGCGGCCGGCTCGGCGGCAACCGGCTCGGCGGCAACCGGCTCGGCGGGCCCCACCGTGCCGGGGGCCGAGCCGCCGAGCGCGACCGGCAGCGCGGCCGGCCCAGGGAGCAGCGGGCAGGGCACTGGAAGCGCCGGCGCGTCCGAGCCGGTCGGGAGCGCCGGCACCTCGGAGCCCGCGGGCGGCGCGGTCACCGCAGCCGCAGCCGGCAGCGCGACGCCCGGCGTGGACCCGGCGGCCGCACCGCCGGCCGCCGGGAGTGCAGCGCCGGCGGGCGAGGGCAGCGACCGCGCCGAGCCCGCCACTGCGGTCGTCCCGCCCGCGGACATCGAGATGGACCCGACCAAGGCCGAGGATCCGGCGCCCGCGTCGACCCGGCCGGCGAACGGCGCGGAGGAGGCGGCCAACGCCCCCAGGACGTCCGAGGAGATCGAGCGCCACCAGCGCGAGAAGCGGCCTCCGGCGGCTCCTGCGCTCGCGACCACGATCGAGGCGGCCGTCCGGCTGATCCAGGACGGCAAGCACGACCTGGCGATGGCCAGCCTGCAGGAGCTGGGCAAGAAAATCCCGGCCAGCGCCTACATCCCGTTCCTCCTGGGCAACCTGTACTACGATCAGCGCTGGTGGACGGTGGCGATGGACCACTACGCCCTCGCGATCAAGAAGAACGCGCAGTACCGCTCGAACGCGACGCTGAACCGCAACGTGATCAGCATGCTGGTGAGCGACAAGACCTCGCGCAAGGCCCAGGGATTCTTGAAGTTCACCGTGGGGAGGTCGGCAGCCCCGTACCTGAGGCACGCCGCGGCGCACGACGCCAGTGCCCAGGTCCGGCGGACGTCCGGATGGCTGCTGCGCAACCTGTGAGCGGGACTGCCCGGGTCCGCGGCATCTGGCAAGGGTCCGGGCCGGCATCGGATCGAAATCCCTCAATCCACCCCGGACCTTCCGACCGCAAGCCCCTTGACAGCGCGGGCGCGATCCAACAGAGTTCGCCCTCGCTTTCCGTCCGGGTGCATCCCGGACCTCTCCGAGACTTTGGACTCCCCGGGACCCTAGATGCCCACGATCAATCAGCTCGTCCGCAACGGCCGCGAGAAGGTGCGCGTGAAGAGTGCGTCGCCGGCTCTCAAGCAGTGCCCGCAGAAGCGTGGCGTCTGTACGCGCGTGTATACCACCACGCCCAAGAAGCCGAACTCGGCGCTGCGCAAGGTCGCGCGCGTCCGGCTCACCAACGGGATGGAGGTCACGTCCTATATCCCGGGTGAAGGGCACAACCTGCAGGAGCACTCGGTCGTGCTGATTCGCGGCGGCCGCGTCAAGGACCTTCCCGGCGTTCGCTACCACATCATCCGCGGCACGCTCGACACCACCGGCGTGCAGAACCGCAAGCAGTCGCGCTCGAAGTACGGCGCGAAGCGCCCGAAGTAGTCGGGCCGCCCAGGAAACAGCCATGCCTCGTAAAGGTGAAGTCCCCAAGCGCAAGGTCCTTCCGGACCCCAAGTACACCGACGCGCCTCCGGACGTCCGCCGCCGGATCACCAAGTTCGTCAACGTGGTCATGCGCGACGGCAAGAAGGCGGTCGCCGAGGGCATCGTGTACGGCGCGCTCGACATGGTCGCCGAGCGCGCCAAGGATGATCCGCTGAAGGTCTGGGACCGCGCGCTGTCCAACGTTCGGCCCCGCGTCGAGGTCAAGAGCCGCCGCGTCGGTGGCTCGACCTACCAGGTGCCGGTCGACGTCCGCCCGGACCGCTCGCTCGCGCTCGGCATGCGCTGGCTCGTCGAGTATGCGCGGGATCGCAACGAGAAGACGATGATGGACCGGCTCGCCAACGAGATCGTCGACGCCGCCCAGAACCGCGGCAACGCGGTCAAGAAGCGCGAGGACGTCCACAAGATGGCCGACGCCAACAAGGCGTTCGCGCACTACCGCTGGTGATCACAACCCGGCCCACGGCACCCCATCCACGCATCCCATCCACGGCCCACTCACGGCAGGAGGCGAGATCGAACGAAGCGTAATCCCCACGCGGGGCTCGGAAGGTAGCAGCATCCCCCACCGTGCGGCCGGTCACCGGCCGAGGTCCTGGAGATGTGTGGTCTAAACCATTGAGCTCATGACGCCGACCGCCGCGCTGACCCGGGCGCGGACCTCGCGTCTCGTTCGTGCCCCGCGGCGCTGGTTCCTCTCGAACACGCCGTGCAGAAGACCTCCACCCGCACCGTCCCGCTGTCCCGCGTCCGCAACATCGGGATCATGGCGCACGTCGACGCCGGCAAGACGACGACGACCGAGCGCATCCTGTACTACTCCGGCGTCACGTCGCGGCTCGGCAACGTCGACGAGGGCTCGACGGTCACCGACTGGATGGAGCAGGAGCAGGAGCGCGGGATCTCGATCACCGCGGCGGCGACCACGTTCGGCTGGAAGGGTTGCGTCGTCAACCTGATCGACACCCCGGGCCACGTCGACTTCACCATGGAGGTCGAGCGCTCGCTGCGCGTGCTCGACGGCGCGATCGCGGTGTTCGACGCCGTCGAGGGCGTGCAATCGCAGAGCGAGACGGTGTGGCGGCAGGCCGACCGTTACCGGATCCCGCGGATCGCGTTCATCAACAAGTGCGACCGCGAGGGCGCCGAGCCCGCGCGCGTGCTCGACGAGATCCGGACCCGGCTCGGCGCGTCACCGATCGCGATCCAGCTGCCGGTCGGGCTCGGGCCCACGTTCGCCGGCGTCGTCGACCTGATCACGATGCGCGCGCGGACGTGGGACTCGGCGTCGTTCGGCGCGTCGTTCACCGACGGGCCGATCCCCGACGATCTCGCCGAGGCGGCGAGCCAGGCGCGCGACGCGATGGTCGAGGCGATCGCCGAGCGCGACGACGAGCTGATGGCGGCCTACGTCGCCGGGCGCGAGCTGTCCGAGGACGCGATCCGCACCGCGCTGCGCCGGATCACGCTCGGCAACCGCGGCGTGCCGGCGCTCGTCGGTGCGGCGTTCAAGAACCTCGGCATCCACAACCTGCTCGACGCGGTGCTCGATTACCTGCCGTCGCCGGCCGACTTCGCCGAGATCCGCGGCCGCGATCCGCGCGATCCGACCGGCGCGCCGACCCTGGTGCGCAAGCTCGGACGCGACGGCGCGCCCGGCGAGCTCGCCGACGCCGAGCCGCTCGCCGCGCTGGCGTTCAAGGTCCAGATCGACGAGGCCGGCGGCACGCTGACCTTCGTCCGGGTCTACGCCGGCTGCCTGCGAGTCGGCGACGCGGTGCTCAATGCGACCAAGGGCCACCTCGAGCACATCGGCCGGCTGGTCCGGATGTTCGCGAACCACCGCGAGGACATCAAGCAGATCGAGGCCGGGATGATCGGCGCGATCCACGACCCTGTGCCGGTGGCGGCGCAGCCGTCGCACCGGGCGCGCGAAGCAGCCGACGAGCTCGCCGGCAGCCCACTCGCCCGCGTCCCGCTCGCGGCGACCCGGCTGTCGACCGGCGACACGCTCGCCGATCCGCGCGCGCCGATCCTGCTCGACGCGATGCGCGTGCCCAGCCCGGTGATCGGTGTCGTGATCGAGCCCGAGACCGACGACGACGTCGCCCGGGTCGCCCAGGCGCTCGAGCGCATCGCGATCGAGGACCCGTCGTTCCGGGTCACCACCGATCCGGATTCCGGCCAGGTCGTGATCTCCGGGATGGGCGAGCTCCACCTCGAGATCATCGTCGAGCGGATGCGGCGCGAGTTCGGCGTCCGCGCCCGGGTCGGCAACCCACAGGTCGCCTACCGCGAGACCGTGACCCGGCGCGCCGAAGGTGAGCACAAGCTGATGCGCGCCAGCTCGCGGGCGGGCGGGCCGCGCGGCGAGTACGGCCACGTCCAGCTCGTGGTCGAGCCGACCGACCGCGGCGGCGGCTATGTGTACGAGAACCGCGCGTCAACCAGCGAGATTCCGCAGGAGCACGCTCCCGCGGTCGAGGCCGGCGTCGCCGAGGCCGTCGAGCGCGGCGTGCTGGCCGGCCACCCGATGATCGACCTCCGGGTCTCGGTCGTCGGCGGCAGCTATCACCCTGTAGATTCGAACCATTACGCATTCAAGGTCGCCGGGACCCGGGCGTTCGTCGAGGCCGCCCACCGGGCGGCCCCCACCGTCCTGGAGCCGGTCATGGCGCTGGAGGTGGTGACTCCCGACGAGCACGTCGGGGAGGTGCTGGGCGATTTGCATGCCAGAAGGGGGAAAGTCGCTGGCATTACCGCCCGACCTGGTGTACAGACCGTCGCCTGTTTTGTTCCGATGGCCTCGATGTTCGGTTACGCCACCGACCTGCGCAACCGGACCCGAGGCCGCGCGACCTACGCCATGGAGCTCGACCACTACGCTGAAGTCCCGCAGCAACTCCGGGACGATCTGATCGCTTCCTCGGCCACGCCTGGCGCCTGAGGCGCCTGACTCAAGGAGACCCACGCCGTGTCCAAAGAAAAATTCGTCCGCAACAAGCCGCACGTCAACATCGGAACGATCGGTCACGTCGACCACGGCAAGAC
>JBGQCL010000559.1:0-7486 GCA_041495365.1 Kofleriaceae bacterium | reverse complement strand
GCTCCCGTGACGACGACCGACACGGCGCCGTAGGTCCGCACCACCGCGCCGCCGGGCAGGTCGATCGCGATCTCGCCGCGATCCGGAGCCGCAACCAGGCGGTCCAGGCGATCGAGATGCGACGCGTCGTAGTCGAGCCCGGCCGCGTCCAGCGCCAGCGACAGCGCGCGCTTGCGGACGGCGGCCGGCCGGAGAGCCAGCGCGGCGGCGTCGATCGGGAACCGCGCGAACGGCCGGGCCAGCCCGTCGATCACCTCGAGCCACTCCGCGGCGCTGGCGGCCAGCCGGACCAGGGCCGCGTCGAGCTGCGGGTTCTCGCGCCGCAGCAGCGGCAAGATGTCGCAGCGCACACGGATCCGCGCCAGCCGGCGGTCGTCGTTCATCGGATCGTGCCAGATCGGCAGGCCGCGCGCGGCGACGTACGCGTCGATCGCGCGGCGATCGAGCGCGAGCAGCGGCCGCACGAACCGGCCGCGCTGCGCCGGGATCGCCGCCAGCCCCGCCGGCCCCGTGCCGCGCAGCAGCCGCAGCAGCACGGTCTCGGCCTGGTCGCGCGCCGTGTGACCGACCAGCACGCAGGCCAGGCCGAGCTCGTCGGCGAGCGCGTCGAGCGCCGCGTAGCGCGCCTCGCGGGCCGCGGCCTCCAGCGAGCCCCGGCGCGCGACCCGGACAGGCCGCACCACCGCCGCCGCACCCTGGCCACGCGCCCACCCCGCCACCGCCTGTGCCGCCTCGGCCGCCCCGTGCACCAGCCCGTGGTCGACCACCAGCACGACCACGTGCGCCGCACCGGCGGCGCGGATCGCCGCGTCGGCCAGCGCCATCGAGTCGGCTCCCCCCGAGCACGCCACGCCGTACAGCCCCGGCCCGACCCGCCCGATCCGGGCGTTGACGGCGGCGATGACGGGATCTACCGGCGCCGTGCTAGTCATGACCGCGAGCAATCTACCCATGTCCGACCGCGACGCGAGATCTTCCTCGTCTGGCCCCGCCGGCCCCGCCGGCTCGCTCGGCACCCTCGACCGGCTGCGCGCCCAGCTCGCGGGGCCGCGCGGCTACCGCCGGATCGACGCCCTGCTGTCGGCGGACGACGCCGAGGCCGCGATCGCCCGGCTCGCGCCCAACGAGGTCTTCGAGCTGGTCCACGAGGTCGGCTTCGAGGACGCCGCCGATCTGATCCACCTCGCCACCCCCGAGCAGATCCAGGGCTGCCTCGACCTCGACGGCTGGAACCGCGACCAGCTCGAGCTCGCGCCGCTCGCGCCCTGGCTGTCGTCGCTGCTCGACGCGGGGTTCGAGAAGCTCGGCCAGGTCTGGGCCCGGCTCGACGCCGAGCTCCGCGCGCTGATCCTGCAGCGCCAGGTCAAGATCCACGACGTCACGCTCGGCGAGCAGCCCGACGAGGACAGCGAGGCCGAGATCATGCCGACCCCGGACTCGTTCTTCCTGCTCGAGCTCACCGGCGACGACGACAGCCGGCGGCTGATCATGCGGATCGTCGAGGACCTCTACCGCGCCGACTCCGATCTCGCCCGCCACACCATCCAGTGCGCCCGGTCCGAGCCGCCGGCCGAGCTCGAGGAGCAGAGCTACCGCTGGCGGTCGGCCCGGCTCGCCGACATGGGCTACGTCGACTTCTACGACGCCCTCGAGCTGTTCCGGCCGCTCGATCCGGCGCACGTCCAGATCGGCGAGGGCACGCACCACCGCGTCGTCGGCGACGACGCCCACCTGCCGATCGCGGTCGTCGAGCAGGTCATCGGCCGCTCGTTCCTCGCCCGCGCGCTCGCCGCGACCGCCGATCCGGCCGACGGCGAGCACCTGCAGACCGCGATCCTGGTGCTGGTCAACAAGGTGCTCGCCGCTGGCCGCGCCCGCCCCGGCCAGCCCGAGGTCGTCCAGCGCGGCGCGCTGTACGCCGCCGCGACCCTGTCGCTCGGCCTGGAGACCGTGGCGCGCGGCGACGTCGACCGCGCCGCCCAGGCGCTGACCTCGGTCGGCATGGAGCGGCTGTTCCGGGTCGGCTACACCGTCTCCCACCGGCTCTCCCGGCTCGCCCAGGCGCTCGCCCCGCGCTCGATCACCGCCGGCTCGCCCGCCCGCGAGCTGGTCGCCGCCCTGTGCTCGCCGCGCCCGCTGTTTGCGCGCGCCGCCGATGACCCGCCCGCCGCCGGTGTCCGCCCGTTCGAGTCATCGGCCGACCTGCGCCGCGCCGGCGAGATCCTCACCGCGCTCACCGTGCGGATCGCCCTGGTCGAGAGCCTCGGGGTCGACGTCGTCGCCACCGGCCAGGCCCCCGAGCCGCGCACCAGCCTCGACGATCACATCCGCACCGCCCTGGCCCGCGCCGTGGTCGGCGGCGAGCTCCGCGGCGAGGCGCTGTCGCAGCCCGAGCTGATGGAGCTGCGCGACCGCGGCATGGCCGACGGCCGGCTCACCCCCGCCGCCCGCGACGCCGGCCACGCCGCGATCCGCGGCCGGCTGGGCGCCGCCCAGCTCGCCGCATCCGGCCCGATCGTCGCCCGCGCGGTCGACGCCTGGCTCGACGACCTCGGCGCGATCCTCGGCGCGGTCACCGACGCCGAGATCGACCCGCGGTTCGTCGAGGGCGTCCTCGTCGAGGTCCACCGCAGCTGACCGTCACGGCCAGCGCCCGCGGAGCTGCCGCGCTCACTTCAGGTGTTTGACGAAGAACCTGGTGATCGCGACCGTCGAGGTGATCCGGTTGGCGGTCCTGCGCCAGCCGTGGCCCTCGTCGGGGAACAGCACGTACTCGACCGGCAGGCCGCGCTTCTTGAGCGCCGCGACGACCTGCTCGGCCTCGACCACCGGCACGTTGGTGTCGTTCGCGCCGTGCAGCACGATCAGCGGCGCCTTGATCCGGTCGATCTTGTGGATCGGCGAGAGCCGGTCGAGCAGGTCCTTCTGGGTCTTCGGATCGCCGTACTCGACGGTCGAGATCGCGGCCATCCACGGCTCGGAGTGCGCGAAGAACGTCGCGAAGTTCACGACGCCGAACAGGTCGGCGCCCGCCGCGAACAGATCGGGGAACTCGGTCAGCGCCGCCATCGTCATGTAGCCGCCGTACGACCCGCCCATCACGCCGATCTTCCTGGGATGGGCGATCCGCTGGTCGACGAGGAAATCGACGCTGGCCTTGATGTCCTGCAGCGACTCGATCCGGCGCTCGCCGTTGTCGAGGTTGACGAACGTCTTGCCGAAGCCGGCCGAGCCGCGCACGTTGGGGGCGAACACGCCGATGCCCTGGCCGAGCAGCGCCTGATAGTCGCTGCGGAACACCGGGCGCTCCTGGCCCTCGGGGCCGCCATGGAAGCTGATGACGTACGGCGCCGGGCCGCTGGCGCCGGGCGGCCGGTACAGCCAGCCCGACAGCGCGAGGCCGTCGCGGGCCTTGAAGCTGACCAGCTCCGGGCGCTGCAGCGCGGCGAGCTGGATGCCCGGGTGCGGGCTGTGCGTGACCTGCCACGTCTTGCGGCTGGCGATGTCGAGCACCCAGACGTCGGTCGGCCGGGTCGCGCCGCCGATCGCCATGGCGAGTCGCTTGCCGTCGCGCGAGAACGTCACGCTGTCGACGATGTCGTCGGGGACCGCGATCGGCGTGAGCGCCGGGTGCGCCGCGGCGAGGTCGACGAGCGCGAGCTGGCTCTTGCCCGCGGCGTTCCACACGATCGCGGCGGTGGCGCCGTCGTGCGACAGCGCGAGATCGTCGACCTCGGCGTCGCCGCGCTCGGCGACCACCTCGAACGCGCCGGGCTTGCCGTCGGCGCCGATCCGGATCCGGCCGAACGCCATGCGATCGCGGTCGTTGTTCGTGGTGAGGTACACGGTCCGGCCATCCGGGGCGATCTCGCCGGACGACTCACCGGGCGGCGTGTGCCGGGTCAGGAGGATGTCGACCTTGCCGGCGAGGTCGACGAGGAACAGGTCGCTGTCGCCGCGGGTGCGCAACCGGGCCAGCACCGAGCGGCGGCCGTCGCGGCTGATCTCGCCGAGCTGGCCGCTGCCGCCGATCCGCGCGAACACGGACTTGCGCCCCGACCTGACGTCGACGAGGTAGGCGTCGAACGACGCCGGGTCGCGCTCGTTGGACTGCAACGTGAGCGCGGCGCCGTCGTCGGTCCACCCGCCGAGCCGGTTGTTGCCCTTGCCGCCCGCGGTCAGCCGCCGCGCGCCCGTGCCGTCGGGTGCGACGACGTGGACCTGCGTGTTGAGGCCGCCGCCCGGCGCAACGGTGTACGCGATCAGGTCGCCCTTCGGCGACCACGCGATCCGGCCGACCGGATCGCTGCCCGAGGTGACCTGGACCGGCCAGCCGCCCTCGGTGGGTACGATGAACACCTGCGGCAGTCCGGTCAGGTTCGACAGAAACGCGATCGATGCGCCGTCCGGCGAGAACGACGGCGCGGCGCAGAAGCCGACCGACGACATCCGCGCGACCTTGTCCGCGATCGGATCCGGCTCGGGCGCGGCGAGGGCCGCCGCGGAGTGTGACGCGAGTAGCAGCGACAGCGCGAGGATCCGCTTCATGGGGCCGACTATCGGGCGAGACGCAACGCCTCGCAACCCGATCCCCCGTGTGCGCCGCTGCCACCGGGTGCGAGGCCCGGGCCGGTTGTGCTAACGACATGACCATGTCTGCCGTGACGCCGCCACCCTACCGCTCGGGGATGGCGACCGGTCTGGGCGTGGTGCTGCTCGCCGGGGCAGCGCTCGCGGTCGTCGATGTCGTGCACACCGGCGGCGGCCCCGGGCCGGTGCTGCCGCTGCTCGCGCTGTGGGCGCTGATCGCGCTGCCGATCGCCGTCGCGCTCGGGCTCGTGCTGGGCGCCGGCAACGCGAGCTGGGGCGCCGGCTGGGTGCGCGGCGGGTTCCGGCGGCTGCGCGACGATCCCGCGCTCGATCGCGCGATCGCCGCGGCGCTGATCGCCGCCGCGCTGGTCGGCGGGGCGCTGGTGCTGGTGGTCGCCAAGGCGGCGGTCGCGCTGGTCGGCGACGTGCAGCGCAAGACCGTCGGCGCGCTGCTGCTCGGGGTCGCGGTGGTCGGCGCGCTGCCGCTGCTCGCGCTCGCGGCGCTGCCGGTGTACCGCGTCGCGCGGCGGGTCGCGTGGCTGATCCCGGCGTTCGGCCCGGTGTCGCGCGTCGTGCTGCTGATCGTCGGGGCCGCGGTCGCCGGGACCACCGCGGGGCTGTTCATCCTGTTCCGCCGGCTCGACTACCAGGCGCTCAACCTGGCGTCGCTGTTCGTGCCCGCGCTGCTGCCGGCGATCGTGCTCGCGATCGCGCTGATCGCGTACGGCCCGCTGTCGGGGCTGCGCGAGCGGATCCCGCGGCGCGGGCTGATCGCCGCGATCGGAGGCGCGATCGCCGTCGCGCTGCCGGTGCTCGCGCTCGGCACGCCGTCGGAGGCGACCCGGACCGCGGTCATCGACCGGTCGTACATCGGCGGCCGCATGATCGAGCGGCTGCGCAAGCTGTCCGACCACGACGGCGACGGTTACTCGGCGCTGTTCGGCGGTCCGGACTGCGACGACCACAACCCCGACATCCACCCCGGCGCCTACGACATCCCCGGCAACGGGATCGACGAGGACTGCATGGGCGGCGACGCCAAGCCCCCGCCGCCGGACCCGGACCCGCCGGCCCGGCAGGGCGCGGCCGCCGCGCCCGCGCTGAGCGGCGGCAAGAACGCGCTGATCCTCTTCGTCGACACGCTGCGGTTCGACCGGCTCGGGATCGCGGGGTACCGCCGCGACGGCAAGTCGCTCACGCCGCGGCTCGACGGGCTCGCCGCGCAGTCGGTGGTGTTCACCCACGCCTACGCCCAGTCGCCCAACACGCCGCGCTCGGTGCCGTCGTTCTGGACCTCGCGCTACTCGTCGCAGGTCAAGGTCGACAAGAAGTTCAAGGACTACGCGACCGTGCTCGACGACAACGACACGCTGTTCGAGGCGCTGTCGGCGGGCGGCTTCACCACGATCGGCGAGACCTCGCACTTCTACTTCTGCGACCGCAAGCGCTACCCCCGGACCTGCCCCGACGTGGTGAGCTGGATGAAGAGCAACATCACGCAGGGCGCCACCGAGTGGGACAACACGGGCGCGCTCAACATCCCGGAGTCGAACCATGACACCGCCGGCCCGCGGATCGTCAAGAAGGCGATCGGGCGGCTCGGCGAGCTTGCCAAGGCCGACACCCGGTTCGCGATGCTCGTCCACCTGTTCGAGCCGCACTCGACGTACATGGAGCACGATGGCTACCGCTACACCGAGCACGGCACCGCGGGGCTGATCCAGAAGTACGACTACGAGATCGCGTTCGAGGACGGGCTGATCGGCCAGCTGCTCGATGCGCTCGACGCCACCGGGCTGGCCAGGACCACGACGGTCGTCGTGATGGCCGATCACGGCGAGGCGTTCGGGGTCCACCAGTCCGGCGGCAAGCCGGCGTTCTTCCATGGCGACACGCTGTACCGCGAGCTGATCCACGTGCCGCTGATGTTCCGGGTGCCCGGCGCCCCGCCGTGCCGGCGCGACGACGTGGTCCAGCTGATCGACCTGGCGCCGACGCTCACGGCCCTGTTCGGGGTGGCCGCACCGGCGAGCTGGCAAGGCCGCAGCCTGGTGCCGGCGCTGGCGTGCCAGCCGCTCGCGCCGCGCCCGGCGTTCTCGGAGCTGCTGCCGGCGCCGGAGTGGGATCACGAGGCCAAGGCGATGGTGACCGCCGACGGCAAGCACCACGTGTACTACCGGATCAGCGATTCGAGGTGGGAGATCTACGATCTCGACCACGACCCCGACGAGAAGTCGAACCTGGCCGACGAGCCCGGCGCGCGCGAGCTCGAGCAGCAGCTCGCGGCGTGGATCGAGGGTCCGCTCGCCGCCGGAGGTGGCAAGTGACCGAGTACCGGAACCCCAAGCCGACCGTCGACATCGTGATCGAGCTCGCCGACGCGCCGGGCCAGATCGTGTTCATCATGCGCCGCAACGAGCCGCGCGGGCTCGCCCTGCCCGGTGGGTTCGTCGACGAGGGCGAGTGGGTCGCCGACGCCGCGGTCCGCGAGGCCAAGGAGGAGACCGGGCTCGACGTCGAGCTCACCGAGCTGTTCCACGTCTACTCCGATCCGCGGCGCGATCCGCGGCAGCACACGATCTCCGCGGTGTTCCTCGCGCGCGCGACGGGCCAGCCGGTCGGCGGCGACGACGCCGCGGAGTGCATCGTGTGCGCGCCGGACGCGCCGCCCCAGCCGCTGGTGTTCGACCACGCGACGATCGTCGCGGACTACCTCGCGTACCGCCGGCGCGGGGTCCGGCCGCCGCCGCGGCGCTGAACGCCCAGGCCAGGGCGACCCCGCGGGCCTTGCCGGTGGGGAGGCGGAGCCCCCTGGGATCGATCCCACGGGGGGCTTTGCCCCCCGCCCCACCGGCAGAGCCGGCGGGGCCCCCACCCCCCATCTCCTCGCTCCGCT
>JBGQCL010000558.1:0-7507 GCA_041495365.1 Kofleriaceae bacterium | reverse complement strand
TGTGCCGAACCCGCTGCCCCCGCGCCGGCCGCACCTGAAGCTCGTCAAGTGATCGTTTTTGCTCCCGTCGAGCCGCGACATGAAAGAGCCGCACCCTTTTACTATGGCGTTGACGACCAATGGAACATCTATATGCGAGATGGCCAGATCCGCATTACATCGGAACATCATGGCAATCCTGCTCACAGTTAGATCCAGAGTGCCGGCTGCGCGAGGTCAGGGCGAGTACATGCAGGTCGCGTTCGGCGGCCTGGCTTTCACTCCCGCGCACGGCCGGCGGTGCGCTCGCCCGTCGACCATCTGTTCGAGCTCGCGTAGCGGCCTGGAGCGCGCGGAATCGATCAGGGACGAGGCCGGACGAGGACCTCGCGGATGCGAGCAGGGAGGTCGCTACCAGGGTCGGCCGACGACAGCCAGTGCGCGATCCCGTCGGGCTGGAGCAGCGAATCTCCGATCGTGACCAGCTTCGCGCCCGGGTGGTAGCGCTCGACGAACTCGCGCAGCTCGTCGGACGGCTCCGCCGGCTGGGAATCGGCGATCGCGATCACATCGGGTTCGAAGCTCGATTCGCCCAGCCGCACGATCGCTTCGAGCGGGGTCGCCGCCTCGATGACCCCGCAGCCGGTGGCGCGAAATCCCGCGGTCATCGCCGACCGGCGCTCCGCATCGGCGTCGATCAGGACGACCGACAGCACCCGGGTGCGGGCGCGCGACGCGGTGGCGAGCTCGTCGATCATGGCGCGCAGCTCGCCGGACAGCGTGTCGAACGAGACCGCGACGCCCCCGTCTGCGATCCGGACGATCCGCCCCGTCGCCGGCAACCACTGGGCGAAGCCGCCGTCGAGCCTCACCTCGGCATCGGCGAGGTGGCCGATCAGCCGTTCCGGTGCGTCCACATCGGTGATGACGAGCATGCCGCCTTCGCCGAGGTTGGCGATCCGCCCGCGCAGCGCGTAGTCATCCACGCGCAGGAGCGAGGTGCCCTTGGGGCAGATGCGCGGGTGACGGCGGCGTTCGATCCGCGCGCCCAATCGGTTGTTCATGATCTCGCCCCCCGGACGCGCCAAAAGACCACGGTCCATCCGTGGGGCTCCGAGCTTCGATCCGGGTCCCAGCGTAGCACCGTAGACGCGATGCGTCGCGCCGAAATGGGGACTTCCGCACGAACCATGATCGCAGCGCTGATCGCGGCGCACCGCCGGCGACCCCGGCCCGCACCGCCTGCGGATCGGGTCGCTGCCGTCGTCCGGCGCTCGGTGGTCACGGCCCGGTGGAGTTCTCTCTTGTGGTCGCGCCGCAACCGTCGTACTCAGGCGCGATGCAGCATCACGACACCGTGCGGTCGCCGCGGGGCTTGTTCAAGTTCATGCCCGCGATCCGGCTCCCGACGCGGTCGTCGGACGCCGAGGCCATCGTCCGGGAATTGTTCGAGCTCGCCGACATCCAGATCGGTGGCACCCGGCCCGGCGACGTCCGCGTGCACGACCCGCGGTTCTACGAGCGGTTGTTGCGCGACGCGTCGATCGGTCTCGGCGAGTCGTACATGGAGGACTGGTGGGAGACCGATGCCCTCGACGTGATGATCGACAAGGTCATGCGCGCGAACCTGAAGCAAAAGGTCAAGGGCAGCTGGCGGTTACGCGCGCTCACGGTCAAGGCCGTGATGCTGAACCTGCAGGCGAAGGCCCGCGCCGGCGCGTCGATCGAGGCCCACTACGACATCGGTAACGACCTGTACACCCGGATGCTCGACGAGCGCATGGTCTACACCTGCGCGTACTGGAAGACCGCCAGGACGCTCACCGAGGCGCAGGAGGCCAAGCTCGATCTCGTGTGTCGCAAGGTCGGGCTCCGCACCGGCATGCGCGTGCTCGACCTCGGTTGCGGCTGGGGCGGCTTCGCGAGCTGGGCGGCCGAGAAGTACGGCTGCAGCGTGCTCGGCGTGACGCTGTCCAAGGACCAGGTCGAGCTCGGCAACCAGAAGTGGAAGCACCTGCCCGTCGAGCTGCGGCTGTGCGATTACCGCGACGTCCACGGCACGTTCGATCGCGTGGTGTCGATCGGGATGATGGAGCACGTCGGACCGAAGAATCACGGCGAGATGATGCGCGTGATCGAGCGCTGCCTCGTCGACGACGGCGTCGCGCTCGTCCACACCATCGCGAACAACCGGAGCCTGCGCCACGGCACGCCGTTCATCGAGAAGTACATCTTCCCGAACGCGGTTGCGCCGTCGCTCGCGCAGATCGGCCGCGCGATCGAGGGCGTGTTCGTGATCGAAGACCTCCACAACATCGGCCCCGACTACGACCCGACGCTGATGGCGTGGTGGGAGCGCTTCGATCGCACGTACTCCGAGATCGCCGCGCGCTACGATCGCAAGTTCTACCAGATGTGGAAGTTCTACCTGCTGGCCGCGGCCGGCGCCTCGCGGTCGCGCGACGGCCAGCTCTACCAGATGGTGTTGACCAAGACGGGCCGCCCGCAGCCCGACTGCCGCGCCAGCTAACCCCTCCAGCTAACCGAGCAGGACCGTCGCGCGGAGCGCCTCGCGCATGGCGACCGGGCTGATCGCTTCGCGGGTCCACGCGTCGCGAATGAACCGGGCGGAGTCGGCGAGCGCGTGCAGATACGGCTCGCTCAGGTAGGGCATCCGGGCGCGCGCGCACCACGCGCGCGTGATCGCCGCCGCCTTCGGCAGGTTCATGTGGGGGATCTTCGGGAACAGGTGGTGCTCGATCTGGTAGTCGAGCCCGATGAAGAACATGGACACCACGCGTGGCAGCTCGAGGTTGCGCGTCGTCTCGATCTGATGGAGCCAGTCGCGGTGCTGATCGTTGACCACCGGCAAGCCGATGTGCGCGGGGGCGAAGACCAGCGCGAGGCAGATCCCGACGACCGACCAGATCGCGGCATAGATCAACAGGCACGCACCGGGGCCCCACACGATCGTCGGGATGACGATCCAGCACGCGTAGTGGGCCGCGATGCACGCGGCATCGACGAGCCAGGCACGGTCGACTCCGCGGGTGCGGGCATAGCTCCACAGGTAGACGATGGACGACCGCCGCATGCCCATCGTCATCAGCATCGACATCGGCCAGAACGCGTAGCGCTGGAAGTTGCGCTGGAACCAGCGCTCGCCGCGATTGCAGCGCTGGTGATCACCCCGGGACGACACGAACGGAAACGGCTTGATGTCGGGATCTATGCCTTCGACGTTGGGGTGACCGTGGTGGAGCCGGTCGTGCTTGTTGTGCCAGTACAGCGAGCCGAGCCCGGAAAACACGGGGAACACGAGGTGGACGAGGACCGCGTTTCGCAGGGACGAGCCGGAGAAGCTCTTGTGGCTGCCTTCGTGGCCGCACATCGCGATCGACGTGCCCAGCACTCCCGCGACCGGGACGAGGGCGATCGCCGCGACCACCCCCCACGTCGCGATGCCGACGAGACAGGCGGCCAGCGCGGCCGCCATCAACCCGAGCTTGCCCCAGCTCCTCGCCTCGCGATGCTCGAACACACCCGCCGAGCGCAGCTCCGCCCGCAGGCTACACAGCTCCATGGTCATCCGGCGTCCAACATCGCCCGGATTCGTGAACCTCGCGCGCCTCCTATGTCACGAATCGGTCACGTGAGCCGGGCCTGGTGCTGACGGAGCGCGTGACGCGGCCGGCTCACGGTGTGAACCCGGGGCATCAGGCCGAGGCGGACGCGCGGACTCCAGCGGCGATTTGCGGCAGTCATGGATGTCGAGGACTTGACCGGGCGATCCTGCGGGCGCGTTGCCGCGCCGTGAAGCACCGTGAAGCCCCATGATCGCCCTGTGAAGCACCGTGAACGCGCCGGATGGCATGCGAGGTGCTCGCACCTCCGCCATGCTCGGACGATGGCTGACGGGGATGGCCGCGGTGACGCTCGCGGGGTGTGCGTGCTCGGGTGATCCTGTCACCCGGACCGCGCGCGCCGATGGCGAGCTATCCGACGGAGCTCACGGCATGCATTCTTCACCAGGGGTGCGCGCCGCTGTGCCGTGCAGTGTTCCACATCGGGGATACCGAGATCCGGCGCTGCGAGCTGGTGGCATTCGATGGCCTCGATCTCGACAGGGCTGCTCGCGGCGACCATTCGGCCGGCGGAGCTCAGCTGCCGGCGACCGTGATCCCGCAGATCTTCGGGTTATCCGGGCCGCCGCCGCGGGCGAACTGGATGACCACCTGGCCGCTCGCGTTGGCCGTCGTGTTGAACGTCCGGGCGATCGCGCGGTTGGCGCCGCCCGCCGCCGCGAAGATGTCGAACGCGGTCAGCACGGTCGCGCCGTTGATGGCCACGTTGAACTTCCGCTGGCCGGCCGCGGTCCAGAAGCTCTCCTCGAAGAACAGCGTCACGGTCGCCGCCCGCCCGGCGGTGAAGCCCGGTATCGTGTAGGTGAACTCACCGAATCGCTCGGTCTGGAACACGGATTGTGGCGGCACCGCCCCGGAGATCTGCGAGGTGTCGATGGTGCTGGTGGTCGAGAACGTGCTTCCGCCCGAGAACGAGCCGTCCGCCGCGAAGCTCCCCGACGCCGAGCCGCCCGCGTTGATGGAGACCGTGCGCGTTCCACCGCTGGGATTGAAGGTCGCGGTCACCGACCGCGCCGCGGTCATGGAGACGGCGCACGTCCCGGTGCCGCTGCACGAGCCGCTCCACCCGCCGAACGTCGAGCCGCTGGCGGGTGTCGCGGTCAGGGTGACGGTGGCGCCGCTGGCGAAGCCGGCGCTGCATGTCGTGCCGCAGTTGATGCCCGACGGCGTCGAGCTGACCGTGCCGCTGCCCGAGCCGGCCTTCGCGACCGTCAGGGTGAAGGTGGACACCGCGTTCAGCGCGTTGAGGACGGAGGTGTACGCCGGCTTCTTGTTGCCGCCGCCGTCGAACAGCAGGGGGTTCTCCCCCGCGCGCCACGAGTCGGGGTCGCGCACGCCCCAGACCGTGATGCCCACGCAGCGCGGCACGTTCAGGCACGCCTGGGTGACCGCGGCATACGCGGTGGCGGACGCGCTGGCGATGTCGAGCTCGGTGATCGCCACGTCGACGCCGGCCGCGGCGAAGCTGGACAGCGTGGTCTGGAAATTGGCCGGCATGCCGCCGGCGGCGAAATGCCCCTGGAACCCGACGCAGTCGAGCGGGACGCCGCGGGACTTGAAGTCCTGGACCATCCGGAACACGCCCTGGGTCTTGGCGGCGTTCCAGTCCTCGATGTTGAAGTCGTTGTAGCAGAGCTTGGGCGTCGGGTCGGCTGCGCGCGCGGTCCGGAACGCCACCTCGATCCAGTCGTCGCCGGTGCGTTGCAGGTTCGAGTCGCGCCGCGCACCGGTGCCGTCGGCGAACGCCTCGTTCACCACGTCCCAGTACGCCATCTGGCCCCGGTAGTGGGCGAGCACGCCGTTGATGTGATTGATCATGGCGCTGCGCAGCGCGCTGCCGCTCAGGTTCTGCATCCAGATCGGCTGCTGCGAGTGCCAGGCCAGGGTGTGCCCGCGGACCCGCTTGCCGTTCTGCACCGCGAAGTTGAAGACGCGATCGCCGCTGGTGAAGCTGAACTGGTTCTGGTTGGGCTCGGTGGCGTCGATCTTCATCTCGTTCTCGGCCGTCACCATGTTGAACTCGCGGCTCGCGATGGTGGTATAGGCCGAATCGGTGAGGTGGGGGGTGCCGATCGCGGCGCCGAAGTAGCGCCCCGATTGTGCGGCCGCGGCCCCGAGCGTGGTCGCGCTGGCGGCCTCGACGACGGTCCCGAGCCCGTCGTCCGCGGTCTGCAGCCCGCACGCCCCGAGGAGCCCGAGCGACAAGGCCCCGAGAACAACACGCCTCATGAGGTTCACTGGCATCGTTTGCGTCCTTTCGGCTCCGGAGACACGTGATCGAGCTTGGCCCGCGCGACCTCGAAGCGCTGTTGGGGGGAACAGCGACGGACCGGCGGGCCGATCAGAAACGTAGTCGTCTCGCGATCGTTCGTCCAGCGCCCGGGTCGTGAGAGTCGCGACCATCGCCGTGAACGGCGCGTTCACGACGAGATCACGAATCTCCTGGATTCAAGTGCGATGCTCTGCGCAGCCCTGGCACGATTCATGTCCTGCGCCGATACCTCACCCGCACAGGCCATGCAGCAAGTCGCAGCATCGGGAGGCATTCCCAGCGCGACCCGCAATGTCTAGCCTGCTGAACAGCCGATGACGGATTCCGATCTCGCATGGCGTCGCTCGCCTCGTTGTGCACGTGCGTGGTCTGACCAGTTGTGGGAGCGCTCTCACTGGCGGGACGAGAGCGCTCTGATACCGTCTGTGGGAGCGCTCTCACATATGCCGCCGCGGCAGGTCGAGCACGTACCTCGGGCACCGGTCGCGAAGCTGGAGCGACCGGGGGACGCGCGCCTCCATCCGGGAGACGCGTCCGCCCCCGGCATGACGCGAAGGGAACCAGCGAGTATGACGAACAGAATTGCGCGAATGTTGAGGCACGGAGTGCAACAGGGTATTACGATTGCCGTCCTCGGCGCGGTCCCCGCGACCTGGGCCGCACCACGAGCCGCGAGCGCGGCCTCGCTCGCCGAGGTGACCAGCTTCGGCAACAACCCGAGCGGGCTCAGGATGTTCTTGTACGTGCCGGACAACGTCAAGCCGCGTCCCGCCGCCCTGGTGGCCGTCCAGTTCTGCACCGGTTCCGGCCCGGTGTTCTTCTCGAGCACCGAGTTCGCCTCGCTGGCGAACCAGTTCGGGTTCATCGTCATCTACCCATCGGCGACGCGGTCCGGCAGCTGCTTCGACGTGTCGACGCCCGGGTCGCTGACCCACAACAGCACCAGCGACCCCGCCGGCATCGTGTCCATGGTCCGGCTCGTGATCCAGAGCTTCGGCGCCGATGCGAGCCGCGTGTTCGTCACCGGCGCCTCGTCCGGCGGGATGATGACCAACGTGCTGCTCGGCGACTACCCCGACGTGTTCAAGGCCGGGGCGGCGTTCATGGGGTTTCCATTCGATGAAACAACCAACGGGATCGATCACTTGGTTGGTCACGAGGCCTGAGAAAACACACTCCCGCCCTCGCTCAGGTCCCGAGGACCGCGGCGCGCACGGCGTCGCTGTGGCGGAGCTCGGCCGAGGACCCCTCTGCGGCGACCCTGCCCTCGACCAGGAGGTACGCCCGCGTGGCCAGGCCGAGGGCTCGCTCGACGTCCTGCTCGACCAGCAGGATGCTGACCCCCTGGGCGCCGATCCGGGCCAGGGCGTCGAACACCTCGTCGACGACGACCGGGGCGAGGCCGAGCGACGGCTCGTCGAGCAGGAGCAGGCGCGGCCTGGCCATGAGCGCCCGGGCGATGGCCACCATCTGCTGCTCGCCCCCCGAGAGCGTCCCCGCCGTCTGCCCGGCGCGCTCGCGCAGGACCGGGAACAGGGACTCCACCCAGGCCAGGGTCTCCGGCCGGTGCCGGCGCGCCTCCCGCTGGTACCCGCCGAGCAGCAGGTTCTGG
>JBGQCL010000557.1:0-7557 GCA_041495365.1 Kofleriaceae bacterium | reverse complement strand
TGCCCCGGACACCGGCCGGCGGCAGGCGGCTCGGAGGATCGACGCTCCCGGTGCCGCGACATCGCCCAGGCGCTCGAACCGCACGGCGTCACGATCGCGGCGGCGGTGCTGGCGTTCCGGGGGGGGCCCGGCGCGCTGCGCGGGTGCTCGACCGCGCCGGTCGTCGCCCACCAGGCGCCCGAGCTGGTCGCCGATCGCGCTGGCGGCGGCGACCTCGACGCGAGGCGTTCCGGCGCTCGATCGCCCTGGCCGGACGCCAGGAGCTCGCCGCGGTGGCGGTCGCCCTCCGGCGGAGGCGACGACGGTCGCGCAAATCGCGGTAACCTAACGATTTATGGGGCTTGATACGCGGTCGGCAGTCGCGGTCTGGAGGCAAACCGAGATCCCGGTGATCGTCCGGCGGATGGACGGCACGTTGCTCATCAAGCTGCCGTTCGCGACCGACAATCGCGAGTGGCTTCGGGCCGGGAGGCGCACCAAGCCAGAGTGGCCAAAGTGGAACAGAACCTACAAGAGCTGGGAGGTTCCATTGCGTTGGTTCAATGCGCTGATCCGTCAGGCCGTGCAACGCTTCAAACGCGTCTACGTGGTCCAGCCCTTCCGAGTCAAGGAGCAGTGCGCGCCAGCGTGTTGGAACGCCAAGGGATTCGAGTGCAAGTGTTCGTGCATGGGCAAGAATCATGGCTCCGAGAACCCGTCGGGATGGCATGTCGTCTCGGAAACCTTTGCCGTGCAGTATCAGGATCGCGAGTATGCATGCCGCCTCGTCGTGGCCGCGGATGCAGGGGATCAGTCCAGCGCACCACCCAGGAACGAGAGCAGGGAGGAGCGCGTTGCGCGCTATCGCAAGATCGCGGAGGAAATCTCACGGGGGAAGCGCGGGACGATCGACGAGTGAGAGCCGCCCCGAGCGGGGGGCACGAGCTGCTGCTCGGGTCCTCGGGATGCTCGCCGGCGACCCCGGCCCGGCTCGGGCCTGGCGGTAGAGCTGCGCGCTACCCTCCGCGGCGGTGCTGGCCTCACCGAGTAGGACCGAGCGGTACCGACGCTGCTGGAGGAGCTGACGGCGTGACTCAACCCTGAGGCTAGGCGATGGCTGGCGCGCCCTCAGCGCCTGTCGCTGGTCACAGTCTCCTCCTCAGCTCGCGCATTCGCGCCGCTCGCGCTCGGGAAAGCGCCGCGCGGTCGCTCTCGCGCTTCTTCGCGCAGGCGACCACGGCCGCCTGGCTGTAGATGCGGCAATCGCAGGCGCAGCGCGTCGGCTGGAGCTCCGCGTCGAGCTGGTGCACGCGGGACCGCGTGACGCCGAGGTAGGCAGCCACGAAGCTGGTGGTCAGAGGGAGAGCTTCGCATTCAGCTTCCGTCAGCTGAGCGATGTCGAATGTTGTCGTGGCGGCAAGACGCCGCCAAGCCTCGTCCATCTCGCGAAGGAGTCTGAATCCCCGAGATTGCCCGCCGGGGTTACCGGATTGGCCGGGCGCCCAGGGGCTCATGGGCTATCCTCGTGAATGTCGTACATGTCACTCCTTCGGTTCGGTTGATCTGTCGAGCACGCCGGGGTGGTGCAGGGTGTGCAGGGTGAGCACCGAGAGCAGCGTGGGCAGGTGCTCTCGGACGAGCTCGGTGATGCGCGCCGCCTTGGCGATTTCGCGCGACACCGTGGCCATCAGAACGCTGCCTCTCGGCCTGCCGTGGCCTGCTCGACGCCGCGGTCAAACTCGGCGAGCTTGTCGAGCTCCGCTTTGGCACGCGCGGCGATCGCGTCGAGCTGGCGCTCGGGCGCCAGGCCGAGGATCACCATCAGGAACAGCTCGAGGTCATCCCGATCCCACTGGTCGAGGTCCGCCGCGCCAAGCGCCTGTTGCAGTGCCCCGGGCGTGTAGCCGTCCTCGGGTTCCTTGGCGGCGAGCTGCTCCACCAGCTGGACGCGTGGATCGTTCTCGCGCTTGACCAAGCGGTGCAGCGCGAGGTCGTTCAGCAGGCTGTGATCCAGTCGGCGCTTCTCCACTCGGTGATAGGCTCCCGTCAGCGGGAGCCGGTCGACGAGCGCGATCAATTGCCGGCGAAACGCATCCGGCTCGAGGTGGTCGGCGGCGAGGTCCTCGCGGAGCTCCTCGCCATCCCCGCGCACCACGAGCGCGCCGGTGCCGTCGATGAACGCGTCGTCGAGGAGCCATTTCACCGCCTCGGCGAGTTCGGCGGCATGTGCGGCGCGGACCGCGGCAATGTGGTGATCGGGATGAATGGTCGTGGTCATGGTCTGTGGTCCTTTCCGCTCAGCTTCTGTCGGCTGAGCACTATCGAGTTGTTGTGAGGACTACGCTTCTGGACTGGCGCTGACCGGCACTGCTCCGAAGGCGATTCGTTGTTGATGAGCATCGCGGGCGTCTCTCGCGGTGCTTGAGTGACTGAGTGACAACCGCCCCTACTAGGGGCGGGCGGCTGTCAGTCAGTGGCGCCGGGCGGCAGTCGGGCGGCAGTCGGGCGGCAGTCATTCATCCTCCGAATCGGCCAGCCGGATCCCGGCGGCACGGGCCTTGTCGGGCCGCCAGACCTTCCAGGCGCGCGACCGCGCCGACTTGCAGGCGACCTCCACCAGGTCGCCGCGGGCCAGCAGCGCGGTCATGGCCGCACGCCTGACGTCCTTGCTGCAGGCAGCCACCGCGGCGAGGTCCTCGCGCTTCTGTGGCTCGGTCGCCTTGTCCGCGGCGGCCACCATGGCGAGCTCTGCGGTGCGCTGCTTCGCGCCGTTGCGCTGTCCCTCCCGCTCCGCGCGAACCTCCTCCGTTCGCCGCGCGTCACCCGCCATGCGCCAACGGCCGGTTCGCCCGCAGTAGCTCATTGGCAGCACGCGATCGCCGCCGGTCATGCGACCCTTGCCGATGGACAGGTCTACGGCCCGCGTGCCGTCCTCGCGGTCCGGCCCCGACGCGCCGATCGACAGCGTCATCGTCGCGAAGCGCTCGATCGCGGCGCTCTCCGCACCGCCGTCGGTCGAGTCCGCGCCGAGCGCTTCGCCGTTGCGCGCGGCGCGCGAGCTGGCGCGCGACATCTGCGAGATCGCCAGCACCACGACGCGGTAGGCGCGCGCGATGTCGTCGATCCGGGCGAGGACGTCCGCGACTTTCGCGCGGGCTTCGCGCTCGGGCGACTCCAGGATCTGGACGTAGTCGATCGCAACGAGCACCTGCTGGCCGGGGTATTCCTGCTGCGCGGCCTGGATCGCACCGTGGAGCGCGCCGAGCGTGGCGTCTTTGCGGTCCAGCACGTACAGCCGCGGCATGAGCACGCGTTCCATCTCGTGCCGCGGTACCTTGCCCGTGAGGACGTCGAGCCAGCTCGCATCTTTCTGCATCCCGATGGCGCGGGCGGCGAACTCGTCGGCCGGCAGCTCGCGGCTGAGCACGACGGTTGGCCCATCGTGGGCGACCAGCACGCCCGCAACCAGGCTCGATTTGCCAGCGCCCGTCGGCCCCATGACCGCGACGATCCCGCCGGGCCGGATCACCGCCAGTTCGTCACCTCCGAGCTTGAGCGGAACGAGCGGCTCGTTGGCGTGTCTCATGATCAGATCGACGAGAGCGGGCGGGCGATGAGCTCTCGGCGGCGGCGGATCAGGGTCAGCGCCAAAGTCGGTGTACGTACCCTTCCCGTACGGCCCGCGCGGTTTGGGCGGCAGCGCATCCGCGGCGTGCGGAGCATCCTCGGGGCCCGTCGGCGTCGGGGGTGAGGTCCGATGCTCCGCTGCACCGTTCTGCGCGCGTTCCGCAGTTCGCTCGGCCGGATCGACCGACGCCGCACCGTTGTGAAACGCATCGACGCGAGCGCGTACGCGATCGACTCCATCGACTCCGGTTGGCTCGCTCATGACCACCTCCAGCGCCAGCCGTCGCGCACGGCATCGCAGAGATCCTTGTGCGGACGAACGTCCACGAGACGGATCGACTCGTCCAGCTTGAGCCCCGCCTGCTCGGCCGCGATCACCGCCAAGGCGGCATAGTCCTCGCCGGTGCCGCCGTCGACGTGGGGCACGGCGAGCAGCCATCCGCGCGCCTCGACAAGGCGCGGTGCGATCGCCGCGGCGACGTCCGGCATGCGCGCGGCACCGCTGGCCCCGAGCACAACGCAGCCCGGGAACGCCAGCACGCCGGCGAGCGTGTCGGCGACACCCTCGGTCAGCACAGCGACGTCCGGGCCCTCACCGACGACGTCCAGGTCGGCGACCTTGCCGACGAGCGTTCCGTCGGTTGTGCAGTCCGGCAGAACCATCATCTTCCGGACGTCGCCGCTCGGCGTCTGCCAGGGCACGCGGAGGCGACGTGCGACGTTGATGATCGTGCCGTCGTACGCATGCAGCCGCACGGCCGGATCACCGCGGTCGAACCGCACCGCGTCGCACGCGATCAGCTCTCCTGGATCCAGTCCGCGCCCCTTGACGTACGCCTCGCCAGCCACCGATCGGCGCGGCAGCTGCGCCCAGTGATCGGGCACAGCCGCGGTCGCTGCAGCACGCCGCGCCGCAGCCTCCCGAGTCCGTTGTTCGCGCTCGCGCGCGTAACGCTCGCGACGTGCGTCCAACTCGGCGCGATCGGTCGACTCGCTGACCCCAGCGATCGCGGCGGCGACCTCGACGAGCTTCCGGAAGTCTCGTTTGCGATCTAGTTGCTCGAACGCAGCGACGAGATCTAGCAGATCGCCGCGGCATGGATTGTCCGCGCCGACCGGGCCGCTGTGGTGCACCCATCGGCCAGCATCGCGGTTGACCGCGAATCCCTCGCGTTTCACGTCAGCGCCGCACCGCGGGCACTGGGCGAGCCGGATCTCCGGGCCGTCGATGTAGTCCACGTGGTACCGCGACAGCACAGCCTCGACGGTGAGCGCGGCTAGGACATCTTCGACCCTGATCACGACGTCCTCTTGGCGGACCGCTCGCGGCGCATCTCGTACGCGAGCCGGGCGATCACCTGGACCTCGTCGTCGGACATGTCGGCCGTGATCACGACCGCGAGTCCGTATGGCGTCTCGGCGAGCCTGCGCCCCCACGTCGCGACCTCCGCGTCGCGCGCCGGGCCGGGCGGACGCGCAGCGCACGCCGCGATCGCGGCGAGACCGACCCCGCCGTCGTAGTCGATCGCGCGCGGCTCGCAATCGGCGATGTGCTCCAGTTCGGCCTGCCGCACGTTGGCCAGCTCGTCGCCGAGCATGCGCGCCAGGCGCATCGTCCACGTTGTGGCGGTCACCGGGCACCTCCCGCGCAGAACGGGCAGGATGGCGCCGCGTCCATGATGGCGCCCGGGTCGCAGAGCTGCGCGGGCGAGCTCTGCCGCGGAGCTCACGGCGCAGCTCCGCCGGCGGCCCTGCCGACGCGGTGCGACTCCAGCCACGCGACCACCTCGGCCCAGCGGTACACGCAGCGCCGCCCGAGCTTGTAGAACGGCGGCCCTGTCCCCTGTCGGCGCCACGTCTGCCAGGTGATGCGGCGGATCGGCGTGCGGCGCGCCAGCTCGCGATCATCGACGTAGATCGGATCGCTCGGCACTGCTGGTGTGCGCTGTCCCGGCTGGGACTGACCAGGGATCATCGCGTGTGCTCCGCGATCCAGCACTCCACGTCCGCGAGCCGGTAGACGATGCGGTGGCCGAGCTTCGCGAACTTCGGGCCTCCACCCTTCCGGCGCATCGTTGACAGGGTTGTCCGCGACAACGTCGTGAGGCGTGAGAGCTCCTGCTCGTCGACATACACGGGATCGGAGCCGGTCGGCGGGTTGGTTCGGTCGCTCATGCCCGCCAGTTGGCCACGGCGGGTCGACCCGGGGCGAAATCCAGTAGTGCTCGGCTTGTCTCCCCGTGCGCGGCCGCGTGCCACCGTCGACGAAGCACACGCTTCGGGCTGCAGCGTGTTTGCTCCGGCTTGCTCCTGTCGGCGGGTATCGATCGGGTCCGGGGTGGTCAACGACTCGGTAGGGGTCCGCACGTCTGCTAGCGAACCACCGCGTCGGCTAGCGGTCGATTTGTGTAAGTTATTGTATTAGAAAGACAATTCCGGTGAGCCGATGCTGGGACCATGGCGATACCGGAGCCCTGAACTGGCCGGCAGTTCCGCTCGAACCCTGCGGACAGGCCGCACCGGCCGCGTCGATCGCGCGCCCCGACCTACGCCGCGCGGAGCTGCGCGCGCGCCGGCGGCGGCGCTATCTTCGAGAGCCGGAACTCGCTCACGCGTTCCTGGCACTCCGCTGGTCGGTGGACAGCGAGATGTAGCCGGCCGTGACCGAACCACGCGGCGGCCGGTGGTTCGTGAGCACGTCGATCGCGTAGGGCTCGATCGCCTGGCCGAGGCGCGATGGCGTCGGCCACGGTGGCGGTGCTGGCGGGCCGCACTGGCATCCGCCCCAGCGGACGGAACCCGCCTCAGAGCAATCCGCGTGAGGGACAGGTGCGATGAGGGGCGGTTACGAGTGTCGTCGACGGCGAGACGCGACGCATTCCCAGTAAGCACGACGAGCACCGCGGGTCTGCGGCGCTGGTATCCGTTCCGACGGACGAGCACGAGTCTTATCTACGGTGACGCGACGAATGCCGAGCAAGCACGGCCAGCACCAGGGGTCAAGTCGACCGGCTTGCGGAGACGTGGCGTCCTGGCGCCATGACTAGCCGCACCGATCCGCTGCCCCCTTCCGACCTGCTTGGCTCCGAAGCGGCGGCCCCGGACGCGGAAGCGCCACCACTCGCATCGAGGGCCGATGCGCGCACATTGTCGACGGCGAACCACGGCGAGCCGCGACGCGGCAGGAGCGACCATCATGCTTTTCGCCCCGCCGGCCAGCGGCGATGTCTCATCGAGGGCATGGACAGCCACACCCATCCGCAGATCGCCTCTGACCTGATCGACGAGAAGGAGCTCTCGCGCATCACCACGCTGTCGCGGACCACCCTGCAGACAATGCGCCGCAAGGGTGGTGGCCCGCCTTGGACGAAGCTCGGGCCGCACAGGGTGGCGTACCGCCTGAGCGACGTCGAGCGCTGGATCGAGGAGCGGACGCAGCGCCCCCCGGCTGCTCCCAAGAATGACGCGACGCGCACGCCGGGCGACGCGCCGTGACCAGTAGCCAGGCAGACGAACGGCCGCGTTACGTCCCACCGCGCACGCCTGGCGCCCACCGGAGCCTGTTCCAGCGCGACCTGACCTCGCCGCCGACCGCGGCGCATACGCGGAGTGCCCAATGACCGATCCCCCGACCGACGCACCGCGCACGGACGACCCGGCGGCACCGGCGAGCGAGTCACCGGCGAGTCCGATCGGCGCGAGCCGTCGGCGCAAGGCGCAGCCGCATCATCGGCCGACAGCGACCGAGATCGGCGCCGCGTCCGATGCCATGGCGAGCCTGGCGCGCGCGATCGCCGAGCTGGTGCGCGTCGAGGTCGACGCTCGGGTGCGCGCCGCGCTGGCCGAGCGGCCCGCGGCGGCCGAGCTGCTGTCGACCGCCGAGGCGGCGCAGTACGCCAAGGTCTCGCCCCGGTCGATCCGGCGCTGGCTCGACCAGGGCAAGCTCCGGGC
>JBGQCL010000556.1:0-7606 GCA_041495365.1 Kofleriaceae bacterium | reverse complement strand
GTGTACGTCCTACGATCACGCAAGACTCGCTTCCGGCGTGGCGGTCTCCGTCGTCGCCGGTGGGATTCTCACCCCGGGTCACTTATCGAAGTTTCAAGATGCTACCTCCTTCCTCTTCGACCAGGCTTGTCCTGGCGCACGACGGATCCGCCCGTGATCCAGATCGAGGCCCAGGGAGGGTTCGCCTACATGGAAGGAAGCACGCTCGTGTGGAGCGATGGGACGGTGCAGTACTACGGGTCGCACTGCAGGACGTTGCGGGGGCGGCGTGCGACGCTGGCTCCGGCGCGGGTCGCCGCGCTGCTCGCCGCGATCGGGCGCGGCAGTTTCTTCCATCATCGCAACGACGTGATCCACTGCTCCGACGCCGACGCCATCCACGGCACCGTCACGGTACGCGGAGCTGAGCAACTCGCTCGAGCTCAACGAGTGCAATGACACCGCACTCTCGACGTTCGTGGGCGAGCTGCAGCAGGCGATCGGCAACAACCCGTGCCTGCGGTAGTGCACGGGGTGCGCTCCACCGCAGCCGCGGCCCAAGCCCGGCGACGTCCCGGCGAACCAACCGACGGTCGCCCCCACGTGGGGGTCCGGCCCGGCTACTTCGTGTGGCTGCGGAGGAAGGCCAGGGCGCGGTCCTGAGCCTGCCTGGCGGCATCGGCGTTGTAGACGTCGGGGCGGCGGTCGTTGCAGAACGCGTGCTGCGCGTCGTAGACGTGGAGCTCCATCGGCACCTGGACCGCGGCCTTGATCTTCTCGGCCCCGGCGACGGTGGCCCAGTCGTCGTGGGTGGCGAAGTGGGCCTGGACCGGGGCGTCGACCTTGGTCCAGTCGAGGTCGCCGGGCAGGCCGTAGAACGGGACGACGGCGGCGAGGCCGCGGACGTTGACGGCGGCGGCGAATGACAGGGCGCCGCCGAGGCAGTAGCCGGTGATCGCGACCTTGCCATTGCTGCGCTCGCGGAGGAACGCGGCGGCGCCGGCGATCTCCTGGACGGCCTTGCCGAAGTCGAGCGCCTTCATCATCCTGCCGGCCTCGTCGGCGTCCTTGGCGATCTGGCCGTGGTAGAGATCGGGCACGATGGCCGCGAACCCGGCGGCGGCGTAGCGCTCGGCGACCGACTTGATCTGGTCGTTGACGCCCCACCACTCCTGGATCACGACGACGCCGGGTGGCTGCCCGTGCCATCGGGCGTCACCAGGACGCCGCTCGCTTCGCCTGCACTGGAGGGAAAAGTCACCCGCTGCGTGTTCGTCATGTGCCGCTTATACTGCGCGCGATGTCTGGACCGAAAGGTGCGAGAGGCCGGCGATTCGAAGGCGCGCTCGACCCCGTGGCGGCCGCGCTCAATGCGTCGATCGGGTTCGATCGCCGGCTGCTGCCGCACGACGTGGCGGGGTCGATCGCCCACGCGGAGATGCTGGCGGCCCAGGGGCTGATCAGCGCCGAGGACGCCGCGGCGATCGCGACCGGGCTCCGGAGTGTGGCGCGACGGCTCGCCGCGGGCGAGCTGGCGTGGGACGAGGCGCTGGAGGACGTGCACATGAACGTCGAGGCCCGGCTGATCGACGAGATCGGCGATGCGGGGCGGCGGCTGCACACGGCGCGCAGCCGCAACGATCAGGTCGCGACCGACCTCCGGCTGTACGCGCGCGACGCGGCGCACCGGCTGATCGCGGCGATCGACGAGCTGCGCCGGGCGCTGGTCCGGCAGGCGCGCAAGCATGTCGATACGCTGATGCCGGGCTACACGCACTTACAGCGCGCGCAGCCGGTGCGGCTCGCCCACCACCTGCTGGCGTACGACGCGATGCTCGAGCGCGACCGCGGGCGGCTCGGCGATGCCGCGCGGCGCGGCGACGTCTGCCCGCTCGGCTCGGGCGCGCTGGCCGGGACCACGCTCCCGATCGACCGCGACCGGGTCGCCGCCGCGCTCGGCTTCGCGGGGGTGACGCACAACTCGCTCGACGCGGTGGGCGATCGCGACTTCGCGATCGAGCTGGTCGCGGCGATCGCGCTCGCCCAGGTCCACCTGTCGCGGCTCGGCGAGGAGCTCGTGCTGTGGGCGACGTCGGAGTTCGGGTTCGCGCGGATCGGCGAGGCGTACTGCTCGGGGTCGAGCCTGATGCCGCAGAAGATGAACCCCGACCTCGCGGAGCTGCTGCGCGGCAAGTCGGGGCGCACGGTCGGCGCGTGGGTGACGCTGATGACGGTCGTCAAGGGGCTGCCGCTGGCCTACAACAAGGACCTGCAGGAGACCCAGGAGCCGCTGTACGACGCGGTCGAGACCCTGGAGGCCTGCCTCGCGGTGGCGCGCGGCATGATCGACAGCCTGGAGTTCGACACCGCGCGGCTGCGCGCCGCGGTCGACCAGGGCCACCTGGTCGCGACCGAGCTCGCCGACTACCTGGTGACCCGCGGCGTGGCGTTCCGCGAGTCCCACGACGTCGCCGGCGCCCTGGTGCGGCGGGCGAGCGAGCGCGGCGTCGAGCTGGCCGCCCTGTCGCTCGACGAGCTGCGCGCGGTGCACCCGGCGTTCGACCCGGACGTCGCCGGCTGGCTCGATCCGGCGCGCGCGGTCGACCGCCGCGACCTGGTCGGCGGGCCGGCCCGCAGCCGCGTGCTCGCCGAGCTCGACCGGATCGAGGCCGAGCTCGCGGGTGCTCGAACCGGACAACGATAACCAGCGATCAGAACCGGATCGAGACCCAAGGAGCACGGCGTCAACGCGGTCGCCGGCTGCCTGCCGCTGCGGGTCGTGCGCAAGCCGCGGCGGCGGTGATTTGATCCGCACCGCGCCGCGCTTGCGGTACAACCCGCAGCCATGACGTACGAGCCGTTTGAATATCGAGGCGACGAGCTGTGCTGCGAGCAGGTGCCGCTCGCACGGATCGCGAGCGAGGTCGGCACGCCGGTCTACGTGTACAGCCGCGCCGAGCTGGAGCGCGCGTACCGCGCGTTCGACGCCGCGCTCGACGGGATCCCGCATCGCGTGTGCTACGCGGTCAAGGCCAACTCGAGCCTCGGCATCCTCGGCGTGCTGGTCAAGCAGGGCGCCGGCGCCGACATCGTGTCGTACGGCGAGCTGGTGCGCTGGATGCGCGCGGGCGGCGCCCCCGGCAAGGTCGTGTTCTCGGGGGTCGGCAAGACGGAAGCCGAGATCCGGAGCGCGCTCGAGGCCGGGATCGGCACGTTCAACATCGAGAGCGCCGAGGAGCTCGAGGTGATCGACCGGATCGCGCGCGCCGCCGGCACCCGGGCGCCGATCGCGCTGCGGGTCAACCCCGACGTCGACGCGCAGACCCACCCGTACATCTCGACCGGCCTCAAGCAGAACAAGTTCGGCGTCGCGATGACCGAGGCCCGCGCGCTGCTCCGCCACGCCCATGCGCTGCGCGGCCTCGCGGTGGTCGGGGTCGACTGCCACATCGGCTCGCAGCTGACCAAGACCGCGCCGTTCACCGATGCGATCGCGCGGGTGGTCGCGCTGATCGGCGAGCTCGCCCAGGACGGGATCAAGGTCGAGCACATCGACGTGGGCGGCGGCCTCGGCATCGACTACGGCAAGGGCGACGCGCCGCCGCCGACCCCCGCCGAGTACGGCGCCGCGGTGCGCGCCGCGCTCGCTCCGCTGACCGCGCTCGGCGTGACGCTGTACACCGAACCCGGCCGGGTGATCGTCGGGCGCGCCGGCGCGCTGGTCACCCGCGTCCTGTACCGCAAGCGGAACGAGGCCAAGCACATCACGATCGTCGACGCGGCGATGAACGACCTGATGCGACCGGCGCTGTACGGCTCGTTCCACCCGATGAAGCCGGTGACCGGGCCAGGCCGCCCGGCGAGCGCGACCGACATCGTCGGGCCGATCTGCGAGACCGGCGACTTCTTCGCGCGCGACCGCGAGCTGCCGGAGCTCGCGGCCGGCGAGCTATTGTGGATCGGCGCCGCCGGCGCGTACGGCTCGGCGATGGCGTCGAACTACAACACCCGGCCGCGCGCCCCCGAGGTCCTGGTCGCGGGCGATCGCTACACGGTGATCCGCGACCGCGAGACCTACGAGCAGCTGCTCGCCGGCGAGCGCCTGGGATAGCCGCCGGCGGCACGGAGTCGGCCGCCCGCGGGCCGCATGCAATCGCGTGTCATCTGCCGTAATGGCGGCCGTCGCGCGGCGTGGCTAGTTTCGGTCTGCATTCGTATCCGCTCACGCAAGGACCGGCGAGCCCGGCGCACTCGAGACGAGGCGAAGTGGATGTGGTGTGCGCTGTCACAAACATGCAATCGCCGGATACAAGCACACGAAAGGGACTGCCATGTCGATGTCGATGAATCCTGCTTCGATCAAGCCCCATGGATCGTTTTCGGACGCCGTGGCCGCCGCGCCGCACGCCGTCGCGTCGCCCGACGCGTTCAAGGTGGCGCTGTACGGCCCCGACGGCGTCCAGCTCGGCTGGCTCGGCGAGAACGGCTCGGAGTGGGCCGTCCTGGTCTCCGATCCGAACAAGGCGCTGATCCTCGAGTCGTATCCGTACGGAGGCGTCATGTACTACCGCATCCGCGGCACGAGCCGCTACATGTCGGTGAGCAGCAACGCGTACGTCGGGTTCTACAACTGGATCGGCGCGCGGGGCTGGACGCGCAACGGCACGCGCCTGATCTCCGACTACAACCACCACGCGATGTCGCTGTACTCGAAGGACAACGGGTACATCTACGCGTGGGACGAGTACACCGTGCTCGACGTCCGGTTCGTGGGGTGAGCGGTAGACCGACGGCCGGGCCGGCGCTGGCCGGACCGCCGCGCCTCCGGTAGCCTTGGCGGTGATGAACCGACTCGCGCTCGCCGTGGGGATGCTGGCCGCGTGTGGCGATGACCGCGGCGGCGACCGCGACGATGGCGGCGATGCGACCCGGCAGGGCGGCGATCTCACCGTCGACGACCGCACGGCCTTTGCGTTCTCCAACCCGGCCCCCGGGCTGGACGCCGGCTCGCAGAACGCGTTCCCGCTCGGGCGCAGCACGTTCCTGTTCCACTGGCCGCCGCCGGTGCTCGGCCCGCTGTTCAACGCCGACGGCTGCGGCGACTGCCATGCCGGCGCCGGCCGCGGCCTGTCGCAGATCGGCAACGGCGCGCTGCAGTCGCAGGCGCTGATCCGGGTCAGCCTGGTCGACGGCGCACCCGGCGCGATGCCCGAGGTCCCGGGCGGCGACGCGCCGGTCGCGGGGATCGGGCTGCAGCTCCACGACCACGCGTCGGGCGCGGTGCCCGAGGCGGTGGTCACCCAGTCGTGGATCGAGCACGCCGAGACCTACGGCGACGGCGAGGTCGTCATGCTGCGCAAGCCCAGCCTGGTGGTCGCCCGGGTCGATGGCTCGTCGTTCGGCCCCGACGTCCGGATGTCGTACCGCCAGTCGCTCGGCGTGTTCGGGCTCGGTCTGCTCGAGGCAGTGCCGGAGGCAACGCTGCGGGCGATCGCCGACCCCGACGACGACGATCACGACGGGATCTCCGGCCGGGTCAACCTGGTGTGGGACCTCGAGAACCGGACCACGGTCGTCGGCCGGTTCGGCCACAAGGCGACGGTGCCCACGCTGCGCCAGCAGGTCGCGCAGGCGTTCGCCGGCGACATCGGCCTGACCAACGAGGTGCTGCCGGCGGCGCTCGGTGACAACGACCTGGCCGACGGCGCTTTCTCCGAGACGTTGCTGTTCTTGTCAGGGCTCGGTGTGCCGGCCGCAGCGCCGCAAAATGCGGCGGCCAGCGCAGGCCGCCAGCGGTTCCACGACTTCGGCTGTGCCGCGTGTCACGTGCCGACGCTGGTCACCGGCGATGCGGCGCTTCCCCTGCTCGCGCACCAGACCATCCACCCCTACACCGATCTGCTGCTCCACGACGTCGGGGATCTGTTGACCGACGCGCGGCGCGACTTCACCGCCGAGGGCGTCGAGTGGCGGACCGCACCGCTGTGGGGGATCGGGCTGGTCCAGGTGGTGCAACCGGCCGCGACCTTCCTGCACGACGGCCGCGCCCGCACACTGGCCGAGGCCATCCTGTGGCACGGCGGCGAGGCCCAGTCCGCGCGGGACGCCTTCCGGCTCGCCGCGAAGCCCGAGCGCGATGCGCTGATCAGTTTTCTACAGACACTGTAGAATCGCGGCGTGGTAGAGGACTCCGGCAGCGAGCGGCTGACCGACGTGGTCGAGTCCGCGAGCGGCCTCGATGACGATCCGATCGGCATGCGCATCGGTCCCGGCACCGAGGTCGGCGGCTATGTCATCGACGGCGAGCTCGGCCACGGCGGCATGGGCGTGGTGTACAGCGCGACCCACCCGGTGATCGGCAAGCGCGCGGCGATCAAGATCCTGCGGCTCGACGTGTCGCGCTCGCCGATCTCGGTCGAGCGATTCATCCAGGAGGCGCGCGCGGTCAACCAGATCGGCCACTCCCACATCGTCGACATCTTCGCGTACGGCGCGCTGCCCGATGGCCGCGCGTACCACGTCATGGACCTCCTGGTCGGCGAGTCGCTGCGCCGCCGGCTCCGGCGCGGCGCGCTGCACCCCAGCGAGGCGGCGTCGGTGATCGACGAGATCGCCTCGGCGCTGCAGGCCGCGCACGACCACGGCTTCGTCCACCGCGACCTCAAGCCCGACAACGTGTTCCTCGTCCACCGCGACAACCGCTGGCCGGAGGTCAAGCTGCTCGACTTCGGGCTCGCCAAGCTGATGCCGGATCGCGGCGCACCGGCGTTCACCACCAAGACCGGCGTGATGCTCGGGACGCCGGAGTACATGTCGCCCGAGCAGGCGCGCGGCACCGGCGTCGACTACCGCACCGACATCTATGCGCTCGGGATCGTGATGTTCGAGATCGTCGCCGGGTACCGGCCGTTCCTGGCGCTCGCCGATTCGCTGGCCACCCTGATGCAGCACGCCGAGGAGCCGCCGGCGTCGCTCGGGGACACGGTCGCCGGGCTGCCGGCCGAGATGGTCCAGCTGGTCGACGCGATGCTGGCCAAGACGCCCGAGGCGCGGCCGTCGCTCGCCGCGGTGCGCACCGTGATCAAGCGGCTGCGCACGACCCAGCTGCCGACCCGCTCGGTCGCCGGCATGGCGGTCGCGTCGTACCAGCCGACCGCGCCGCCGCTCGCGATCACCCCGTCGAAGGTGGGCGCCGAGGCCCTGCTGCCGGGCGCATCGCTGCTGCCGGAGCGCGCGCGGCTGCCGGCACCGCAGCCGCCGGGCCCGCAGCTGCCGAGCCCGGAGACCACGACCCGCGGGGTCGGCGTCGACGATGTGTGGGGCAAGCTCGGCAGGCCACGCCCGGGCGTCGCGGCCGGCTCGCTGCCGCCGCAGTCGCTCCACGCCCCGGCAGCGCCCGCCGGCACCCAGCCCGTGCCGCACATGCTGGACTCGCAGCGGTCGCGCTCGCCGTCGAGCCCGCTGCAGCATCCCACGCCGTCCTCGGCGATGGGCCCGCCGCCGATGGGCCCGCCGCCGATGGGCCCGCCGCCGATGGGCCCGCCGCCGATGGGCCCGCCGCCGATGGGCCCGCCGCCGATGGGCCCGCCGCCGATGGGCCCGCCGCCGATGGGCCCGCCGCCGATGG
>JBGQCL010000555.1:0-7628 GCA_041495365.1 Kofleriaceae bacterium | reverse complement strand
ATGGAGCGTGCGTGCGAGGGGTCTGATCCCGGGGGGATCCGGGGGCGGAGCCCCCGGATGGGGGGGATCCGGGGGCAGAGCCCCCGGATGCGCACTCGATGCTCTCGAACAGCGCGCGGAAGTTGCCGGCGCCGAACCCGCGATCGCCCTTGCGCTGGATGATCTCGTAGAAGAACGGGCCGGCGCTCGGGTCGCCGTACAGGCCGGCCGACTCCTTGAGGAAGATCTGCAGCATGTAGGCGTGGTGGTGGTCGCCGTCGACGAGGATCTGGAGCTCGCGCAGGATGGCGAGATCCTCGTCGATCGCGCCGATGCCGGTTCCGGCGATCCGGCCCGGCAGCAGGTCGTAGTAGCTGCCGGGGGTCGGCATGAAGGTGACGCCGGTGCTGCGCAGGCCGCGCACCGCGGTGACGATGTCGGCGACGGTGAGCGCGACGTGCTGCACGCCGTCGCCGCGCAGCTCCTCGTGGAAGATGTTGATCTGCGAGCTCTTGAAGTACGGCCGCGCCGGCTCGTTGTTGGCGAACTTGACCTGCGACGCCGGGTCCCACATCACGATCGACTTGAGCCCCGAGCCCGACGCGCGGGCCGGGTCGACGTCGGAGGTGTGGAACGCGATCTGCCACAGCTGCTCGAAGCCGAGGACGTGCTCCAGCCACAGCAGCATCGGCTTCAGGGTCTGGAAGTTCGAGGTCACGTGATCGATGTGCTGGAAGCCGAACCGGTTGGTGCCGCCGCCCTGGTGCGGCACGGCGCCGGGGTACAGCGCGCGGTAGCCGGCGCGCTCGCGGAACCGGAACGTGCAGTCGCCGAACGGCGTGGTGATCGAGAACTGGCGCAGCGTGCCCCCGTCGTCGCGCAACGTCTCGAGGTCGTCGATCGGCGTGCCGCCGCGCTGCTCGAGCAGCGCGAACGCGCGCGCGGCGTCCTCGACCTCGAATACCAGGGTGCCGACGCCGTCGGGGTGCTTGGCGAGGAACCGGGCGGCGCGGCAGCGGCCCTCGCCGACCGGCCCGAGCGGCGCGCTGCACACGACGTCGATCCCACGGGGGGCTTCGCCCCCCGCCCCGCCGGCCAAGCCGGCACGGTCCCCACCCCCCATCTCGCTTCGCTCGATCGCGCCGGCCGAGAAGCACGCCGAGCGCTGGCCGGTCCGCGCCTCGAGCTCGGGCGACGATCGCCAGGTCTCGGCGAAGTCGAGCTTCTCGGTGTAGAACCGGCGCGAGCGCTCGAGGTCGCGGACGTAGTAATGGATGCCTTCGAGGCGCTTGATGCCCAGCGGGGCAGGCTTGGTCATGACTTCACGGCGTCGGGTTGGTGGTGCGGCATGGCGTCGGCGAACGCCGGCAGCGGGAGGCAGTGGCCCTCGATCGCGAGCAGCCTGGGGTAGTGCTCGAGGTCGACCTGGAACCGGCGGGCGCCGGCGAGCTGCGGCACGAGACAGCAGTCGGCGATGGTCGGGGAATCGCCGACCGAGAACACGCCGGCCACCTCGGCGGCGATCCGGGCGAACGCGTCCAGGCCGTGGGCGATGACCGGCCGGATCCACGCCGCCTCGTCCCCGCCCAGCGCCTTGATCTTGTTGAGCGTGGCCATGTTCTGCATCGGCTGGACCCCGGCGTTGAAGATCTCGGCGAGCGCGCGCGCCCGGGCGCGGAGCAGCGGATCGCGCGGCAGGATCGGCGGATCGGGCCAGCGCTCCTCGAGGTACTCGAGGATCGCGAGCGACTGGGTCAGCGCGACGCGGGTGCCGTCGTCCTCGGTGATCTCGAGGGTCGGCACTTGCGCCATCGGATTCTTGGCCAGGTAGGCGTCGGCGAGATTCTCGCCTTGCAGGAGGTTGACCGCGACATAGTCGTACGGCAGCTGCTTGAGGCCGAGCCCGATCCGCACGCGGTGGCTCGCCGAACTACGCCAGTAGCTATGGAGGACGAGCTTCATGGGGAGGCTCCCGGTACCGGTGGCTGAGAAGGTGGCTGAGAAGGTGGCTGAGAAGGTGGCTGAGAAGGTGGCTGAGAAGGTCGCTGAGAAGGTGGCTGAGAAGGTCGCTGGGTGGACGATGCTCCGGCGGCGACCACGCGCTGGTCGATCGCGCCGAACGGACTGGTGCCGGCGACGTCGGCCTCGATCCGGATCCGGTCGCCGACCGCCATGAACGGCGTCGCCGGCTTGCCGGACTGGATGATCTCGATCATCCGGGCTTCCGCCAGGCACGACACGCCGCGCGCCGGGTCGGCGTTGGACACCGTGCCGCTGCCGAGGAGGGTGCCGGCGGTGAACCGCCGGGTCCGGGCGATGTGGGCGATCAGATCGAAGAACGAGAACTGCATCTCGGGGCCGGTGTCGCAGTCGCCGATCACGGCCTCGTTGTAGGTCGAGCGGATCCGGCCGTACAGCCGGCCGTCGCGCCAGCTGCCGGTGGCCTCGAGCTCGTCGGGGGTGACCGCGAACGGCGAGAACGCGGTCGCCGGCTTGCTCTGGAAGAACCCGAAGCCCCTGGCGAGCTCGTCGGGGACCAGGTTGCGCAGCGTGCAGTCGTTGGCGAGCATGACCAGCCGGACGTAGCGCGCCGCGTCCGCCGCGGTGGTGCCGAGCGGGGTGTCGTCGAGGACCACGCAGACCTCGGACTCGTAGTCCAGGCCCCACGCCGGATCGCAGAGCTCGATCGGGTCGCGCGGCCCGAGCATGTCGCCGGAGCCGCCCTGGTAGATCAGCGGATCGGTCTCCAGCGTGGCCGGCGGCTCGGCCCCGCGCGCCCGGCGCACCAGCCGCACGTGGTGGAGGAACGCCGAGCCATCGACCCACTCGTAGGCGCGCGGCAGCGGCGCGCCCAGCCGCAGCGGGTCGACCGGGATGCCGTCGTGCGCGCCGCGGTCGAGCTCGTCGGCGAGCGCCCGCAGGGCCGGCTCGGCCGCGGTCCAGTCATCGAGCGCGCGCTGCAGCGTCGGCCAGGCGTCCGGGGCCGGCGCACCGGCCTCGCCGTCGCGGCGGACCACCAGCAGGCGACCGTCTCGAGAGCCATCGCGCAGCGTCGCGAGCTTCATGGGATCGAGACCACCTTAACGCCGGAGCACGGCGCCGTCGACCCACCTCACGCCGGCGGCCGGTCCGACCTCACCGCCACGGGCTCGGCGCGGCGGCGCGGGCCCTGGCGCGCGCGTCAGGCGGCGCCGAACCACTCCTGCAGCGCGCTGGCACCGCGCTGGAACGCCTGGGGGGCGAGCTTGGTGAGCTGGTGGACGACCCAGGCGTCGCGGCCGACCGTGCGGACCGCGGGGTTGGTGCGCACGGCGTCGAGGATGACCTCGGCGACGCGCGATGGCGGGGTGCCCTTCTTGAACCGCTCGACCATCGTCGCGCGGCGGTCGCCGATCGGGCCGGCCATCCGGCCGTCGGCGACGATCGACGTGGCGATCATCCCGGGGCAGATCGCGGTGACGCCGACCTGGTGCGGGGCGAGCTCGGTGCGCAGCGACTGTGAGAACCCGAGCACCGCGAACTTGCTGGCGACGTAGGCCGTGACGTTGGGGGCGGGATAGATCCCGAAGATGCTGGAGATGTTGACCACGTGGCCGGACCTGCGCTCGGCCATCCGGGGGACGAAGAAGTGACAGCCGTGGATCACGCCGTGCAGGTTGATGCCGAGCAGCCAGTCCATGTCGTCGAGGCTGGTGTGAAGGAAGCTGCCGCCGACCGCGACCCCGGCGTTGTTGACCACGACGTCGGCCGCCGGGGCCCGGGCGTGGACGGCGTCGGCGAACGCGCTCATCTGGGCGCGGTCGGCGACGTCGACCTTCTGCACGACGAGGGCGCGGTCGCCGAGCTCGGCCGACAGCGCGTCGAGCCGCGCCTGGTCGACGTCGCACGCGGCGATCCGGGCGCCCTGCTGGGCGAACGCGAGCGCGGTGGCGCGACCGATCCCGCTGCCTGCGCCGGTGACGACCACGGTGTTGTCTGCGAGCTTCATGCGGCCTCGGAGTCGGAGGATCTTGACCCGGGCAGCGACATACCACGCGCGGCCATCCACTCGCTGGCGATTCGCTCGGTCGGATGGTCGCCGGGGTGGAAGCCCGGCGCCAGGTACTGCCGGATCCCGCGCAGGAACACCCGGCGGACGATCGGATCGCGGCGCGGCATCCGGCCGAGCTCGCGCGAGGCGCCGAGCGCGCCGCGCGGCTCCTGGCGCATCAGGCTGACCGCGCTCCACAGCCAGAACGCGCCGAGCGTCACGGTGGCATAGATCAGCCCGGCGATCCGCAGCGCGTACGACGGGTCGACCGCGCGCAGCACGTCGAACGCGACCGCCTTGTGCTCGAGCTCCTCGGCGGCGTGCCACGCCAGGAGCTGCCGCATCTCGGGCGCCGCGGCGTCGAGCACGCTCTCGGTGAATGCACCCTCGGCGAGGATCGCGGTGAAGTGCTCGGCCGCCGCGGTGATCGCGAGGTTGAGCCGGGGCGGAGTGTGGGCCTCGAGCCACGAGCTCAGCCGCTGGTAGCCGGCGAGGAAGCGGTCGATCTCGTAGCCCTGGGCGCGCAGGATCGCGTTGAACTGATCGTGGGCGCGGGCGTGGCGGCCCTCCTGGCCGAAGAAGCCCTTGATCGCCGCGCGCAGCTCCGGGTCGTGGATCTGGTCGAGGAAGTGCTTGACCGAGCGCACGAAGAACCGCTCGCCGTGCGGGAACAGCAGGTTGACGCCGTTGGCGATCGCCGTCGCGGCGGCGTTGCCGGCGAGCCAGTGCCGCGGCACGGCCCGAAAATCGACGTCGAGATCGCGGGGGACGATCGGGTTCACGGGGGAGCCTCCAGGAAGTTCTTGGGCCAACGTACCCGCTATTGACCAAAAGTCAATAGTGACATGACCGGCGAGCGGGTGGGCGGCGGTCGGGCCGGCGCGCGCGATTGCCGTTATGATGCAGGGCAGTGCCTCCCGGTCGAGCCGCTCGCAGTGTTCGTGGCGTCGCTCGCCCCCGGCGGCGGATCCGGCTGGACAACGATCAGCGCCGCGCCCAGCTGCTGGAGCTCGCCAAGCGGGTGTTCTCGGACCGCTCGTACGACGAGGTCTCGATCGACGACCTCGCGCGGGTCGCGAACATCTCCAAGGGCCTGCTCTATCACTACTTCCCGACCAAGCGCGATCTGTACGTCGCGGGGCTGCGCGAGATCGCCGACGAGCTGGTCGACGCGGTGCTGCGGGTCGCCGCGGACCTGCCGCCGATCGACCGGGTGCGGGCGAGCGTCGACGCGTACCTGGAGCACATCGCGCGCCACTCGCGCGCGTTCGTCGCGCTGATGCGCGGCGGGATCGGCAGCGATCCGGAGGTCGCCGCCGTGGTCGAGGGCGTGCGCGCGCGGCTGTTCGACAAGCTGCTGTCCGGCTCCGCGCTGGCGAGCCTGGTCACCAGCGACGCGCGCCTGGAGATCGCGATGCGCGGCTGGATCGGCTTTGTCGAGGCCGCGTCGATCGACTGGTGCGCGAACCCGCGGCTGTCGCGGAGCGAGCTCCTCGATCTGATGACCGCGGTGCTGCTCGAGGTGATCCGGCTGGCCGCGCCGCCCGCGGCGAGCGGATGATCACGGGGTCGGCGTGCAGGTCAAGGTCATCCCCGCGGCCGACGTGCCGGCGCACAGCTTGCCGCACGGCTGGCTCGCCAGGCAGGCGCAGTCCCCGGTGCCCGAGCACGCCGGTGGCAGCCCGACGCAGCTGAACGTGTCGGGCCCCTTCGAGTGGGGCTGGCGCCGGCAGTACTGGGTCGCGACCAGGCACTGGGTGGTGCCGCACGCGAACGAGCCGGAGCGGACGTCGCAGGTGCCGTGCGCGTTGACGTCGAACCCGGCCCGGTTCGCGTCGCACTCGTTGCCGTAGATCTGGCCGTCGCAGGCGCAGGTCGGCGTCGCGATGATCCCCGGGGCCGCCCCGGTCACGCTGATGGGGCACACGTCGGGCCGCGGCTTGCAGCTGCCGGTCTGATCGCCGATGCCGCAGCCGTTGTCGGCGTAGTCGCAGTACTCGGTGGCGCTGCACGGCGTGTGGCCAAAGCCGGCGCACACACCACCGGAGGCCCCGTCGCCGGGCGCGCCATCGCCGGGGCCTGCGTCCGTGGCGGAGTGGCTGCTGCCGCACGCGAGGAGGAACACGAGGCCGAGCAGGGGGAGCCGCATGCAGTGCGTTACCTCAAGCGGCGTGCCATCGCCGAGCATCCTGGTTTCAACAAGATAGAGCGCACAAGGCGTGAAGTTTTCGTTCACCCTCGGTCGCGCACGTCAGACCACCTGCCACAGGATGCTACGCGCGCTCGAACACCAGCGGCAGGGTCACGCGGCTCCCGGCGCGCTGGGCCGAGAATTGCCAGCCGGCGACGGCGTCGCGGATCCGGCGGACCAGCCGCGCGCGCGCCCGGTCCTCGCCGCGCGGCACGCGCGTGGTGTCGGACAGGACGCGCGGCGCGCGGACCCGGCCGTGGCGGTCGACGTCGAACGCCAGGCTGACCAGGCCGGCGACCGGCAGGCCGTCGAGCCAGCCGGCGAGCTGCTCGGTGAGCTCGGCGATCCGGGCGGTGAGCGCCCGCGCCGGCAGCGCGCCGCGCACGAACGGCCGGGGCTGGACGAACCAGCCGTGGATCACGAGCCGGCCCTCGCGCGGATCGTGCGTGCCCGTGACCGTGCGGACGCCGTGCGGGATCCGCGGGTCGAACACGGTGAGCCGGCCGAACTCGGGCGCGATCCGCCGGACCAGCGCGGCCTGCTCGACGGCGCGCACCGAGGCGAAGTCGTGCCAGAAGTCGAGCACCTCGTCGCGGAGCAGCACGGTCTCGCCGCCGCGGAACCGCCGGCCGCGCCACCGGGTCAGCGAGACCACGAACGCCCACGGGCCATGCGGCAGGTCGCCGTGGAGCTCCTGGCGGCAGCCCTCGATGTACAGCGACAGCCAGGGCGGCGAGATGTCGTGGCAGCCCAGGTGGGCGCGGCCCCATGCGACGAGCCGGTTGTGAAACGCCGCGTACAGCGACCGCGGAAAATACGTCCACGCGGGCGTGCGCAGCGCCGTGTACTGGTCCGGCACGTGCCAGTAGTCCCACACGAAGCGGTCGGCCCGGGCGGCGCGGGGCTCGGCGAACCGGGCGTCGAACACCGCGCGCAGCGCGCGGACCTCGGGCGCGAACAGGTCGACGATGATCACGCTGCGCGACACCGGCCGGTGATACCCGAAACGGAGATCCCATCCCCGCCCGGCGGCAGAAAAGGTCGCCGGAAAACGCGGCCGGAAACGTGGCCCGAAAACGCGAACACCGCCGTTGCCGGCGGTGCCAACGCAGGTGGTAGCCGGAGCTACCGGGCCATCACTTGGCGGCCGGGTCCTTGGCGTCCTTGGCCGCGTCCTTCTTGGCCGGGGCCTTGGCGTCCTTCTTGGCCGGGGCCTTGGCGTCCTTGGCCGGGGCCTTCGCGTCCTTGGCGTCGGCCGGGGCCTTGTCGTCCTTGGCCGCCGGCGCGTCCTTCTTCGGGGTGTCTGCCATCGCGATCATCGGGGTGGCGAGCGTTCCGATGACCAGGGCAGTACGGATGATGTTGCGCATGTGGGATCTCCTCGGAGTGGATCGCTGAAAGTCAGCGAGCCGTCGTTGTGCACCCGCT
>JBGQCL010000554.1:0-7630 GCA_041495365.1 Kofleriaceae bacterium | reverse complement strand
CCGGCGTCGATGTCGTCCTGGCTCATCAGATCTGCGACGGTGCGGGCGACCTTGATCAGGCGATCGACGCTGCGGGCGGTGAAGCTCTTGCGGCGCTCGACCAGCTCGGCGAGGGTGCGCTCGCCCAGGCTGTCGAGCTTGCAGGTGGCCCGCAGGACGGAGACCGGCATCTCGGCGTTGCAGCGCAGGTTCCACGGCCGGAGCCGGGCGAGCTGGCGGTCGCGGGCGGCGGCGACGCGGGCGCGGATCGGGGCGGACGACTCGCCGGGCTCGACGCGGCGCAGCTCGCGGAGCGGGACGGGGCGGACGTAGACCTGGAGGTCGATGCGGTCGAGCAGCGGGCCGGACAGGCGGAGCCGGTAGCGCTCGATCGCGCCGGGGCCGCAGGTGCACTCGCGGACGCCGGAGCCGAGCCAGCCGCACGGGCAGGGGTTGGCGGCGGCGACCAGGAGGAAGGACGCGGGGAGGCGGAGCGCGCCGTGGATGCGATCGATGGTGACGGTGCGCTCCTCGAGCGGCTGGCGCAGGCCCTCGACGGCGGCGCGCGGGAACTCGGGGAACTCGTCGAGGAACAGGACGCCGTTGTGGGCGAGCGAGATCTCGCCGGGGCGGGGCGAGCTGCCGCCGCCGATCAGGGCGGCGGTGGAGATCGTGTGGTGCGGGGCGCGGAACGGGCGGGTGTCGATCAGGCCGTGGGCGAGGCCCATCGCGGAGTAGATCTTGGTGGTCTCGAGGGACTCGGCGCGGGTCATCTCGGGGAGCAGGGTCGGGATCCGGCGCGCGACCATGGTCTTGCCGGTGCCGGGCGGGCCGGCGAGCAGGATGTTGTGCCCCCCGGCGACGGCGATCTCGACCGCGGCGCGGGCCAGGCTCTGGCCGCGGACCTCGGCCATGTCGACGGTGGCGGCGCGGAGCGCGGGCCGGCCGCCGGGGCCCGGGACGCGCAGCGGTCGCTCGCCGCGCAGGGCGGCGACGATCTCGGCGAGGTCGGCGACCGGGTGGACGGCGAGGTCATCGACCAGCGCGGCCTCGGCGGCGCACGGCTCGGGCACGATGACGCCGCGCAGGCCGGCGGCGCGGGCGCGCAGGGCGGCGGCGAGCACGCCGCGCACGGAGCGGACGGCGCCGTCGAGCCCGAGCTCGCCGAGCACGAGGCGGCCGGCGAGCGCGTCGCCGGGGATCACGCCCTCGGCGGCGAGCACGGCGAGCGCGATCGGCAGGTCGAGGCCGCAGCCCGGCTTGCGCAGGTCCGCGGGCGCGAGGTTGATGGTCACCTTCTTGAGCGGCAGGTCGTGGCCGACGGTCTTGAGCGCGCTCTGGATCCGGGTCGCGCCCTCCTTGACCGAGGGCGCCGCGAGGCCGACGACGCTGTACTGCGGCAGGCCGCGATCGATCGTGCACTCGACGTCGACCAGCTCGGCGTCGATGCCGACCAGGGTGCAGGACTGGACGGTGGTGATCATGGCGCCTGCACCCAGCACATCGCGGGCCAGCGTCCGGCGACGGCGGATCAGCGGGTTCGGCGAAAACCTGGCCGGATGGCGGACAGCGCGTGGCTTTGCCCCTAAATCCCCTCCCAACCCCCAATTTAGAGGCAGCCGGCTGAATTTAGAGGCAGCGGGTTCAGTGCAGCGAAGTGAGGCGGGATCGGCACCCCGGGATCGGCACCGTTGAGGCAGCGGGTACAGTGCCGCGCGGCATGGCAGGTGGTGTTGCCCGTCGGCCGGCTATGCTATCCAGGCTCGACATGAACGAGATCGTTGCGCGTGAGAACGTCAGGGAGATGTGGGCCGGATACAAGCTCGCGCTCGAGAACGGCATCTCAGAGCACGAACTCAAGGCTGCCTGGCACAACATCGCGTGGTTCGCGAAGCAGGCCGGCATGACCATGCGCGAGATCGCGGGCACCTAGCCCGACCTCATCCGCGCTAGAGATCCTGCAAGGCCCTTACTGCGGCGAGAAGCTCCCCGTCCTCCGCCAGCTTGCGCTGCATATGCCATGTCACCCATTCGTCCACAACCGACATCGCCTCATCCGAAAGCTTCCAGTCCGAGATGCTCAGCGAGGGTCGCGACGATCCCAGCGCCTGCATCTGATCAAGGCGCATGATCGACTCCTGCGACCCGGGGATCGGCAGACGATCGTACATGTACTGTGAGTAGGTAGCACGCCGGATTCGCTGCACAAACGTCGGATCCCAACCACCGCGTGTGCCGTCCTGATCCGCACCGTAGTACGGAGCGACCATGATCGTCTTGGCGGTTTGCCAGCGCGCGGGCGCTAGCTGCCTGTTGATGTCATCTGACTCGACAGCAAGCACGAGCGCTGGACGAACCTTGCCACGGTAGATGAAATAATGCTCTCCAGAGTGCAGCGGTAACGCGGCTACGGGTAGCTGAGGCTGTTGCGGCCGGGACCTAGTGTTGAATGGTTCGACTGTGACCAGGGCTGTTTTGTGATCGGTAGGCGAGCCGCGACCCTGCACCGTTAGAACGTGTGGAACCAGATCAATATGGGATATAAACACCTTGATCAGCCTGCCTCGGCAGATCTTCCCCGACGAATCAGCGACCCACCATGGGTCAAAGAATGACTGAACGCTGTCCGTTGGGAAACTAGGGGACCCCGTCGTCATGCCGACCCTTAGACTTCCATATTTCTTCGGAGAAAGTAACCGTTCCCTCGAACGCCCTCAGCTCGTCGCCACCGTCTCGGTCTAGTGCCTCGACGCCTTTCTCGAAGATCTCATCATAGATTGGCGTCGGAACCGTCACGAAGCGACGTTTGGCTTTGGCCGCCCGCTGCTCTTTGGCCGCCCGGATCGCCTCGCGCAGCTTCTTCTGCTGTTTCACAGTAAGCTCTGGCGGTTTCTCGAACTTCGGCGTCGGCTCGGGTACTGCGTGCGCGAATTCCAGCGGCTCATGGGGCGCTGCATGAAGCATCGGCTTGGTTCTGTAAACGTGATGCAGAAGGTCCGGCGTGTTGCCGCCGAACTCGCGCACCGCCCTACCCAGAGCAGACGCAACCAACGCAGGGATCTCACGCTCGATCTCGACGAGCAATCGATCCGGTTCGTCGGCCAGCCTCCAACGAACACTCTCACCATCTTCGCCGTCTTTGCGCTCGAACCCGAACGTGCGCTCATTTACGTGAAGGCGTCCAAGAGCCGGCCGGATGCGTTCATGCACCGCGTTCGCCCATGGACCGAACTTGTAGAACCGCCAATCAGCCCCTGTGAACGTCGCGCCGTTATTGCGAGCCGCGTACGCCAGGTCGGCAAGGTAGACGTACTTCAAGAGATGGATCGGGCCCAGCTCGCGCTCGTTCCATGCTTCGTTTCTGGCCGCTAGCGCTAGCGCGTATCGGATCAGGAGGTCGACTCGCTCGGTGTCCATGCTTGAGGACCCACCGCGTGGATCTGCCTGAAAATGGTAGCGTACGTACGCCGTACGTCCACCGAAATCGGTAGGGAAATCATGGATCTATGGAATCCGGATTAGTTTCAAGTACCTGAAACGGCGTGGACGGATCACATGCGGATCACACGGGGCGGAAATTCACGGACCGACCGTGCCGATCTCGCCCGCGCACCGCCAGTGCTCGCTCGGCTCCTTGCCGCAGTGCGCGCACGTACCGTCCGGCACCGCCATCCCGCCGATCACGTCGTAGAGGCTCGCCCCGAGCACCTTGGCCGTGCGGAACGCGATGGCGACGCTGACCTCGCACTTCCCAGCCATGACGTCCACGAGCACCGAGTGCGCCACCGGCAGCGAGCGCTCGACGTTGCGCCAGTTGCCGAACCTGGCGTGCAGCGAGCGCAGGCAGACGCGCACGTGCTCCTGTTGTTCGAGCGTGAGATCGCGGTGCGACATCAGTGGACCTCCAGGCGCGCCCAGAACACGGGATCGATCCCCAGCTCGTGGATCGCGTGCACGAGGCAGCTGAGGTTGTGGCAGAGGCACTTGAGGAGCACCTCGTTGATCTGCGCCGGGAACGTCTTGGCGCGGACGCTCGCACCGAACTTGCGCTTGATCATCGAGAACGTGCTCTCGACGTTGCTGCGCTTGTGGTAGTGGGCGAGGAACTGGTCGTTCTGCGCCTCGAACATGTGCCAGAGGCGACGCCACGCGTCGGTGCGTCCGGTGCCCTTGCTGTTCGACTTGAACGGGATGTAGGGCACCGCCATCGCGGCCTCGATCGCGACGAGGTTCTCGTTGCTCAAGTACGCCTTGTCCGCGCTCAGCTCGCGGACGTCGAACCCGCGCTCGACGGACGAGTCGAGGAGCGGCTTGAGCATCACCGAGTCCCCGACGTTGCTCTCGGTGGCCTCGACGGACGCGATCACGTTCGTGAACGTACCGACCTGCGCATGCAGCTTGATCCAGCGCTGGCAGCGCTTCTCGGCGCCGTACTTCTCGTCGAACCAGCGCGCATAGGTGTTGGTGGCGAACCCAGTGGAGTCGGTTGCGAACGTGGTCTCGACCGCGCGCAGCGGCGCCGCGCTCTCGTGCACGAGCGTCTTGAGGAGCGGCGCCAGATCGGCGCGCTCGGCGTACTTGAACAGCGTGTTGTAGGCCGGTGCCTTGCTGAGGAGACCGCCCGCGGCGCAAGCGCGGATGTCGCACGTCGAGCGGCGCCCGGACATCAGGCCGTAGGTCTTCATCGTCGCCGCGTAGACGATGTCAGCGAGCAGAGCGGGCGGGCGACCGCGACCCGATCGCGGCGGCTGCACGATGCCGTCGCACAGGCCCTTGAGCAAGAGCTCCACGCGATCGCGCTCCTCGGTCTGCGCCGCGTTGTAGGCAGGCCAGTCCTGGCGGTAGGTGACGCGCTTCTCGGTCACGATCGTCGTGCCGTCGGGGAGCGTGACCTCAGAGCGGACGATCATGACCGCCCAGATGTGCTTGCACCGGACGCCGCGGTCCTCGTGGTCCGGGCAGGTGCACGAGCTCTGCTCGGTGTCGACCACGTAGCCACCGGACGCGTTGGTAGCCGACGGGACCAGCCAGCGCGAGCCGGACACGGGCTTGATCTTGGCGCGCTGCGCCTTGACCAGAGCGAGGCCGCGAGCCTGGCGAGCGTCGAGGGGCGATGCAGCGTCCATACTGCAAATGTAGACACATTATCGTTACCAGTCAAGCGGCTTGACATGTCTTTCTCTTGTGGCTACAAACGCGGTACATGGCCGTGAAACGACGCAAGAAAGTCCGGAAGGAACGGAACATCCAGATCCGGGTCACCGACGACCAGAAGGAGATCCTGGCCAAGGCCGCGGAACGCGCCGGGCTTGGCCTGAGCTCGTGGATGCTGATGCTCGGGTTACGCGAGGCAGGCGCGGACAAGTAGCCGCCGAGGCCGCATCGCAGCCGGTGCGCGACCAGCAGGCGGCAGCTACGCGTTAGCCGCGTCGCGCTGGGCGATCCTCGTTCTCGTCGATCTCGAAGCTGATGTGGACGTGTCGCTCTGCGGTGTCGTCACCCGGTCGCGGAAGGAGATGGCTGGCTGCCATGACCGGTGCTCAGCGAAAGACCGGGCGGCAACTGGCCGAGCGTCGAGGCACCGCCACCGGTGAAGCGATCACATGCGGCTACGAGCGGCCACGCATCAGTGGGAGCTCGGCGAGCTGCTCCACGTGGCCGAGGCACGGGCGAGCGAGAATGCGGCCGGCTCGAAGCCGCAGCGCGTCGCTGGCCTGATGTCTGATGCCATCCGGAGTGGACACGGCGCGCTATGATACCATGGCCGCGTGCCCATCACGATGAAACGTTCAAAGGTGATCCCGCGGTACGCCCTCTGGAACAACAAGGGCGGCGTGGGCAAGACGTTCCTGAGCTTCATCATCGCTGCCGCATACGCGGAGAAGCACCCGGATCAGTCGGTGGTCGTCGTCGATATGTGCCCCCAGGCCAATGTGAGCGAGATCATCTTGGGCGGCAACGGTGCTGGCGCTGAACAACTTAACTCGCTCCTACAGAAAGAGCCGCGTAAGTCGATAGGCGGGTACTTCGATTTGCGCATCAATCAGCCACACACGAAGGTCGGAAGCGAAGCATCGTTTACTGTCCATGCTGCAGATATTAACCATAACATGCCTACCAACTTGTACTTGGTGGCCGGAGATCCATCGCTTGAAGTGCAGACGCAAGCGATCAATCAGATCTCCGGACAAGCTCTGCCATCTGGCGCCTGGGGTAATGTGCACCGCTGGCTTGACGATCTCGTCGACGAGATCGCGATAAAGATGCCAAACGCTGTGTTTTTCATCGATTGTAATCCAAGCTTCTCCGCATACACTGAGATTGCATTACTCGCTGCGAATCGAATCATTGTGCCATGTACCGCAGACGGATCGTCGGCGCGTGCGATCGACAACATCTCCCAGTTGCTTTATGGCATTGATTTGCCGCCGGCATACTCTAATGCCAGCTTCTCGCAGCAAGCGAATAAGCATCGCTTAACGCTGCCGTCGATCCATCTCGTACCGCTCAATCGAAGCACGCAGTGGGACAAGAAGGCGTCGAAGGCATTCAAGGCGATGTATGGAGAAATCCAGGGGCGCGTCCAGAAACTGCGAAATGCTATGCCACAGTATTTCTCGCTCTCGAAAGAACCGTTCATCGATATTCCGGACGCCCACTCTGTCGCCATTGTAGCGGCTCACAAAGGTGTTCCTCTATCCAGCGTGCGACTCGGCAGCCATAACGTGCACGGCACCAAGTGCCAGGTGAATCGCGAGCCGCTCAAGCGGTACAGGGCCGCAGTCAAGAAGCTCGTTGAACTGCTTTGAGTGCGCGCTACCCGCTGCGTCCACAGTGTGGGCACACGGCGCGGTCGATCCGCTCCCGCGCGAGGTCGGGGCGTAGATCAGCGCGCCCGGGCGCTTGCCGTCGCGGGCCGCTGTGATCTGCGCCGCCCTACCTCGGGTGCGTCATCGCTGCGATCACGTCCTCGTCCCCGCGCTCCAGCGTCCGCTTGTTGCGCTTGAACAGGTCCAGCAGCTCGGCATCCGTGCCGCCGTCGAAGCGCTTGTCCGGGCAGCGCGTACGGATGCGCCGGACGATCGCGGCGTCCTCGGCGGACATGCCCTCGGGCGGCTCCACTGGTGGCGCAGGCTGCGCGTGTGCCACCACCGCCTGCAGGCGGTGGAACGCGCCACCGGCCGCGAACGAGGACCTCTCGATCAGCCGGAGCAGCGTGGCCATGACCTCGACGTTGGCCGAGTCGGGCTCGGTCCAGTCCACCTTGCCGAAGGCTTCGCCGGTGAGCACCGCAAGGACGTCCACTTCCGAGAGCGCGCGCCGCAGATCGTCGAGCTGCGTCGCGAGGTCGATCACGAGCGCCCCCGGTGCAGGTCCAGCTCATCGCCCGCGAACATCGCCGCCCGCACCGCGAGCCGGGCGGACTCCAGGTAGAACGAGACGTGGTTGCGGCGACGGGTGAGCGCGATGTTGCTGCCGCCCCCGCTGCTCCACAGCTGCGCGATGAACTCGTCCGCGGCGACGATCATCGCCTCGGCGCGCGCGACGTTGTCGCGCAGCACAGCGAGCACGCCGTCGTAGTCGAAGGTCGGTGCGGCCTTGGGCTTGGCCGGGTTGCTAGGGATGGGGCGTTTCGGTAGTCTCTGCCGGG
>JBGQCL010000553.1:0-7696 GCA_041495365.1 Kofleriaceae bacterium | reverse complement strand
GGCGACGCCGGAAGTTGCCGGCGTCGCCGCTTGCCGCGCCGACGGCTCAGCTCGGACTCCGTGGCCGTCGGTGCGCCCTTGCCGTCGAACATGATCACCAGCACCTCGCCATCGCCTTCCGGTGCGGGTGCGTGCTCGAACCAGGCGGCCGTATGACGGCCAAGGCCGAGCACGGTGTGCTCGATGACCTCGGTCGACGGCGCGTCCGGAATGAACGTCGCCAGGGTGGCGCGCGCCTCGGCGAAGCTCAGCTTGGTCGCCAGCCGCGCCGCCATGGTCAACACGTTCCAGCTGAACCTGTCGCCGACGAGCCCGAGCGCAACGTCGAGTGGGTGGAAGACACGCGGCGCATGATGACCAACTTCGCGCATGTACGTCCGGGCGTAGCGAACCACGCCGAACAGCGTGGTCAGGCTGCGCGGGATCGCCGGTGCGCGGCGGAACCTGCGGCCGTCGCGCTCGACCTGGGCCGGGTACGTACGCATCAGCTGATCTTCGCGGAGCGCCAGGAACAGCATGATCGCGATCCGTGCGAACGCGAACACCACCTCACGGATTGCCTGCTCGAAGTCCTTGAACGACACCGGCTCGTCGCGCGCGGCCCAGTCGTTTGCCAGTGTCGACACGGCAGCCGCTTGCGTCTGCAGTCGCTGGCTCAGCGCGGTGGCGGTCAGCGGCTGGGGAGACCATCAAGTTCCGTGCTCGTGCTCAGGCTCATCCTGCTCGGGCCTCCACTTCACGAGGCTCAGGCGGACGGGCCGGGTCATCGTCGGGCTCGCCGTGCGGAGGGATCTCGACCGGGGATCTCCAGGTACGCGTCCGTCGGCGACAGCACGGCACGCGTGGCTTGCGATCGGTCCTCGAGCGCCGCGCACGTGGCGTCGTCGAACGTGGCGAGAAACGCCGCCCGAGCTGGAGCCAGCCGGCTCAACGAAGCCAGCGTGTCGTTGACCATCGCCGTGAGGTTGAACCGGCCGCGCGGCTGGTCGAGCACCCAGAGCGCCTCGGCAAAGTCAGCATCGAGCTCCTGGAGCCGTCGAAGCCCAGCCGGCAGCTCCTGGGCAAGTCGCATCCGGTCGAGCGAACGATACAGAGCCCGCAGCTCGAGCCGGGCCTCCTCCAGCCGTGGACGGAGCTGCTCAGCCGGCTCTGATGCGCCGGTGAACCTCTGGGGGCTTCGAAACTTCGCGCCTAGCGACATCCCGCAACGCTGCCGATATCGAGCCCGTCGAGCAAGCGTCGTCGATCGTCACGCCGCGACTTTCGCGCAAGCGATCGAAATCCTTGGGGGCGTCACGCCAGCCCTTGGATCTCAACGCGGCTGCACCCATTTCAATCAGCCTGTTGGTTTGCAGCATGCGAGCGCAATTGCGCTTCTCGCAGCGTCGAAGTATTGGGAGACCTCGGATGCTAGGCGATTATCAGCGTATGTCGAAGGCCGAATTCGATCCCCGCGTCCTCGACCGAGTCAAAGAGGTCCGCGACCGGATGCACGATGCTGGCCGGCTACTTCCGCGCGAAGCGATTGAAAGCTATTTCGCTCAGTTCCGCGCCAAGTATGGACCAGACGCGCTTCAGCGACTGGATGGCGTGGCCTTGCTCGAAGGCATGCATGGCCGGAAGAATCGGGACAGCCTGATGTACTGGCTGGAGTTCAAGAACGACGACGAGTTCGCGGCCCCGGAGTTTGGCAGTATTGCCGGCGGCAGTGCGCTGAAGTTTGGCCTCTACGAGAGAGCGGGCACGGGCGAGTGGGTTGCCGGTGCTGCCAGGGCGCAGAAGCAGATCTCGCGTGAAGAAGCGATTCATACGGCGCGGCTGCAGCGCGACGAGTTGCTGGCTGCAGTCAAGATCCTCAACGGACTCGGCCCGATCGGGACGTTTGATCCCGAGGGGGTTAACTTCGACGTACTTGATGGCGATCTCAGGTTGGCAATGCCAGGGCTGTACGACAGCGGCTGGTCGCATAAGTATTTGGCGCTGATCTTCCCGGATCGCATCGACGAGTTTCATTCGTTGTTGTATCAGCGGTTTCACCATGTCCGTCTTTTGTTGATGCCCCCGGAGGGGCGATTCAAAGCATCGCAGGCCTTCATCGCGCTTGCCCGCATCTTGGGCGAGCCAGTGCAGCGGATCACGGCCGTGTTGAAGGAGCTGCACGGTGGGCCGTACTCGTACTGGCGCCTCGGGACGGTCATCGATGGGCAAAGCGGATGGGAGAGTATGCGGAAGGGCGGCTACGCAGCGGTGGGTTGGTCATCCCTGGGTGACCTGACCGATGTGGCAGTCGGTGAACTCGACAAGGACTCATGGGAATCTCGCTTTGCAGAACATTACGCACACGAGCATGCACCGACGGAGTCCAATCAGCGCCGTCAATTGCTGGATTTCATTAGGAATGCCCAGGAACGCGACATTGTCGTAGCCGTGGATGGGCAGCGCGTGCTCGGGATCGGATCGATCCGTGGTCAGTATGAATACCACCTGGAGCGGAAGCCATTTGTGAACGCGCGGCCAGTCGACTGGCACAACGAGGATTCATGGAAACTGGAGGAGGGTGTTCGAACGACATTTCGCGCAGTCAAGGCAGTGGGCAACTGGCTCATCATCGAGCAGTACCTGTTTGAACGAAGCATCCAGCCGGTTCGGCGATCGATCTTGACAACCGCCGCTGCGCTTCCCGTGCTCGAACCCCTCGTGGCACGCGTGGAAAGGGTTCTTCGTCGCAAAGGACAGGTGATTCTCTATGGCCCGCCAGGCACGGGAAAGACGTACTGGGGAGAACGCGCCGTATTTGAGCTCGCGTCGCGCGCTTGGTTTGATCGGGCGTTCGACCCACGTGACGGGACAAGTCGCACAACACTCATGCAGGCGGGCGCCGTCGAGATGTGCAGCTTCCACCCTGCGTACGGGTACGAGGACTTTCTCGAAGGTTACCGGCCCAGAACTCGACTCGACAGTGGCGTCATGAGCTTCGAGTTGAGAGACGGAGTCTTCAAGCGCCTCTGCAGCCGTGCGAGTGGAGATCCACAGCGACCATTCTATCTTCTCATCGACGAGATCAATCGTGGCGACATCCCGCGCATCTTCGGCGAGTTGCTCAGTGCACTGGAATGGGATAAACGGGGGAAGAACTTCACGCTTCCGCTCAGCGAGAGGTCGTTCACGGTCCCAGGCAATGTATTTGTCGTCGGGACCATGAACACCGCGGATCGCTCGATCGCTCTGCTGGACGCGGCTTTGCGCCGCCGCTTCGGCTTCGTCGAGTTGATGCCATCAGGGGAGCCGCTGCGCACAGCGGTCGTTGCAGGAATCCCGCTCGGCGCGTGGCTCGTCGCACTCAATCGCCGCATCCTTGAGTATGTCGGCCGTGATGCGCGGAATCTTCAGATTGGGCACGCCTATCTTCTGGAGCGAGGCTCTCCGGTATCTACCCCCGATCGCTTCGTCGAAGTGCTCCAAGAAGACGTGCTCCCGCTTCTGCAAGAGTATTGTTATGAGGATTTTTCCCTCCTCGAGAAGATCCTCGGGAAGGGACTGGTCGATGTGGAACGCAAGCGAATCAGGGAAGGAGTGTTTGACCCGTCACATCGCCAAGAGCTATTTGCCGCACTGCTCGCTGCATTCCCTGATCTTGGTGCGACCAGCGAGGTGTTGGCTAAGATCGATGATGAGGAGGATGGCGACTCTAAGGATGATGAGCGTACATCGGAATAACCGTGATTGGAATCCAGCTGAAAGAATGGGAAAAGATTGATTATCGGGATCGCCCTGAGCTGCGACGGCGCGAGCTCTCCGAGTCGGCAAGGTCGCTTGCAGAGCGGCTGGAAACTTTCATCCGTGTCGAGGAGTTTCGGCAAGGGATCCGCATCCAGTCGACCTCGTTTGTTGGTCGTGTTGAGCTCGGTGAGTTGACCGTCACTGTCGTGCCCAAGATCTCGGGCTCGGACCTCGTTAGGCTGTTTGCATATGCTTATGACCTGGAAGATCTAGAGCTTTTTGATGACACGACCTTTGGAAACAGCGACACGTTGTTCGTGGACATCGTCGTGCGCAGATTGATCACTGAGGTGCGGCGGCTGCGTGAGCGCGGACTGCATCGAACCTACGTTCGTATTGCGGAAGATCTTCGCAGTCCTCGCGGCGCCATCGATATGCGGCAGATGGTGCGTAAGCTTGCGAATGGCGGCGAAAGAATTTCATGTGTTCATTATCCACGCGATGAAGACCATGTGCTCAATCGGGTCATAAAGGCGGGGTTGCTCATTGCTGCCCGTGCTGCGAGCAATGGGATGATCCGCGTGGCAGCTGCTCGAGCCGCTGCGGTGCTGGAATCAGTTATAGCGGTGCCTCTCTCTAACGCGATCTTCGTGCGAGCACGCCGTGCGATGGATCGTCGCCTCTCGCACTACAAGTCAGCGCTGAACCTCGTGGAGATCTTGTGGAATGGAACGTCTCTGGATCTGGAGGACAACGCAGATCGCGTCGTCATCCCAGGCTTTCTGTTCGACATGAATCGGTTCTGGCAGCTCCTCCTCGGGAGGCTCCTGCGCGAGAACCTGGGGAACGAGGATGTTATTGAGGACCGCGCCATTCGCGGGGCGCTTCGGTATGTTCCGAGCTTCGAGCATCCTCGGTTTCGCACACCGACCGCGCGGCCCGACTTCATTGTGAAAGGAGACAGCGGGCGCCGATGGATCGTCGATGCCAAGTATCGGGATCTATGGCAGGAGAAGCTTCCGAGGGCAATGCTATACCAACTCGCCACCTACGCAAGCATTCAGGGGCCACGCGGTGTGGCGGCGATTCTGTACCCCGCATATGCCCCGGATGCGCGAGAGGTACGCGTCGAGATCTGTTCACCGGAGGCAGATGGCGCTGGGCGGGCGTCGGTCGTCATGCGACCGGTGCACGTGAGCCGCCTGGTCCGGATCGTCAGCGGGCCGACGACCCAGCACGATCGTAAGGCTTGGGTCCGTGCGCTGGTGGGGCTGCCGCCCGATGCCTGAGACTCCAACCTGGAGGGCCCGCAGCGGCTGGACAGGCTTTGCAGCGTTCGCACATGCGACCGTTGCGAATGTTTCGTCTGTTGCGGATACTTCGAATGCATGCCAGGCTTCCCGCATGGCAGGACCGGCCGTCAAGTTGCCTACCCGGCAGACCACCCAGGAGGCGCAGGCGGCCCTTCGCGCTCTTGCGGCCCTGCCGCGCAAGAAGCTCGTCCGCACGATCCGCGTTCAGTCTGAAGGCATGGCGGGGGGCGTGAGCGTCACCGTGCCGCGCGAAGCCTTCGAACTGTTCCTGGAGGTGCTGGGACAGATGGCGAACGGCAACGCTGTCACCATCGTACCGATTCACGCCGAGCTCACGACACAACAAGCGGCGGACCTCTTGAACGTGTCGAGGCCCTATCTGATCGGCTTGCTCGACAGCGGGAAGATCCCGTTCCGCCTGGTCGGTACCCACCGCCGCGTGAAGTTCTCGGACCTGATGGCGTACAAGGAGGCCGACGACCGCGAGCGACAGGCAGCGCTTGACGACCTCACTTCCGACGCGCAGAAGCACGGGCTCGGATACTGATGGCCTTCATCGTCGTCTACGACGCCTGTGTGCTGTTTCCTGCGCCGTTACGCGACCTTCTGATCCGCGTCGCTCAGGCTGGGCGAGCATCTGCAACATGCGAGACATGGAGTCCTCCGTGGTCATTCGAGGGCGCCGCCGCGGCCGAGCTTGTCATGATCGCGATACTCGGCCTCGATGGCGTGGTGCAGGTGGGCCGCCGAGAGCGCGCGGCCCTCGGCGGCGGCGAGGTACGCGGCGCGCAGGGCGGCGTTGCGGATGTAGCCGCCCGACATCTGGTACTTGTGGGCCAGCGCGGCGAGATCGAGCGGTCCGGCGACCGGGAGCGCCGGCGGCAGGTGGGCGCGCCACAGCCGAAGCCGCTCGTCCTCGTCGGGGAACGGGAACTGCAAGTGGAGCGAGAGCCGGCGGCGGAATGCCGGATCGATCGCCGCGCCGAAGTTGGTGCTCAGGATCGCCAGACCGGAGAAGCTGTCGAGTCGCTGCAGGAGGTAGTTGACCTCGACGTTGGCGTAGCGATCGTGGCTCGAGCGGACCTCGGTGCGCTTGCCGAACAGCGAGTCGGCCTCGTCGAATAGCAGGATGATCTCGCCCTCCTCGGCGGCGTCGAACACCGCGCCGAGGTTCTTCTCGGTCTCGCCCAGCCACAGAGGGGGGGGAGGACGCGCGACAGGTCGACGCGCCACAGCTCGAAGCCGAGCTCGCGTGCGATCGCGCCAGCGGCCAGGGTCTTGCAGGTGCCCGGTCCGCCCTGGAACAGCGCGGTGATACCGCGCGGGCTCGAGGCCACGCGCTCCATGCCCCAGCGCTCGAGCACGGTGCTGCGGCAGCGCACGCGGCCGACCAGCTCGCGCAGGCTGGCGCGCATGTCGTCGGCCAGGATGAGGTCGTCCCAGCTGGCCAGGCGCGCGACCTGCGACGCGATCGCGGCGAGTCGGCCGGCGCGGTGCTGGCGCAGCGACGCGGCGAGCGTGGCCTCGACGGTCGCGGCATCGGCGCTGCTCGACAGCCGGGCGCCCGCCAGGACGCGCGCGATCGTGCCGGGTTCGATCGCGAACCGGGCCGCGAGCCGCTCCGCGGGCCCGGCCGGCAGCCCGTGCGCGGCGAGGGCGTCGCGCCAGGCGGCCGCGCGCTCGTGCTCGGACAGCGCCGGCAGCTCGAGCGCGAGGTAGCCCGGCGACAGCGGCGGCGCGGCGCCCGGGGGCGTGCGCACGATCAGCGGGCCGGGGAAGGCGTCGAGCGCGGCGCGCATGCGGTCGCGTGCGCCCCGATCGTCGCCGAGCCCGTCGAGCGTGAGGCACGGCACGAGGCCGCGCAGCGCGGTGTCGATCAGCTGCTGTCGCACCCGGACCTCGAGGGCCTCGCCGGGAGCCGGCGGCGGCTGCTCGACGAGGCCCATGCCGCGCCCGCCGAGCTGCGCGAGCGCCGCCGCGAGGGTTCGACGCCCGCTGCCGGTGCGCCCGGCGAGCGCGACGCGAACCGGCCGGTGTGCCGGCTGCGCGGCGAGCGCGCGGACGAGCCCGGCGAGCGCGGCGCTCGGCGCGCGCAGCTCGGCGCGCGCAGCTCGGGGTGCCGGCGCGCTCGTAGCACACACCGCCGAGCCGGCGCAGCACGACCGGATGAACCGTGAGTGCCGCGAACGGCCGCGCGCCGGGGCCGATCCCCGGAGCGGCAGCGGCAGCGGTCGCCGGAGCGGCAGCGGCAGCGGTCGCCAGAGCGGCAGCGGCAGCGGTCGCCGGAGCGGCAGCGGTCGCCGGAGCGGCAGCGGTCGCCGCAGCGGCGATCACGCTCGTCGAGATCTCACCTATCAACGCCGGCTGGCCCGTGGGGACGCGCGCCCGCGCGAGAACTTTGATTGATGAGCGCCCCTGCGTTTCCCGGTGGTCGTCATAATATATGCGCAATCAAGATGTCGGCGTCCCCCCAACCCGCGCCCCGGCGTCGCCCCCGTCAGCTCGGTCTCGAGCTTCCGACCTGGGGTGGCAAGCGCGCCGGCGCGGGCCGCAAGCCGCGCGGCGCGCGCGCCGGCGTGGCGCATCGCGCACGCGGCGAGTGGACCCGCCCGATGCCGCTCCACGTCACCTTGCGCATGGCGCCGCACGTCTACAACCTGCGC
>JBGQCL010000552.1:0-7706 GCA_041495365.1 Kofleriaceae bacterium | reverse complement strand
GCCTCGGGGCTCGGCGAGCTCTTTCCCGAAGCGCTGGCCAGCACCGGCGTCGTCGCGCTGGCGTGGATGGCGGGGGCGATGGTCCTTGTCGGCGTGACCGAGCGCGCCTCGGCGCGGCGCGGCCACCACCGCATGGAACCGGTGGTTCCGGTCGCGCTCCTCGGCTCGGATGCCTTGCACAACATCGGCGACGGCATGGCGATCGCCGCCGCGTTCCTGGTGTCGGGGCGCCTCGGCGTGTTCACGTCGGCAGCCGTGCTCGTGCACGAGTTGCCGGAAGAGATCGCGGACTACGCACTGCTGCGAGCAGCAGGCATGGCGAAGAGGACCGCGCTCGCCGGCCTGGCCGTCGTCCAGCTCACCGCTGGCATCGGGGCGGTTGGCACGCTGGCCGCAGCCAGCCTGCTCGCGCGTGCGAACGGACCGATCCTCGCCGTCGCCTCGGGTCTGTTCGTTTACATCTCGGCGTTCGATCTCGTCCCGGAGCTGGTTCGCGCGCGCACCTTGTCGGGACTCGTCGCCGGTGTGATCGGTGCGGTGATCGTGCTCGGGCTATCGTGAGTCACTTCGAGCGCGCGACCATGAGCCCGCAGGGCCCGGTCGGCGATGAACCAGAAGTCCGATCGGCCTGAAGTACTGAATCGGGAGGCTCGAGCTCGTCGTGGTGGACGCGTTCGGAACGCCGCTGACCGTCCTGCAGGCCGGTGATCTGGCCGAGCGGGTGCGGCATACGTCATCGTCGTTGATCCGGGCGCCGAGCGGCCGAACGACCTGGTCGGGCTCGTCGCGGCGGAGGACATCGCGAGGATGGTGAAGCTGCAGATGCTCGCGAGACAGGCCGGCCCGAACCCGCCCGGCTCGGCGTCACTCGCATCGTGACGGCGCAGCTCAACCGCGGGGTAGCTCGTGGTGGCCGTGCTCGCCGACCCGAGCCACCGACGTGGCCTGCGGACCTCGCGAACCGGAGCGGTATCGATGCATCGTTCGCCGTCATCCGCACCGTTTGCGCATCGAGGATGTGCGCAGCACGTGCGTCGCATCCGGCCATGCCCCTCGAGCAATGCATCAGCCGGCACGGCGCATGCTTGAGCTCACGGCATGCCGTACGCAACCAACGAGGATCTGCCGGCCCCTGTGCGACGGGCTCTGCCGCGCCACGCGCAGGACATCTATCGGGCCGCCTTCAACAACGCCTTTGCGCGCTATGGCGCCGAACGCGAGGCGGTGGCGCATCGCATCGCATGGGCAGCGGTGAAGCGGCGCTACGTCCAGCGCGCTGCAGGCGTCTGGGCGGCACGCACGGAGGCGGCATGACGCGGCTAGCGCTCTCGGTCAACGGCGTTGAGCGAGCCGTGGACGTGCCGGCGGGCACGACGCTGCTCGATGTGCTGCGCGACGAGCTCGGGTTGGTTGGCGCGAAGCGCGGCTGTGGCGAGGGTCACTGCGGTGCGTGCTGCGTGCTGGTCGAAGGGCGGTCGACCCGGTCATGCGTGACGAGAATCGAAGAGGTCGCGGCGCGCCCGATCGTGACGGTCGAGGGGCTCGCCACCGGCGACCTGCTGTCCGCGCTCCAGGAGGCGTTCATCGCCGAAGGCGCGATGCAATGCGGCTACTGCACGCCCGGGTTGTTGATCGCGGCGACCGCCCTCCTGGCGCGCGCGCCGGATCCGACCGACGACGAGATTCGCGCGACGCTCGACGGTAACCTGTGCCGGTGCGGCGTGTACGGGCGGGTAGTTCGCGCGGTGCGACGCGCGGCGGGCGGTGCGCGATGAGCCGGCTCGAGGACCGACTGCGCATCGAGCCCGACGGCACGATCGTGGCGTACTCGGGAAAGGTCGAGCTCGGCCAGGGAATTCGCGTCGCGTTCGCGCGGCTCGTTGCCAGCGCATTGCAGGTGCCGATCGCGCGCGTACGGATCGAGCTCGGCGACACCGCGACCGCGCCGTGGGACATGGGCACGTTTGGCTCCCTGTCGGTCCGCACCGACGGCGCGTTGCTCGCGCGTGCAGCAGCGTTCGCGCGACGCTGTCTGGTGGAGCGTGCGGCTCAGCGCTGGGGCTCGACGACCGAGGCGCTCGTGACTACCGACGGCTTCGTGCAGGCACCCGACGGCCGTCGTCAGAGCTATGCCGAACTCGCCGGCGCCGCACCGCTCGTGGGTGAGATCCCTGGCGACATCGCGATCGTGCGCGCGGTGGGCGTCGTCGAGGCGGCACCCGACGAGCGCCGTGCGATCGTGACCGGAGCCGCGCGGTTCATCGCCGATCTTCAGGTACCGGGGATGTTGCACGGACGCGTGCTCCACCCACCGGTCCACGGGGCCCGGCTGTTATCGGTCGACGACAGCGCCAGCCGCGCGGTCAGCGGTGTCGTGGCGGTCGTGCACGACCAGGACTTCGTCGGAGTGGTCGCGCAGCGCACAGCACAAGCGCGTGCGGCGATCGACGCGCTCGTCGTCGAGTGGGGAGCGAGCTCGACCACCGCAGCAACCGAGCGCCGGCTCGCGCTGCGCGACGACCCCGGGATCGCCGAGGCGACCGCCGGCGCCACGGTCATCGTGGACGCCGCGTACGAGCTGCCACACGTGGCCAACGCGCCATTGGGACCGAGCGCCGCCATCGCCGACGTGCACGCGGAGGGCGCGGTCATTCACGCTGCGACCCAGCGCCCGTTCGGCGTCCGCGATGATGTCGCACGGCTGCTCGGGGTCCCGCCGCCGCGCGTGCGCGTGATCGCCGCGCGGGCCGCCGGCAGCTTCGGCCGCAACAACAATGGGGACGTCGCGCTCGAGGCTGCGCGGCTGTCCCGGGCGGTTGGCCGGCCGGTGCTGATCGAGTGGTCGCGGGCCGACGAGCTGCGCGCGGCGCCGAACCGCCCGAGGCTCGCTGCACACATCCGAGCCGGGCTCGATCCGGGTGGCCGGATCGTCGTGTGGTCGAGCGACATCGTCACCAACCCACACGTCTACTTCGGTGACCTCGCGCAGTTGCCCGATCAGCTCGTCGCGATGACCTGCGCCCGCAACGCGGTGCCGTCGTACCGGCTTCCGGCGGCGCACATCGCGGTGACGATCACCCCAGCGGTGATCCGGACCGCCGCGCTGCGCTCGCTGTCGGCGGCGCCGAACGTCTTCGCGATCGAATCGGCGATCGACGAGCTGGCCGCGCGCGCCGGGCTCGATCCGCTTGCGATGCGGCTGCGCAACACCGACGATCCACGCCTGGTCCGCGTGCTCGAACGCGTGGCCGAGCGCAGCGGCTGGGCGCAGCAGCCCCGTGGCGCAGGCGTCGGCCGCGGGCTGGCGTGCGCGATCTACAACGACACCTACGTCGCCCAGGTCGCCGAGGTCGAAGTCGAGTCCGGCCCCCACGTCCACGTTCGCCGTGCGTGGTGCGCGCTCGACTGCGGCACGCTGATCGACCCGGACGGCGCCCGCAACCAGATCGAAGGAAGCATCGTCCACGCGACCAGCTGGGCGCTCGTCGAGCAGCTGCGTCACGACGCCGGCCGCGTGCTCGCCAGGAGCTGGGACGACTATCCGATCGCCCGGTTCCATGACGCGCCCACCGCGATCGACGTCGTGTTCACCGATGATGGCGTCACCGCACCGACCGGCGTCGGCGAGCCCGCGGCTGTGCCGTTCGGCGCCGCGATTGCCAACGCCGTCGCGGCCGCGTGCGGCATCCGCGTCCGCACACAGCCGATCACGGCGCAGCAACTGCGCGGATCCGGCGGTTAGGCGGTCGAGGGCTTCGAGCGCGACGTCGAGCGCCGTGGTGACCCCGATCGTGACGTCACAGCCAACGAGGTCGTTGTCGATCGTCGAGGCAACCTCCGCCTCCCAGCACGGGCTGGTCGGGCAGCTCGTTGACGTCGGCGCACTCGTACGGGAATGGCCCACGCAAGCTGCGAGCGAGCCGGGCGATCCCATCGACGAGCCCGGCGGTACCCTGGCCGCGCGCGAACGCGGTCGCGATCTGCGTCGCGGTCTCTGACCACACGGACGGATCGACGCGGGCGAGCGCGCCGTCGTCGGCCAGCACGACGACCTGCCGGCGGGATGGAACGACGAACACGAGAACGCCGTTTCTCCCTCGAGTGCGCGACACGCCGAGTCGCGCGAACGCGCGCTGCGCCGCCTGCCACACCCGGCCAAGGAAGAACGGCGCGATCGAGACGACGATCTCGGCCGATGTCGTGCGCTCGGCGGCCTCGACGGCTTCGCGCACGCGCGCGACGTCGATCTCCTTGCGTCGGATGGTCGCGCGATACATGGCTCACCAACCTCCTCGTGCGCCACCGCCACCGGAGCGACCACCGCCACCTCCGAAGCCGCCGCCGCCATGACCGTTGCGCCGGCCGCTCGCCACGATCGTCCACAGCATGAACATCGCCATCCGCGGATGTGTGACCGCGAAGATCAGGAATGCGAGCAGCGCGAGGCCGCCGACGATCCACGTGACGAGCGACGGTGCTCGCGCCTCGGGTGGTGCCGTCGCTGGCGCGCCGGTCCACGGCTTGCCCTCGATCGAGGCGAGCACGGCCTCCACCCCGTCGGTGACCGCACGATCGCGATCGCCGGCGCGCAGCAGCGGCGTCATCACCTCGCGGATGATCCGCGACGCGACTGCGTCCGGGACCTTGTCCTCGAGCCCGTATCCCACCTCGATGTCGATCTTGCGGTCGTCGGCGAGCACGAAGATGGCGATGCCGTCGTCGAATCCCTTGCGTCCGACCTTCCACGCAGCGAAGGTGCGGACGGCCCATTCGTCGAGCGCCGCGCCTTCGATCGTCTTGCCGATCCAGACCACGACCTGGTGCCCGGTCGCGCGTTCGTAGGCTTCGAGGCGCGCATCCAGTGCGCGATGCGCCGACGGTGACAGGAAGCCCGCGTCGTCCTCGACCCAGCGGGTCGGCGCCGGGGGGCTCGGCGCCGCCGCCGCAAGGACCGTCAACATCGCCAGCGCCAGGGCCGGCCGCCGCAGGCGTGGCATTCGCCCGGGGCACGACGAGCTCGGTGCTCGCGCCGCCGCGGTCGTCAGAGGATCCCGGTCACACGGCATCAGAACTTCACTTTCGGCGGAACATCGCTGCCGGTCTTCGCGGTGAAGTATTGCTTCTCTGCGAATCTACTTCCGAAGATCCCTGCGACGATCGAGGTCGGGAAGCTCGCGCGCGTGGTGTCGAAGTCCCGCGCAGCCTCGTTGTAGCGCATGCGCTCGACGGTGATCCGGTTCTCGGTACCCTCGAGCTGCGCCTGCAGATCGCGGAAGTTCTCGGTCGCCCTGAGGTTCGGGTACGCCTCGGCGACGACGAGCAGCCGCGACAATGCTCCGCCCAGCTGATCCTGTGCCGTCTGAGATTGCTTGAATACCTCGGGATTCGCGGTGACGTCCCTGGGAACTGCGAGCTGGCCGACGCGGCTGCGTGCCTCTGTCACGTCGGTGATCGTGCCGCGCTCGAACGCCGCAGCGCCCTTCACGGTCTCGACGAGATTCGGGATCAGATCGGCGCGTCGTTGATAGGCGTTCTCGACCTGTGCCCACTGCGCGGTGGCCGCCTGGTCCAGGCGAACGAGCTTGTTGTAGGTCGCGACACAGGTTCCGCCGAAGAGCACGACCGCCGCAGCGATGACGATGGTGATGATACCGGTCTTGCTCAGGGCCTTCATGCCACACAAGACAGCAACCTGGATGCCAACATCTGTGATCGCCTCGCTCCCGCCGCCCTCGATGGAAGATCGAGCTTCGGAGCGACGCGCGCGCAGCGACTTGACCCGGCGCTGCCCTCGCAGCTTCATGATCGGTCGTGCGTCGGCGGGACACGAGCGCAATCAGTTCGCCGCCGCCGGGTGCGCGGCGCAGGAGGCGCGCGAACTTGCGTCAGGATGTCCGCCGTCACGTAGCACCAATGCCAGTCCAGGTGCCGGACCCGTCCTCGAGTGCTGGTCACCTCTTCCAGCTGAGTATCTCCGGTTCGCGTCGGGTGGTTCGAGGCGGCTCGCTGACCGCAAATCCGACCAAACCCGATCGGACAGGTCGCGAGGCCCAGGGCGGTGGCCGCGATCATCAGGTTCTCGGCGCTGTGGCAGGACCTCACCGGGCACGCCCTGGACACGCTCTCGACGGCGAGCAACGCACGCCCTGGCGATCCTGGCCGGCCATCCTCGGCACGGGGTTACGCCCGGCCGCATCGGTGAGCGCGGCACGCATCTGGCGCGCCGCTTGCTCTTGCTGTGGAGCAGGAAGCTCCCGATCTGGACGGCTGGGGAAAGGTCGTCTTCGATCGCCGGCCGCCCTACCCCGCCTGCCATGTCCCCACGAGGAGCCACGTATGCGCGTCCAGGATCTCATGAGCCATCCCGCGATCACGTGTCACGTGCACGACGATCTCGACGTGCCCGCCAGGCTCATGTGGGATCACGATTGCGGCGTGATCCCCGTCGTGAACGATGACGGGACGCTGATCGGGATGATCACCGATCGCGACATCTGCATGGCGGCGTACACGCAGGGCCGCTCGCTGGACGAGATCGAGGTGAGCATCGTCATGGCGATGCAGCCGATCTCGGCGCATCCCGATCAGGACATCGAGGAGATCGAGCGCATGATGGCGGAGCATCAGGTGCGACGGCTTGCCGTGGTCGGCGATGACGGCAAGCCGATCGGGGTCCTCTCGCTCAACGATCTTGCGGTCGAAGGCGTCCGGTCGGGCACCCGGTTCGATGACGCGTCGTCGCGGATCGCGCGCACGCTCGCCGCGGTCTCGGCGCATCGCCCCGCGGCGGGGCCGGCGCCTGACCATCGCGGATCCGAGCCACCGAAGCTGGAGATCGTTCCGGATGGATGGTTCGAGATGTTCGTCGATCCGTATCCGGTTCCGACCCGGGCCCCTCAAGAGACCAAACCAGGTGCGCCGTGACGGCGGCGGTGATCCAGCCGCGTCGTCGCGGCGACGTCGCATACAACGTCGCCGACGACGACGCCGCGCGACGCTCGTTCCGCTGGGAGGATGCGGCCGCCGAGCTCGCCGGGCCGCGCGGCCTGAACATCGCGGACATCGCCGTCGAGCGCCACGCGCGCGGCGCGCTCGCCGGCAAGGTCGCCCTGCGCTGGCGCGGCAAGCACGGTGATGCGTGCGACCTGACCTATGTCGCGCTCGCCGCGGACATGCACCGGTTTGGCAACGCGCTGCGGGCGCTCGGTGTTCGACCGGGTGACGTCGTGTTCGCGCTGTGTCCGCGGATCCCGGCGCTCTACATCGCGGCGCTCGGCACGCTCGCGATCCACGCGGTGTTCTCGCCGCTGTTCTCCGCGTTCGGTCCCGATCCGATCGTCACGCGGGTTCGCGCGGCCGGCGGCAAGGTGCTGGTCACCACGGCCTCGCTGTACGCGCGCAAGGTCGCGCCGATCCGCGATCTCTTGCCGACGCTGCGCCACGTGATCGTGGTCGACGACGGCGGCGGTGTGCCGGCGGGCGCGCTCGGCTGGAACGACGTGGTCGTGCCGGCATCGTCCGAGCTCGAGATCCCCCCGACGCCGCCCGACACGCTCGCGCTGCTCCACTTCACGAGCGGCACGACCGGCAAGCCGAAGGCCGCGATGCACGTCCACGGCGCGGTGGTCGCGCACCACGCGACCGCGCGGATGGTGCTCGATCTCCACCCCGACGACGTGTTCTGGTGTACGGCGGATCCCGGCTGG
>JBGQCL010000551.1:0-7719 GCA_041495365.1 Kofleriaceae bacterium | reverse complement strand
TGGCCGCAGTGGACGCCCTCTGTAGCGCCTGCTCGTATTCGCGCACTGGCTCGATGAACGCCGAGCCGATCGCATCCACCTTGTTCGACTCGGCAACCTGCGCCTGATACCTGGCATGTTCCTGCGCCATGGTCGTGCGACCGGCCAGGTAACGCGCCATGTCCGCTTCTTGCTTCACGAATGCGTCGTGCTCCTCGTAAAGGATTTTCGCCAAGCCAGTTTTGTCGAGCGCTAGGTTGAGCTCGCGGAGCTTCATCGTGTACTCGCCGAGCGTGATCCCGCCGGTGTGCATCAGCGAGGTCAGCGCGGCCTCGTCACGCGCGAATTGCTGTAGTGGAAGGTGGAACTCCTCCCAGAACTTGATCGCCTCGGGGAGGCGGCCGTCGTTGAGCGTGGTCAAGAACTCGTCGGTTTTCTTGCGGAGTTCCTCTTGTGAGATCGTGCCGGCCTTGGCGGCTGCGCGCCAGTCAATGATCCCATCGCGTGCCTTGTCGAGGCCCTGGCGGTACTTGGTCACATCGTCGCCGAGCGGCTTCAGATCGAGCGCGGTCTGCAGATCGCGTCCCTGCCGATCGAGTTCGATCGCCTCGCGTGATTTAGGACCGCCGGCGTCCAGCACGCGCCAGTGCTTTACGGCCTCCGCGATCACCGTAGCCTTGTCAGCGATATCGGTCCAGTGCTTGAGCTGGTCGACAACTGTGTCCTCTGCTCCGTGCAGAGCCTCGTAGATCCGCTTCGCGTCGTCGGCGATCTCCTTGGCCGCCCGCGAGTCCCGGATCTTTTCGATCTCGGTGCCGTACAGTTGCGCCTTGGCTTTGGCATCCGCGAACGCGTCCGCGATGTCGATACCTGCCTCGCGTGCAGCGATGCGCATCCGCGCGATACTATCGGCCGCCTCCTGATCGAACCCAGGCATGGCGATGCCGAGCTTGCCGGCAGCGCCTGCGATCTGGGCGGTCTTCGCGTTCTTCTCCAGCTCCGCGTTCAGTTGTCGCGCGCTCTGCTCTCGTGCTCGGCGGCTGCGAACCTCGTTGGCCGCTGCGATCTCGGAATAGCTGTCGTATTGGCTTCGGTACCAGTCGACGGCGCCGCCAACCTCGACCTTGAGGTCGTCCCACATGTGACCGAACCAGGCCCCAACGCCCTCGCGCATCACACCGACCGTCTTCTCGGCCTCAGGGGCGACCTTGTGGATCGCGTCGATCAGCTGCTGGGCCGAAATCTGGCCCTTGTTGGCCAGCTGGATCAGCTCTGAGGTCGTGTGGCCGAGCGCCGCAGCCAGTTCGGTCGCGAGCTCCGGATACTGCTTCATGATCCCGCGCAGCTCGCGGCCGGAGATGGCGCCCGTCTCGAACGCCAGGCTGAGCCTGCGCATCAGGCCCGCAGCATCCTCGGCGCTCTTGCCCTGAGCCGCGATCTCGATGCCAAGGTCGTGCGCGAGACCGAGCTGCTGGCGGCTCGACAGGTTCAGCTCGTGTGTGCTCTCTCGCGCGCGCACGTAGAGCTCAGCGGCGCCTTCTAGGCTCGAATGCAACTCCTTGGACAGGTCGAGCTGCTGGTGGATGATGTCGTTGGCGGACACGGTTTCCGTTGTGAACCGCTCCACGTGGGTGGCCAGATCTCGGTACTGGTCGCCGAGGTGGACAAGCTCGACCACCAGCGCTGCAACTCCGGCGGCGGCGAGCGTGCCGCCCGAAGCGAATTGGCTGAGGATCTGGCCGCCCTGGCCGAACTGCGGCGCCACGGACCGGAGCACGTCGTCGATGCCACCGCCTGCGCCGCCCGCTGCCGCCGCCGGGCCAACCGCGCCGGGCGGCTTCGGCCCCTGCGCCGGGTTCAGTCCCTTGCCGGCCGCCTTTTGCGCCTTCTCCAGCTCGCGGTTGTAGTCGGCGAGATCGATCTCGCCACGCTCCACCAGTGCATTGAGCGCCTTGAGCTGCGCCTCGTACTGGCGCAGTGGTCCGTTGATCTGCTCGAGGATTTGCTTCTCGCGCTGGAGCTCCTCGGTCATGCCCTGGCCGGCCTTGCCCGCATCGAACTTCGGGCCCTGCATCGGCGCAATCGCGCCTCCGCTCTCGGCTTGCTTCTGCGCTCGCGCGAGCGCGAGATCGTACTGTTCGAGCGACAGGACGCCGTTTTTCGATGATATGGCCAGCGCCGCGAGCTCCTGCTCGTAGCGCTGCACCGGAGCAGCGACTCGCTCCAGCGACTCGATCATCGCCTTGGCTTCGTCGCTGAGGTAGCCGTAGAAGGCCTTCGGAACGGTCCCACCCTCCATGACCGTCTTGTTGATGGCCGCCCACTGTGCGTCCAGCTTCTGCCGGTACGCGTCCAGTCCAGACGACGCATCGGCGATGCCGGAGGCCGCCGCGTTACCGGCGTCCTTGAGCGACGCGGCGGCCTTGGTCGTCTCGGCACCAAGGGTCTTGACCGCCTCGCCGGTGCGCTTCGCGGCCTGGGTCGTGTCGTCGAGCTTCTGCTCGACTCGGTCGATCGTTCCTTCACCCTGGGCGCTGATTCCTACTACGATGTTGAACGCCATGGCTATCTCCTTGCCCTGGGCCGCGGCTGCTCGTCCTGGCCGGTCGCCGTCTTGAGCGCCGCTGCAGCCGCCGCGGCTTGCGCGCGCTCGTTGTCGAGGGTCCGGATCACGTGCACGAGCAGGTCCTCGGTCTCACGATCGAGCCCGCGTCGATCGCACCATGCCCAGATCTTGCTCACCGGGATCGCGCCGACCGCGAAGCCGAGCTGTCGCTCCGTCCCGAGCTCGTGCCATGCCCTCGTGCACTGAACGACGGCATAGTCGCGCGGCGGCTGGGCGGCGCGGATCTGCTCGATCTGGGCCTCGGTCTGCGTGCGCTGCCCATCGATGCCCGGACCGGCCGCCGTGGCGAGTCGCTCGAGCCTCGACTGGAGCCTGGAGAGCGTCGCGGCGTGCCCTTCCTCCCACTGCAGGACCGCCGCTACCCTTTTCCCAGGTCGACCGGATCGACGGTGGGGCGGAACTTCTTGCGGTCGTCGACCTCGATCCAGAGCCGGAGCCAGACGTCGGCCACGCGCGCGATCAGCTCGCGGAGGAAGCGCTCGGCCGCCTCGACGCTGAACGGGACGGGATTCGACGGATCCGCCTCGTCGTACACGTTCTCCCACCCGACAAGGATCGCTTCGGCGAAGATCGCCACGATGCGATCGCGGCCGGCGTCGGTGTCCCATGGCGTCCGGGTCGCGTCCTTGGGCTGCTCCGGCACGGGCCGCTTGAATTGCGCTGAGGTCCAGGCGCGGTTGCCCTCGCCGGCCGCGCGGACGATCAGCGTGATGGGCTTCTTGGGGTCGGCGCTGATCTCCGGGAACTCGATGCGGCGGGTGAGGTCGTTGAGGTCGAAGCGTGCGAGGCCGAATGCCATGGGGTGAGGATCGGGGGCGGAGGCGGCTCGGGGCGATTGGTGGAGGGCGTGGTAGGCTCGTGGCGATGCTTCCCGAGCCCTACGAGGTCATGGCCCACGTCGCCGCGCACGGACCCGGCGTCCCGTGGTCGCACTACACGTCGGAATGGGCCGCAGCGAACGGCTTGCCCGTGACCTGCGACCGCTGCGGCCTTCCGTTTGATCGCACCGGCGTCGTGGAGCACATCCCGGCGAAGCTACAGGATGCGCTGCACGCCGAGGGTCGCGTCGCGGAGAACACGCACTGCCCGCGGTTCATCGGACGCAACGAGCACTGGGACTGCACCGGCATCTCGATCCACGCGCCGGTGGCGGCGACCGCCGCCCATCACACCGCCGGCAGATACGGCCAGGTCGAAATCCCCAGCGTGTAGTTCGTCGTCGCGTCGCGGAACGCGCCGAGCTGCAGCGCCAGCGTGATCGCCCCGTTCTGCGGGAACGCCGGCGGCGACTGGGTGCACACCGCCGATGGCACGTCGAGGAAGAGCCCGCCGTCGCCGTTGCGCAGCCCGACGCCGAACGTCAGCGGCGTGTCGTTGCTGCATGCCTTGATCGCGGTGTCGTCGACCAGGAGAGCGTTCGCGGACAGCTGCACCTCGAACTCGCCGACCACGGTGCGCCTGTTGCCGAGCGTGCCCTGCTGCTTCTGGCCCGTGACGTGGTTCATGAGCGTCAAGTCCCAGGTGTCGATGTCGTCGCTGACCGTCACCTCGGTCGACTTGTTGGCGACCTTGAGGTGGAACACGTTGCTCGTCGTGTTGTAGCGCTGGATCGCCAGCGATCCGGCCGCGGTGGAAGCGCCGCTCGCCCGGCTCGTCGTCGGATCATCGATCGTGGTCCCGACGAACGACGTCTCGGCGGTCACAAAGTTCTTGAGCGGCGCGCTGATCTTGAGCTGATCCGGCTGCAGCCCCCGCAGGTACACGAACTCGTCGGTGGTGCCGGCCGAGAGCTTGGTGTACGTGAGCTCCATCTGGTTGGTCGGCGTCTGGTAGTCGGTGTCGCCGTAGCCGACGTTGCGCAGCCAGAGCCCCCAGAGCAAGCGGATCGTCTTGCCCGTGCCGGTGTCGGCCGAGCCGACGGTCCACATGCGCCGCGCCAGCGTGATCAGGTTCGCGGTCACCGCAGTGACGGTCGCCGCGCCGTAGTACGCGGCGGTCGCAAACGAAAACGCAGTGCCGACGCCGTCACCGACCCAGAGCTTGATCCCGACGGGGATCCCCATCGTTGTGAAGTCGGCGACCGTCGAGGTGATGTTGCCGCTCGCGTCGATCGCGATGTCCCCGCTTGCGCCCTGGAAGCCGCCGACCTCGAGCGTCGCGACGTAACCCGAGGGCGTCTCGGCGACGCCGGCGGAGACGGGAATGCTGGTGCCGGTCGCTGAGGAGCCGACGACGAGCGGCGTGTTGTTCGGGTTCAGGAGCCAGCCCTTGCCGATGACGATCGTCCCGGATTGCAGCGCGCCGTTCGCGCTCACGGTGAACGCCGAGCTGGTCCGCGCCGTCAGGTTGCTGTCCCGCGTCGACCACAGCGCCTGCCCGGTGCCGCCGGTGTGCTTGGTCTTCGCGAACGTCCACGCCTCGCCGAACGCGTCCTGCAGATCCTTGGTGAGATCGTGGGTCAGGCCCGGCATCGCGTCGGCGTCCACGGTCTGTGGCGCGTTGATCTGCCGCCGCCGGCTGAGCGGCCGGGGCTGGATCTTGGTGCGCTTGAGGTAGAAATCCTTGAGCCCGCCGGGGTTGGGCTCCAGTGCCTGCCAGATCGTCGGTGAGGTGCCGGGGGACGGCTCGGTGCCGACGAGAAGCTGGATGGACTCGGCGTTGACGAGGTTGCTGCTCGACATGAGGACAGGGTCGAGCGGAGGGGCGGTGCGGGGCGATTGGAGGAGCGGCGTGGTAAGGTGGTGGGGATGGAGCCGACCTTCGAGTTCACCGGACCGCCGCTATCCGAGATCACGCCCGGCATCTGGGATCTGACCCTGCGCGACGGGACCACGGTGCTTGCCATCGTGGACCGCGGCGATGACGGCTTGCCCTGGTGGGCACCGCTCGGCGATCCCGGCGCGGTGGTCGACTGCTCAACGGACTGGTCTGGCGTCGCCGGTGCGATCGCCGTCGGGATCGAACAGCTCGCCAAGCGACGACCGGTCTACGTTCCACCGGCAGCTCTCGAGCGATTCCAGTCGATGCCTGCACCAGGTCCAGTCAGCATCAGTGGGCGCGAGCGTCCATGAAGCTCGGACCGCTCAAGATGGAGATCGAGGTCAGCCGCGACCGCCGCGCCCTCGCCGCTCGCAGACATCCTCCGGGTCTCGCACGAGTTGCTGCGCCGACCGCAACCGCCGCCGATGACCACGGATGACGCGCTCCGTCAGATCGTGACTACCGGGAGCAAGGACGCCCAGCGCCTGGTGCGCGCCGAACTTCGCCGACGAGGGCGACCGTGAGCATCTGGCAGGTCTACTTCCGCTCGAACCAGTACATCGGGATCCTGACCAGCGTCATGTACCACCGGCCGTCGGTTACCGCCCCCGCCCCGCCAGCCGACGACGGGAGGAACGTGATCGGCTCGTCGCTGGCCACCGGACTCGGCAGCTGCTTCAGCTCGAGGATCGCCTGCGCCTCGTCGCCGAGGGTCGACGCCACCAGCGTCGCCGCGCCGGCCGGGACCCACAGCTTGACCTGTGCGTAGCCGTTGCGACGCACGCGGCGCTCGCCGGGCCGGGCCATCGTGGCCTGCTGCGATGTCGTGGGCACGATCGTGAGCAGGATCTGGAAGTCGCCGCTCGGCAGCGCCTCGTTCTCGATGATCAACGGGACATCCGGGTGCGCGGACTCCCACGCTGCGGTGAACGTGGCCGAGATGAGCTCGCGCATCTGGGGCTCGGTCACCCGTACCTCGCGGTCAGGATGAGACACCGATCGCCGGTCCATCCCTGGCAGAGGCGCGTCCCGGATCGCAGGATTCCGACGTGCGCGTCGACCTCCATTCGCTCGTGGCAGCGTGCGCAAACGCGGAACCACCGCACCGGCGGGAGGCGCAGCCACGCCCAGAGGCGCGCCAGCGAAGAACGTGGCCCGATTCTCACCCGCATCACCTCTCGCACCACACCCTGCGGCCATCCTGCCTCGGGACCGCGCCGCCGAAGCAGTACACGCGCCCGCCGAGCACGCCACCCGGCTGCACGCTGCGCTCCGGCCGCTGCCAGGTGCCATCCCAGTCGGTGACCGGCCCGATCCGCGCCACGGACCAGCCGCGCGGCGCTACCGGCGCGGGCCAGCACTCGTAGGCGCCCGAGCGGCGAACCCCGGTGCGCAGATCCATTCCCGCTGGACAGCTCGCCGCCACGGGGTGCAGCGCGAGCCAGGCAGCGAGCCACATCACTCGTCGCCTCCGAGCGGCGAGTACGCCCCGGCCAGCCCAGCAGCCGCACCGGCGCCGCGCGCCGATATCGTCTCCGAGCCGGTCACGTCGATCGACAGACCCTCGTGCCGATCCTGCACGGTCTGGACGGCCGCGTCGATCGCGATCAGGTCGAACCCGGCGGGCGCTTGGCTCGACGAACCCATGATCAGCTTCGGCCAGTACGGCACGTTGCAGGTCACGACCAGCTCGGCCTCGGGCGGCGCGCCGATGACCGCAGCGACGCCGGCGTCGTAGTCCCCGCCCTCGTCCATGAACTGCCCCTCCAGCCCCGGCAGGATGTGTGCGCGCGCGTTGCCCGTGTCGACCGGACACGCCTCGCGCAGGTTGGCCGCGATCTCCATGGCGAGTTCGGCCTTCACCGCCTGGAGTACGTCGCGGAGATTCTGACCGATGCGGCTCGCCTGCGGATCCACCGGGTCACCGCCGCGGCGGCTGGGCGGCCTTGGCGGTGGGCCGGGCCGGTGCGGTCATCCGCTCGAGCTCGGCATCGCTGGGCTCGTAGGGCTGCGCGATCGCGTCGATCCGCCCCATGACCCACAGATCCCAGAGATCGCCGTCTGACACGCCGAGCGTCTTCCGATCGAACAGCTCACCGCTCGCGTACCGCTTGCCGCCGTACACCAGGCCGTCGGCCGCGACGAACTCGCGATCGAACTCGAACTCACGCATCAGGGTGTGACCATACCCGTGAAGAACGTTCCCATCTCCTTCGTGACGACGCCGTATCCGTGGTAGACGTCGATCACCGAGCGCATCGATCCGCCGGGTCCGGCGTTCTGATCCGGGTACGTACGAATCTGCATGCCGTCCATCGCGACGCCTTCCCAGACGAATCGGGCCATCGCCGCGG
>JBGQCL010000550.1:0-7727 GCA_041495365.1 Kofleriaceae bacterium | reverse complement strand
TCGTGACGCTCGCGGCGCTGCCGGTCACCAGCAACGGCAAGCTCGATCGCGCGCGGCTGCCCGCGCCGGCCGCCGGCCGGCCCGAGCTGGCGCAGCCGTACCGCGCGCCGTCGGGCGAGCACGAGGTCGCGATCTGCCGCGCGTTCGGCGAGCTGCTCGGCATCGACCGGGTCGGCGCGCTCGACGGGTTCTTCGAGCTCGGCGGCAACTCGCTGCTCGCGCTGCGCCTGCTCGCCCGGCTGCGCGAGGCCGGGCTGCCCGAGCTGTCGCCCGCGGTGCTGTTCGCCGCCCCGACGCCGGCCGCGCTGGCCCGCGCGCTCGCCGGCGACACCGGCGCACCGCGTGGCCCGCGCAGCCGCACGCGCGAGCGCGCCGCGCGCGACGGCCGCGAGCCGATCGCGATCATCGGGATGGCCGGCCGGTTCCCGGGCGCCGGTGACGTCGAGGCGTTCTGGGCCAACCTGTGCGCCGGCAAGGAGTCGATCCGGCGGTTCGCGCCGGGCGAGCTCGATCCGAGCATCCCGCCGGCCCTGCGCAGCGACCCGGCGTACGTGCCGGCGCGCGGCGTGCTCGACGGTGCCGAGCTGTTCGACGCGGCGTTCTTCGGGATCACGCCGCTCGAGGCCCAGCTGCTCGACCCGCAGCACCGCCACTTCCTCGAGGTGTCGTGGCACGCGCTGGAGCACGCCGGCCACGTCCCGGAGACCGCGCCCGGACCGATCGGGATCTTCGGCGGCATGTACAACGCGACCTACTACCAGCGCCACCTCGCGCTCCGACCCGACGTCGCGCACCGGCTCGGCGAGCTCGCGGTGATGCTCGGCAACGAGAAGGACTACGTCACCAGCCGGGTCGCCCACCGGCTCGGGCTGACCGGGCCCGCGATCAGCGTGCACACCGCGTGCTCGACGTCGCTGGTCGCCGCCGCGATGGCGATGGACAGCCTGCGCAGCGGCAGCTGCGACGTCGCGCTCGCCGGCGGGGTCGCGATCACCTGCCCGCCCGCGAGCGGCTACTTCTACCAGGAAGGCTCGATGGCGTCGCCCGACGGCCACACCCGGACGTTCGACGCCCAGGCCGGCGGCACGGTGTTCTCCGACGGCGTCGCCGTGGTCGTGCTGCGCCGGCTGTCCGACGCGATCGCCGACGGCGACACGATCTACGCGGTCCTGCTGGGCGCCGCGGTCAACAACGACGGGGCCGATCGCGCGAGCTTCACCGCGCCCAGCCCCGACGGCCAGGCACAGGTGATCGCCGCGGCCCACGACGCCGCCGGGATCGACGCCCGCACGCTGTCGTACGTCGAGGCCCACGGCACCGCGACGCCGCTCGGCGATCCGATCGAGATCGAGGGCCTGACCCGCGCGTTCCGCCGCCACACCGGCGACCGCGGGTTCTGCGCGATCGGCTCGCTCAAGAGCAACGTCGGGCACATGGTGATCGCGGCCGGCGCCGCCAGCCTGATAAAGACCTCGCTCGCGCTGCACCGGCGCACGCTGCCGCCCTCGATCAACGTCGCGCGGCCATCGCCCAAGATCGACTTCGCGCGCTCGCCGTTCCGGATCCAGACCGAGCTCGCGCCGTGGCCGCAGGGGGCCGGGCCGCGCCGCGCCGCGGTCAGCTCGTTCGGGTTCGGCGGCACCAACGCGCACGCCGTGCTCGAGGAGGCGCCGCCGGCGATCCCCTCGACGCCCCCCGCCCGCGCCGCCGAGCTGGTCGTGGTGTCGGCGCGCACCGCGCCCGCGCTCGCCGAGGCCTCGGCCCACCTGGCGCGGTTCTTCGCCGCCGCGCCCGGCGACGACCCGGCGGTGCTGGCCGATGCGGCGCACACGCTGCAGGTCGGCCGCCGCGGGTTCGCCCACCGGCGCTACGTGGTCGCCGCGAGCTGTGCCGAGGCCGCGCGCCTGCTCGCGACGCCCGAGCCGGGCCGGGCGGGCAGCCGCGAGGTCGGCGCCGAGCTGCCGAGCGTGGGCTTGCTGTGCCCCGGGCAGGGCTCGCAGTACGCGCGGATGGGCGGCGGCCTCTACCACAGCGAGCCGGCGTTCCGCGCCGCCTACGACGAGTGCTGCGCGATCCTCGAGGCGCTGCCGGGGGCGCCGTGGACCGGCGATCCGCGCGCCGTGCTGTTCTCCGAGGATCCCCAGGCGCTGGTGCCGACCAGCGCAACCCAGCCGGCGATCTTCGCCCTCGAGTACGCGCTCGCGCAGCTGTGGATGAGCTGGGGCGTGACGCCGGGCGCGCTGATCGGCCACAACGTCGGCGAATGGGTGTGCGCCGCGCTCGCCGGGGTGATGGAGCTGGCCGACGCGCTCGCGCTGGTCGTCGAGCGCGGCCGGCGGATGCAGGCGCTGCCCGCCGGCAGCATGCTGTCGGTCCGGCTGGCGGCCGAGGAGCTCGCGCCGCGGCTGCCGGCCGGCGTGGTGATCGCCGCCGAGAATGCGCCCGGGCTGTGCGTGCCGTCGGGGCCGAGCGACGCGATCGGAGCGCTCGAGACCGCGCTCGCCGCCGCCGGGGTCACCGCGCAGCGGCTGGTGACGTCGCACGCGTTCCACTCCGCGATGATGGATCCGGTGGTCGAGCCGATGGCGGCGCGGATCGCCGCGATCCGGCTGTCGCCGCCGCGGATCCCGATCCTGTCGACGGTGACCGCGCGCTGGCTGAGCGACGGCGAGGCGACCAGCACGCGCTACTGGGCCGAGCACCTGCGGCTGCCGGTGCGGTTCGGCCCGGCGGTGGCGCAGCTGCTCGCCGAGCCGCGCCGCGTGCTGATCGAGATCGGGCCGCGCGCGACGCTGTCGGCGCTGGCGCGCCAGGCCGTGACTGGCAAGCGCGCGCTGCCGCCGGCGATCCCGAGCCTGGCCGATTCCGCCGAGCGCGAGCCCGAGGCGATCGCGGCCGCGCTCGGTCAGCTGTGGTGCCTGGGCGCCGCGGTCGACTGGGCCGGCTACCGCGGCCACGAGCGCCGGCGCCGGCTCGCGCTGCCGGTCTATCCGTTCCAGCACCAGCGCCACTGGGTCGATGCACCGCCGGCGGTGAGCGTGGCGCCCGCCGCACTCCCTGTGGCGCCCGCTGTCATCGCGCCGGCCGCGGCGCCCCTTCCCCGCACGGAGATGCCGATCGTCATGGCCAGCCCCACCCCTGCCGCCCCCGCCGGCGATCGCCGGCAGCGCATGCTCGCCTCGGTGTGCGAGCTCGTCGAGGAAGTCTCCGGCACCGATGTCACCGAGGTCGACCCGACGACCCCGTGGCTCGAGCTCGGCCTCGACTCGCTGACGCTGACCCAGCTCGCGCTGCAGGTCCAGCGCAGCCACGCCGTCAAGGTCACGTTTCGCGAGGTGATGGAGCGCTATCCGACGATCGCCAGCCTGGCCACGCTGCTCGACGAGAAGCTGCCGCCCGACGCGCCGGCGGCCGCGCCCGCCGTCCCCGCCGCGCCGGCACCGATCGCGGCGCTGCCGGCCGCGGTCATGACCGGCGAGCCGTCGTCGTATGTCCGCCAGGTGATCGATCAGCAGCTCGCGATCATGGCGCAGCAGCTCGCCGTGCTCGGCGGGGCCGCGCAGCCCGCGCCGGTCGCTGCCGCGATCGCCGCGCCACCGGCGGTCCGGACGCCGGCCGCGGTCGCCGCGCCGCCGGCGAAGAACGAGGACGAACCGCCCGCCGGCCCGGTTGGCTACGACGTCAAGAAGGCGTTCGGCGCGATCGCCCGGATCCACACCACCGTCGACGTGCTGACCCCGCAGCAGCGCGCCCGGCTCGACGCCCTGATCGCGCGCTACACCGCGCGCACGCGCAAGTCGAAGGACTACACGGCGCGCCACCGCGCCCGCATGGCCGACCCGCGCGTGGTCAACGGCTTCCGGCCGCTGACCAAGGAGCTGACCTACCAGATCGTCATCGAGCGCTCGCGCGGCTCGCACCTGTGGGACATCGACGGCAACGAGTACGTCGACGTGCTGTCCGGGTTCGGCATGAGCCTGTTCGGCTGGCAGGCCGACTTCATCCGCGCCGCGATCCACGAGCAGATCGATCGCGGCTTCGAGATCGGCCCGCAGCACGTGCTGTCCGGCGAGGTGGCCGAGCTGTTCTGCGACGTCACCGGGGCCGACCGCGCGGCGTTCTGCAACACCGGCTCCGAGGCCGTGATGGGCACGATGCGGATCGCGCGCACCGTCACCGGCCGCAGCCTGATCGCGATCTTCACCGGCGCGTACCACGGCATCTTCGACGAGGTGATCGTCCGCGGCACCCGCAAGCTCAGGAGCATCCCGGCGGCGCCCGGGATCATGCCGGCGGCGTCGCAGAACGTGCTCGTGCTCGACTACGGGACCCCGGAGTCGCTCGAGATCCTGCGCCAGCGCGCCGATGAGCTCGCCGCGATCGTCGTCGAGCCGGTCCAGAGCCGGCGGCCGGACTTCCAGCCGGTCGAGTTCCTGCGCGAGCTGCGCGCGCTGACCGAGGCCAGCGGCACGCTGCTGATCTTCGACGAGGTGGTCTGCGGATTCCGCGCCCACCCGCGCGGCGCGCAGGGCCTGTTCGACATCCAGGCCGACCTCGCGTCGTACGGCAAGGTGGTCGGCGGCGGATTCCCGATCGGCGTGATCGCCGGCAAGCGCGCGTTCATGGACGCGCTCGACGGCGGGCACTGGAACTACGGCGACGACTCGATCCCGACCGTCGGCGTGACCTACTTCGCCGGCACGTTCGTCCGCCACCCGCTCGCGCTGGCCGCCGCGCGCGCCGCGCTGATCCACATGCGGGACGCCGGGCCGGCGCTCCAGGACCGGCTGACCGCGCGGACCCGGGCGATGGTCGGCGAGATCAACCGCTTCATGGCCGAGGTCGGCGCGCCGTTCAAGCTCAACACGTTCGCGTCGCTGTGGCGCAACGTGTTCACCGAGGACCTGGCGTACGGCGACCTGATCTACACGATGCTGCGCGACCGCGGCATCCACATCCTCGACAACTTCCCGTGCTTCCTGACCACCGCGCACACCGACGAGGACATCGCGGCGATCGCCCGAGCGTACCAGGCGGCGGCGAGCGAGATGCAGGCCAGCGGGTTCTTCCCGGCCGCCCGCACCGCGATCGCGGTCTGGGCCGAGGCCGGCGTCCGCCAGGCGCCGTCGACCGAGCCGCAGCGCGAGGTCTGGCTCGCCGCGCGGCTCGGCCCCGAGGCCTCGCTGGCCTACAACGAGTCGGTGGCGCTCCACCTGCGCGGCGAGCTCGACGTCGCCGCGCTGCGCCAGGCCGTGCGCCAGCTGCCGGTCCGCCACGACGCGCTGCGCGCGACGTTCGACGAGGACGGCCTGATCGTGCGCGCCCCGGAGGCGAGCGGCGCGCCCGAGCTCGAGGTCCCGCTGCGCGATCTCGCCGAGCTCGCGCCGGCCGCGCGCGACGCGGCGTTCGCGGCGATCACCGGGCGCCACGTCACCGAGCCGTTCGATCTCGAGCGCGGCCCGCTGGTCCGGGCCGAGCTGGTCCGGCTCGCGGTCGATCACCACGTGCTGGTGTTCACCGGCCACCACATCGTGCTCGACGGCTGGTCGTACTGGGTGCTGGTCAAGGATCTCGCCGCGCTGTACGCGATCGCGACCGGCGCGCGCGTCGCGGCGCTGCCCGAGGCGCCGTCGTTCATCGCCTACGCCGCCGACCGCGCCGCGCGCGCCGGCTCGCCCGAGGTGGCGGACAACGAGCGCTGGTGGATCGAGCAGTTCGCCGACGGCGTGCCGGCGCTCGACCTGCCGACCGACCGGCCGCGACCGGCGATGCGCACCACGCGCGCCGGGCGCGAGGAACACGTGCTCCCCGCCGAGCTGGTCACCCAGGTCAAGAAGACCGGCGCCGGCCTCGGCGGCAGCCTGTTCGCGACGCTGCTCGCCGGGTTCAGCGCGCTGCTCCACCGGCTGACCGGGCAGACCGACCTCGTCGTCGGCATCCCGGCGGCGGGCCAGGCCGCGGCCGGGCTCGAGGGCCTGATCGGCCACTGCGTGAACATGCTGCCGCTGCGCACCCGGCCGGCGCGCGACCAGCGGTTCGCCGACAGCGTCGCCGCCGCGCGTCGCATCATGCTCGATGCCTACGATCACCAGGACGTCACGTTCGGCCGCGTGCTCCAGGTGCTGCCGGTGGCGCGCGATCCGAGCCGGCTGCCGCTGATCAGCGTGATCTTCAACATCGACCAGGCGCTGACCGGCGAGGGCCACAGCATGCCCGGCGTCGCGCTCGAGCTGGCGAGCAACGCGCGCTGCCACGAGACCTTCGAGCTGTTCGTCAACGCGGTCGACGCCGGACCGGCGGGGATGCGGCTCGAGTGCCAGTACAACGCCGACCTGTTCGACGCCGCGACCGTGCAGCGCTGGCTCGCGGCCTACGAGATGCTGCTGCGCAGCGCGGTCGCCGATCCGCAGCGCGCGCTCGGCAAGCTGGCGGTGCTGTGCGACGCCGACCGCCGCGCGCTCGCGGCGTGGAATCGCACCGAGGCGGACTTCCCGCGCGCGGCGCGGGTCGAGGAGCTGATCGCCGCCACCGCGCGGCGCGCGCCCGACCGCGTCGCGGTGCGCTGCCGCGGCGACCAGCGGTCGTACGGCCAGCTCGCCGGGCGCGCCGCTGCGATCGCGGGCGCGCTGGCGACGCGCGGCGTGCGTCGGGGCGACCGCGTCGGTCTGCTCGTCGAGCGCGACCTCGACCTGCTGCCCGCCATCGTCGGAGCCCTCGCGGCCGGCGCCGCCTACGTGCCGCTCGATCCCGCGTTCCCGGCCGACCGCCTGCGGTTCATGGTCGAGGACGCCGGGCTCGCCGCGATCGTCACGACCGGCGCGCTCGCCGCGAGCTCCGCGCCGGTGATCGGCGCCGTCCCGGCGGTGCTGCTCGACGACGTCCCCGCCGCCGCGCCGGCGCCGGCCGCCGCCCCGGCGAGCACCGCCGACGACGCCGCGTACGTCATCTACACCTCCGGGTCGACCGGCAAGCCCAAGGGGGTGTGCGTCCCGCACCGCGCCGTCGTCAACTTCCTGACCAGCATCGCGCGCGAGCCGGGCATGACCGAGCGCGACGTCGTGGTCGCGGTCACCACGCTATCGTTCGACATCGCCGTGCTCGAGCTGCTGCTGCCGCTCGCGGTCGGCGCCGAGATCGTGCTCGCGACCCGCGACGAGGCGACCGACGGGGTCGCGCTCGCCGGCCTGCTCGCACAGCACCGGGCGACGGTCATGCAGGCGACGCCGGCGACCTGGCGCATGCTGATCGAGACCGGCTGGCGCGGCCGCGCCGCCGGCGGCCCCGGGCTCCGCGCGCTGTGCGGCGGCGAGGCGCTGCCGCGCGATCTCGCGGGCGAGCTGGGGCCGCGCACCGCCGAGCTGTGGAACATGTACGGCCCGACCGAGACCACCGTGTGGTCGGCGGTGCACCGCGTCGACGAGCGCCGCGAGGCGCTGGGGGGTGGGAACCCTGCCGGCTCTGCCGGTAGGGCGGGGGGCGAAGCCCCCCATGGAGTGCCGGGCCCGATCCTGATCGGCCACCCGATCGCGAACACCCGGATCCACGTGCTCGACGACGATCGCCAGCCGGTGCCGGTCGGCGTGGTCGGCGAGCTCTACATCGGCGGCGACGGCGTGACCCGCGGCTACCTGAACCGGCCCGAGCTGACGGCGGAGCGATTCCTGCCGGATCCGCACAGGAACGATCCGCAGGCGCGCATGTACCGGACCGGCGACGTCGTCCGGCTG
>JBGQCL010000549.1:0-7741 GCA_041495365.1 Kofleriaceae bacterium | reverse complement strand
TCACGGGCGCGAGCGCCAGATCGAGGGTCCCGCTGCCGCGGGCCAGCTCGACGCGCTGGCGCAGCACGACACGCGCGGTCGTGCGCACCTCGGAATCGTCGTGCCGGAGGGCGCGCCCGAGGACCCCGCTCGCGACCGGAAGCTCGCCGATCGCTTCGAGCACGATGACCCACGCCGCCGGTGGCACGGTGGCAAGGGCATCCTCGAGCCCGGACGCGGCGTTGCGATCCCAGTGCGCGAGTTGATTGATCCCGAGCGCAGCGGCGCGCACGACCAGAGATTCGTCCGATGCAAGCAAACCGCGCAGCACCGAGATCGGGTCCCGAGTGCGTGTGATCGCCATCGCGAACGCATGGAGGAGCAGGTCGCCCTCGTTGTCGGGATCGGTGCTCGCGTCGCGGAGCCATCGCGCGGCCGCCGCGGGATCGCTGAGGATGGCCGGGCGGTTCGCCAGCGTGCGCGCGAGCCAGTGCTCCAGCAGCCAGCGGTCGGGGAGTGTCCAGCGATCATCGGCGAGCCGGCGTACGACCGGGCACGCGAGGTCTGCTGACAGCGCGAACGTCGTACGTGCACGCGTCGCCATGTCATCAATGAGGGTGCCGAGTTCGAGCGCGAAGTGCGCGTCCTCAACCGCGCGGCGCGCCCGCGCGATCCGTTCCTCGACCTCGAGCGTCAACAGCTCGAGCGGTGTGCCGGTGTACGCGATCGCGGGCGCGCCGTCGTCGCGGAGTCGCCACGCGCCGCACCACTTCGCAACCTCGCGCATTGCGGGCGGCACCACGAACGTGCGTCCCCGGCGCTCGGTCTCCTTTCGCTCGAGCACGCGCAGGTCTGCAGGCTCGAATTCGAGCTGCGACCGGACGATCCAGCCTTGTCGCGCGATCCGAGCGAGCGCCGAGCGAAGCTCGCGCGAGCGCAGTGTCAGCACGACGCGAAGGCGCAGGGGCGTGCCCGGGACACGCACCGCGCGCTCGAGATCCTCGAGCTCGGAGACGAACATGTCGAGCTTGTTCGGAGCCACGCCCGAGGACCAGAGGAGCACGACCTCGTCGACGTGCTCGTCGAAGCGGGTGAGCACCTCGCCAATCGCCGCGAGGTTCGCGAGGTTGCCGGCGTCCACGCGCCCCCTCTGTGCCAAGTCGCACCTCTGCGCCAAGTCGACCACTGCCTCCCACGGCGTAGCGTCGCGCGGGACGAGCCTCGCGAGCGTTCGTGCGTTCGGTTCCCCCGGAGCGCAGCGTGCGGCGAACGACCGGCAAAGTGTCGCCTTGCCCGACCCCACTTCGCCGGCAACGATCAGCGCGAACGCCGCCGACTGGCCGCGCGCGCGGGCGAAGTCGACGAGCTGCTTGCTCGCTCCTTCGGGGACATGCACGCCCGGCGGTGCCACGTGACCGAGCCGCTCGCGAAGCTGCGCGAGCTCCGTCCCCCCCACGAATGCGGGCGCGCACGGATCGTGACCGTATCGGTCGATCGGGACGTACGGGAGCTGGCCTCGCCGGGCCTCCGCGTCGGCTCGGGCCAGGGCAAGCCTGGTGATCGGCGTGACGCGCAGCGCACCGAACTCGAGGATGCCTTGCTCCTTCTCGGGGATTCTGGCGTTGGTGAGCGCGTCGAATGGGCTCGCCTCGCTGCCGCCGGTCGCCGCGAGGTCGCTCGCGATCGAGGCTCTACGGTCGAACGCCGACGCGACGAGTGCGACCGGGAGACCGAACGAGTCCCCGTCGATGTGAGGCTGGTCCCACTCCGGCCAGCAGTCGAGGATGCCGATCCGGGCGCGCGTGCGCGGGCTCACGGCGGCGATCGCGCGCTCGACTACGGCGGCAGCATTGGGCGAGAGCTTGGCTCCTACGACCGGGCAACTCGTGGTCGGCGGCCCTGCCGCGATCGTGACGACGCGCGCCCCCATATCCAAGGGCAACACGATCGCTCCGCGCACGCGCTGCTTGACCGGGAACGCACGTGCGCGCGCGCGCGCGCCAGTGTACAGTTGCGCGAGTGGCTGCACGAGCTTGCCGAGCTCCGGCGGCAGCGTGACCGCAATCGTCTTACAGAGCTCGTCGTCGGGTTGGTCGTGAATCTCGAGCCGCCGCAGAAGCGCGACTCCCGACTCGAGCATTTGGACAAAGCGATCGACTCGTCCGACTCGTGCATTGAGCATGCGCGCCAGCTCGCGTGGCGCTGAGCTGCCGATCGCGAGCACCACTCGATCGGGTGAGTCGATCGCCTCGAGTAGCTCGACAAGCTCGCCGACGAGATAGTTGCGTGCCGGATCGAGCCACTCGGTAGCGAGGAAGATCGATGCGGCCATCGCGGTCGACGCCGTTACCGCGGACCCATTCGGTCCTGGCGTGCAGCCGGAGCGGCGAACCTCCGCCGCGATCGCTGGCTGACTCGAGCCGTGACTTGCGGCGTCGGCGATGTCCGACACGACATCCCGCACACTCGGCTCGGCCATGGCGACTCTACACCACCTCGAAACGCAGTTCGAGGTACGCAGAAGTCTCCAGGAGCGGAAGCCCTTCGCCGGGCAACTCCACGGAGGGCAGGATCCCCAGCCTCGCGATGCCGAAGTCGTCGAACTCGCCTTTCGCCAGCGGTACACCCGCGAGATAGAGCGTGACCAACGCGCCGTGCGGTGGTTCGTCGCCGTCGACGATCTTGAGTCGAAGCGTGGTCGTCGCTTGCACCGGTCCAGCGATCTCGAGGGAGCCTCGGGCTGGGCTGCCACCGATGACGCCCGGGATCGCTCCGCCTGCGGCTCGAGGCCCCGCAACCGGGCGTGCAGAGAGCGCACCATGCCACGGTGCCTTGACCGCATTCCGCCAATCCCAGAGCGGATCGCGGCGGCCGACCTCACGCTTGGCGGCCTCGCGCTCCGTCGCGACAAGTACCTCGAGGCGATCGCGAAACGCCGGATCGGCGGCGGCGGCCCCCTCGACCCACGCCTTCGCGTGGCCGGCCGCGATGTAGCGGTCGACGATCGCGTCCGGCGGTAGCGCGCCGTCGAGCGAGGTCCACATCGCCGGTGACGTCTTGTAGGCTTCCCCATCCGTCACCCGCTCGGGGACCAGATCGAGAGTCCAGTCTCCCCCGCGATCCAGGAGTGATCGCCGATCGCCGAGGGCACGATCTGCCGCCTCGCGCGACACACTCGCGACGAGCATTGCATGCAGCGCATCGATCGCGGCCAGGAGGTCGGCGTACTCGTCCACCTCGGCGACGAGCAACCCGCGGCCCAGCGCGACCCTGCGAAGCCCGGCCGCGAAACTGACCAAGCGATCGCGGCAGACGACCGCCTCCTCGACGAGGTCGTCATCGCCACCAGGTCGCCGCGTCTCGATCGCGAGCTCGCGGGCGCTTCGTGCGATCGCGCTGAGCTGTGCTTCGGTCAAGCCGGCGGTCGCCTCGATCACCGCGCGTGGAATCGGGATCTTGAGGCGCAGCGCGTCGCCGATCGTGATCATCGCGAGCGCGCCGAGCGAAGCATCGAAGGGGTCGAATCCATACTCCACGATTCGACCGAGAGCGGTCGCGATATCTGCAAGCACGATCATGAGCGAAATCCCGAGGCGTTACTCCATTGACGCGGCACGACAGCGATGTCTGACAACGCCGCGGGGTGAGGCGGCAGCTCCGCGTACTGCAACAGGAATCCGACGAGGTGCCCGTAGTTGCGCGGCGGCACGCGGTACGTGGTGCGCCAGACGAGCCCGCGCTGGTCGAAGTAGAAGTCGGTCCGGATCCCATCCCACCGATTCACGCGCGCGATCGAGAGCGTCGCCTCCCGGGTGCGGCGCCAGCCGAATGTCATCACGGCCAGCCCGTCGAGCCGCGCTGCGCGCGCGCGCAGATCCGCGCCGCGCGAAGGCCATAGCCAGGGCGCGAGATCGCCGCGCCCGATCACCTCGCCTGCATCGCCGTCGAGTGCCGCGATCGTGGCGTCGATGACGTCGCGATACGCATCGCCCACGGGCTCCGTGATCTGCGAGCATGCGCGCGCGAGCCCGTCGGGACAACGATAGCATGCCTCCCAATCGGGAGGGACCTCGCCCCGAAAGCGTTCCGCGGTCAGTCGGGGCACCCGGCACGACGCTTCGCCGTCGCGCAACGTGACGATCGCCGCGGCCATCTCGCGTCGCAGTTCGGGCGTGATCACCGGCGGTGACGTCTCGTGCCATCCGTCGGTGGTCCACACGCGCTCGTCCCGGGCGAGTGACGGTGTCATCAGCGAGCGGAGCCCGAACGGGTGCTTGATGACGTGCGCCTGCCACACCTGCAGGCCGAGCTCCCTCGGAAGGCATGCGATCGCTTGTCCGCCGGCAATGTGAACGGAGAAACTGCGACTCGGTACACGCGGCACTACGAGCCCTCCTCGCCGAGCTTGAGCCGCCGTCGGAGGCGGCTGACGATCTGATAGATGTTTGCGACCGTCTCCCCGTACGCTGCAGCGACAACGTTCGGAGTCTCCTCGAGGACCACGACCGCGTAGAAGATCTGGGCGTGTCGCTGGTCGCCCTCTAAGAGCTCGGCGGTCACAGCGCGCAGGTCCACCGAGATCGGCTGAGGCGGGGGTACGCTGGGCTCCGGGATCGACGTGCCCTCGCCGTCCTTCCCGGGGGCCGCCGACACCTGGCGGGCCTGCCAGCGACGCAAGATATCGATGGCCCGGTTCACGAGGCAGCGACGAAACAGGGCCGCGGGGCTGTCCGCGGCGACGATGACATCATGCTTCTCGGCAAGCACGTCGTGCACGATATCGTCGCGGTCGCCGGGGGCGATCTCCTTGAACCGAGGCCGCCTCAGCACGTAGTCGGCCTCCGCCACGGCGTAGCGATACAGCGTCGCCAACGCTTCAAGATCGCGCGGATGCGTCCGGATCCGCGCCGCGACCTGCCTCCACTCCACTGCCGTGGCCATCCCGATATCATCCTACACCTTTTGCTCTTCCGGGATTTCGGGTGGGTTCGTGAGCGGCATCTACGCCGCGGTGCCAGGGCTCGTGACTCGGGACGTTTACAGCAGATCCATACTCTCACCCGCTACCACCACGGGATGGAGCGGTGGCCTCGTCGGGCCCCCGACACCCGGAAGCCCTACACTTTTCTTGTCAGGATTCAAGGCGGCCGGCCGTCTTGCCTGCATGTGGCTCCTGTACTCGCGCCTCGGTCGGTTCCTTGCCAATCGCTTCGGCCGGCCGCGTGCCCGGCGGATCGCGGGGTGGCTCCACGAGGTGCTTCCCCCCGGCACCTCCGTCCTCGACGTCGGTTGTGGGCTCGGCCACATCGCGGAGGTGTTGCGCGAGCGCGGGCACCAGGTCACAACGGTCGACCCGCGCTATCGTCCCCTGTGCGGTGGCGAGCATCTCGTTGCCTCCGCGACGGATGCTCCGGTTGCCGATCGATCATACGATGTCGTGCTGATCGCCTTCACGCTGCACCACATGCCGGCCGAAGCGCATCGCCAAGCGTTGCGAGAAGCGGCGCGGATCGCGCGCCTTCGAGTCGTGTTGCTGGAGGACACGTTTCGCACGCGTGCCGAACGGCGCTGGACGTTCTGGATCGACAGCCTGCTCAACGCCGAATGGTTCGGACACCCGCACTCGAATCGGTCGACCGATGAATGGCTAGGTCAACTCACCGACCAAGGGCTCGCCGGCAAGCTGCACTGGGAGCGCCGCGAGCGCTGGCTCGGCCTACCGATCCGGCACGCGCTCCTCGCGGGTGAGGTGAGCCAGAGGGGATCGTAGTAAGCGACATCAGATCGCAAGCTCCGCGAACATCCTGCTTCCAGCTTCCAGTACATATTACCGAGGCAGCGGTCGCGCTCGAACTTCAGCGAGGTAATCGACGCCTGCGCACAACGGATCAATGAGGTCCACGGCGGCGGCAACCTCTTCGAACGGAAGGCGTGGCGCGCGATCCAGACCCGGCGCCTGGTGCGATACGAGCAAGACGGGGTTATCGCAAAGGGCGCCGTACTGGTCGATCGCGGCGTGCATCCCGAGCGCCACCATGGGAACGGCTCACTCCATGACGAGCGAAACGGGTTTCACACTTCGGTCAGTGCCATGGTGTGGAACGCGAGTCTGTGCAGTCCGTCGAACAGGTTGACCGGCTCGATCAGCCGGTCGTTGGTGGCGATGACCGGCAGGCCGAGACCAGCAGGCCGAGCGTCTCCTGTACGATGGTCGCCGTCTCCACGGTGCGCTCGAGCGGGCTCGCTACGATCTCCGCAATAGCTCGCTCAAGCGTGCGCAGGTAGTCGGCCGCCCGACGGGCCTGGTCGCAGCCACGTGCCGAGAAGCGATACCCAGTGTCGTCATCGACCGGGGACTCGCGACGCCGCCGACGCCGCCGACATCGATGCATCGCAATCCGACACGATACGCGCGCCCGCGGCGCCCCCGTCGCGAAACACGCCGGACCACAACTCCACGACCTCGCGCGCCATACGGGCATCGAAGCTCCCGGCTCCCATGCCGCGCATGTGGTGCGTGCCGCACGCGGCAACGTCGATGCCATGCAGGTCAACGGCGAGGCCCTCGCGCGCGAGCCACTTCGAGAACACCGCCGGGCTGGGGACCTGTCTCTCGAAGTTCCAGCGGCCCGGCGTGTACTGCCGCAGGTCCGAGAGCACGACCAGTGAACGGGCGCCGCGGCGGTCGGCGAGGCCGTCGACGGCGAGCCGGATGGTCTCGGCGATGGCCGAGCCGGCCGCGCCGCGATCGTGCGCGACGGCGTCGGAGACGGCGTCGACCGCGGCGAGCGCGAGTGCGACGCGCTCCCCGACCGCGTGGGACGCGACGTGGTGCTCGATGATCCGGCGAGCCGAATCGTAGCCGTGTCCCGGCACGAGAATCTCGAAGGAGGCGCCTTCGAGAACACCGCCGTGCTCGAGCCACGCGATCGCTGCGCGCCGGACCGTGCTCGCTCGACAGGAGACGCCGAGCGTCGAGCTCGAGCGATCGCAGACGAGCGCGAGGTGCGCGGGTTCCGTTGCAACCAGGCCCAGCCGCACGGCGCTTTCGAGCTCGGGGGCGACCAGTACGGCGACCTCGGCGTCACTCGATACACTCAGTGTCTCGGTGATCACGTTGGCGCCGTCGGTGGTGGCGCGCTCCTCACCGCGGGCGATGAAGTCCGCGCGCGAGGCCGTGACCGGGGCGGGCCAGCGCGGGGGGACTTCCGTCGCAAACCCGCGGCGAGCCCCGGCGTGCCACACCTCGAAGCGCGAGCCCGCTCGACCGAGAGCGCGGGCTACCCAGCGGCGAAATAGATCGCGCCGCGCGGTCGCATCGCAGCTCTTCGTGCAGACCACGACGACATGGATCGGAGCGCTGGACGGGCCGGCAGCCTCAGCGCTGCAGGCGGCGACGAGCGCGAGAATCGTGAGGATCGCGAAACGCATGACCTATCGACGCCGCTCAGCTCGCGATCCTGACAGAAGACGAGGCCAGCGGGACGAGCGCCAGCGACGGCGACGGTGCCTCCCCGATCAGGTCGGCACGGCCGCGGCGGCGCGCGCGGCGGATGAATGCGAACCGATCCGCCTCGAGGGCCGCGTACAGCGCCCGCGAATACGCCACTGCATGACGATGCTCGTTCTCGGTCAGCTCACGCTCGTGGCGCGCGGCCTCGGACGCGCGCCCCCCGAGCTCGCGCAGCGACACCGCGGCCAGCTCTCGCCGGCGCGTCGCCTCGGTGACGCGGCTGCGCGTCGTGGCGAGCGCCTCCTCGCG
>JBGQCL010000548.1:0-7766 GCA_041495365.1 Kofleriaceae bacterium | reverse complement strand
GACCGATCCTACCGGCACGACCTTCGTGGCCGCGACTTTCTTGCCGGCTGCTCGACGCGATCGTGACAGCTCGACACGGTCCTGTCCCGAAGCGCCACGGCCAAGGTGGGGCTATCCGGATCGTGATCGCGATCCTCGGTGGGGTCTGGCGACTAACTCAGGTCGGTTCAGATCAACCCGACTGGATCCGCCGAAGTGGATCCAGTCCTGGCCAGCCGACGTCAACCGTCAGAATGCTGCGAGATCAGGCTGCCATCAACAAGGGCACATCGCCGCTGCCTTCGATGAGCCGCTGGCTTGCTCTCGCAGGGCCCGCCAACGCGAGTCTTCGCGGCGACGGCACCGCTACGATGCTGTCCTATCGAGAGGCGCGGCTGCGTGCGCTCGATCTCCTTCGCCGGCTCGACCATGCGCCCTTGCGACAGGCCCTTGCGCTTCTCACGAAGCTCGCGCGGCGGCACGGCCGCACCGCCGACGTCTGGCTTCATCGCGCCATCGTTCACGCAGAAGTCGGCATGCACGGCGAGGCACTCGATGACCTCGAGCGCGCCTTTGCCCGGTACCGCACCGAGAACGCCACCAGCGATCAGAAACAGGCTCCGGGCGTGGTCGATTGGCCGGAAGGATATTACCACCGAGGACGCATCTTGCTCGACGTTGGCCAGTACTCCCAGGCAGAATCTGCCCTGGGAATCGCTGTGGAACAAGCTCAAAAGATAGATAAAGGACCACACGCGAAGACCATGACGGCGCTACTCGCACGATCTCACTATCACCGAGCGCGCGCGATCCGCAGCATGATCGAAGCAGATCTGGAGCGGAGAGCGCTCGAGTCGGCCGAGCAGTACAGAGTTCTCGGTGCCCCGTTTGGATTGGAGAATGATATCGGGAGGCTCGCGGTGAGCCGTCTGGAGAGGAGTGACAAGTGAGTCTCGACCTGCGCATGGGCTTGCACGGACAACTCCGGGATATTCCACGCCAACAAGAACGCGCGCGGCCGGTCCTGCGAAGCGCTCTCCTCATCGGCATTGACGCATATTCACGGCCACTGGCCGGCTGTGTGAACGATGTCGATGCCATCGCGGCCCTGCTGGTCGATAGACTTGGAATGCCGACGGATCGGATCCTGCGGGTGGAGTCTCCGAATCGTAGCGAGATGCGGCCGGGAGCCATGCCGGCGACACTGCATAACCTCGAGCACGCGTTCGTCGCACTCGAGGAACAGGCAAACGCCGGTGATTGGGTCTTCATCTACTACTCAGGTCACAGCCTTCGCACGAGGATCCAGGATGAGGCTGGAGACATCTCCTTTCGAGGAGGGCTAGTGCCGGTGGACTTCGACGCCACGTCGGAGCGCCGGTATCTGTACGATCACGATCTCGATCGACGGCTGAGTAACATCGTTGCTCGCGGTTGCTCGGTGACGTTCATGCTCGATTGCGCGCACGCGGCGGCCATCGCGCCTGGCTGGGTGCTCACGGACTCTCCGTTCTGGACTGGGCTGCTGTCAGGAGTCGGTGACTGGCATGGGGACAGACTCGCGGTGGCGAACGATTGCCATGTCATCGCGGCATGTCTCGATCATGAGATCAGTCGCGAGGTCACCACCGAAACTGGTGTTCGGCATGGTGTGTTCACACACAGCTTTCTGCGCGCACTTCGAGACATTCCTGACTCGGATCTGCCCGCCGTGCGATGGAGCCGAATCTGGCAGGCGGTGTGCGACGGTGTGATGATTGCGAATCCTTATCAGCATCCCTGGATGAGCGGTAGCCCAGCGCGCGCGATATTCGCGGGTCCCTCGGCGGCATATGACCTTGGCTTCTCGGTCCGCCGCGTCGGTCATGAGTACGAGATCGGTGCGGGGACGCTCGCGTCCGTGACAGCGTCCGCTGTCGTTGCGGTGTACGGAGATACCCCGGCTTGTTTTCCGCCGCGCGGCTCAAACGAGGATCGCCAGATGTGCCTGGGGCTCCTGCGGGTCACGCAGGCGCGGGGGTCGACGGCGATCGCCATCGCGGAGCAAGGGCCCTTCAATATCCCGCCTGGGGCGCGATGCCGACTCATCGAGCCGAGCCGGACGGCGCGGCTGCGCTGCGCACTGGTACCTCCGGACACGAGACTCGCGGCGGAACTGGAGACGACACGTTTGCTCGAGATAGTCGATCCCGCGTCCGCGGATGTCCTACTGCAGCAGACCGATCAGAGGTGGGTCCTGAGCGACCTGCGCCCACCGGGGCCAGCGCGCGCGCTGGTCGTCCTAGAGGAACACGAACTTTACCATGCTCGCGAGGTGTTCGAACGCTATTGCTCCTACTCGCTGCCCGAGCGCACGGCGGCGCGCGCGGCATGCGATCTGCCGTCCGTGCTTGACCTCGCGGTGCTGTTGTGCCCGGACAAGCTCCTCGCCGATACCGCGCAACACACGAGTCTACCCGAAGCGCCACGGAACGGGATGTACGAGCTGCAGGCTGGCGCTCGGATGTGCCTCCGCGTCCGCAACCGATCGCCGCATTGCCTTCGCGTCACGTTGCTGAACTCGGCCGCGAGCGGCACCGTGCAGATCCTTGGCGATCGCCTCATCGAGCCGGGTGGCGTCTACGTCTGCTGGGCAGGCGGCAAGCTTGGCAAGCCTTTCGTGATGACGGTGCCCACCGGCAAGCAGGAGGGTATCGATCGTCTCGTCGCCATCGGCACGACCCTGCTGAGCGGACACCCGCACCATTTCGCGCACGAGGTTGACGATGAGACTGGATTGGGCCGAGAGGCGCACGCCGAGCGGTGGACCGCGACGCAGGTGATCGTCAGGACGAGTGCGAGCCCGGCGAGCACATGGGCGTCGGTGCGCGCGGCGGCGTGGTGGTCTCCTCCGCGGCGGTGATGTTGCGGCAGGTCGAGCCGACGAGCCTGCCCGAGCACGGTTCTCACGCTTCGCGTGATCTGGCAGGCTGCGGACATGATCCGCCCACCGCCTCGCGACCGCATCGGGCAGCTGCAGCGCCACAGCGGTCGATGCATCGGGCGATCCGTGCCGCCGGCGCGGGCGACCACCGTGAGCCACGACGCCTCGCCGCAGCAGCAACGCGGCAGCGGCCGACGCGGCGTGCGATCCCGCGCGGCCGGCGCGGGCGATCACCGTGAGCCGCGAGGTCGACGTGGGGTTCCATTGCAAACGGGTGAGATCGGTCGATCTTGCTGATCACCGTCGCCGGAATCGCCAATAGCACGCAGCCCCCTACGTCGCTGCCCGGGCTCGGTCCGCGTTCGCTTCAAGAGCTGCAGCGCCAGCATGTAGCGACTGAATCCGTCTCGGATCGTGAGCGGATCGCACCGCGTCCCGTCCTTGGCGCGCCACCACCCCTTGAGGTCCACGGTCCACAGGTCGTTCGGCTCGGTCGGGATTAGATGCTGCGGCGCTGCATGTAGCCCTCGCGTGCGAGTTGGATCGCAGCGGCATCAAGGGCGCCGGGCTCGTCGGAATAAGCGAGCCGCCGCAATGAGGCGCACTCGTCGTTCGTGGCTGCGGGAGCGCCAGCGCTGAGCCACGGGCGACGCCGCGGTCTCCTATTTGACTCGCTTGCACGTCACCACGGCCCAGTTGATCCGCGTCGTGCTCGGCTCCATGGCTACAGGTGAACGCGTACACGCGTCGACGCCCTCGGTTAAGGGCTCGCCCAGATCGCCGAACCCGTCCTTCGCAGGCTTGCGGAGGGTATCCGTCGTATCGTATCTGACATTTGTACATTGCCAGGTCCCGGCGACCGCACTCAACCGATCACAAGCATTCTGTCCAATCCAGTGCAGATCTGGTTTCGGATGTCTACCAGTGTCGATCTCATAGCCGATCGGAGATTGCTGGATCAGGACGATCTCGCGCTCCCCGTATGGTCGTAGCGCGCTGGATGATGGTCCGCCTCCGCCGCCACCCGTTGTGGCCGACGGGGCGCGGACTCCGGGCGTGCCGGGGGTGGTGAGTTTGCCAGCCTTCGGCTTGCTATGGTCCACAGCCTTGCGATCGTCGACCCCAATCGCATGGTCACCGTCTGACTTGGCTTTTCCATCCGGCGGCTTCGTGGCCTCGGCCGGGCGCACGACCATGCAGTTCGGGCCACAGGGCTGTTGGCCCGCCGCGCCGTCGCATTGCTCGCCGGGATCGAGGATCCCGTTACCGCAACGCGGAAGCCGGCAGTTGATGTTGCAACCGTCGCCGTCTATGGCATTGCCGTCATCGCACTCCTCCCCAGGATCCACGATGCCATTGCCGCAGACCGGGGCGTCGCGCATGATCGGCGCTACAGCCGTGTTCTTGCCCGGCCGCGCCGGCTCGTCGAACCACAGGTATTTGAAGGCCAGACCCGCGACCACCGCGATCACGAGTGCGCTAACGCCGACGAGCGGTGCGATCGACCGGCGGTACCATGCCACTGGTGGTGGCACGTGGGGGACGGGCACCGCCTCATGCGTGAACAGCTGGCCGTCCGGGCTCCGCAGGTAGAGCACCGGCAACGCCCAGCCGAAATCGTCGTTCTCGGCGGACATCATCGCCTTGCGGGCCATCGCCACGGCCGTGTCCACCGGCAGCCGTCTCGCGATCGCGTCGTAGAGCTCGCCGGCGAACGCGATCGCCGAGGCATCGCCGACCACCTGCTGCATAGCGACGACCGCCGGCACGCCGCTCGCGGCGATCTGCGTCGCGGTGCTCGCGAACAGGCTGGCCTCGTCGGACTCGGCGCTCCGGCAGCAGTTCAGCACGGCGAGCCGCAGCGGCGCGGCGCCATGAGACAACACCCCGATCTTGTCGCCCCGCACCCACTGCACCGCGCCGGGCGTGCCGGGCACGGCCGCAGCGGGCGCGAGCGGTTCCTCGGTGAAGCCGAGCTCGCCCCCGCCGGTGGTGGCATCGAACCGTCCGTGGCCGATGAAGTGGAAGACGTGCCAGGGCGCTGCCATGCGCCGCCGTAGCGTCTCGTAGGTCGCGCTCGCGCCCTCGAGCCAGTCAATCGTGAGCTTACCCGAGCGGGTCAGCTCGCTCGTCGCGGCTTCGATTCGATGCCGCTCCCCGGCGCCGTCCAGCGGGGCGACGCCGGACGGCGTGGAGATCATGACCAGCACGCGGAGCGGTGGTGCCACCGCGAGGGGCTCCGGCGGATCCGGCAGCTCAAGGTACCGGCACGCCACCGTCTTAGCCGACAGCGCTAGGTATTGCCTGCGTGTGCCGTCGTACATCAGTTCCCACGGCAGCATCGCGCTCGACGGCGTGAGGCAGCGGATGCGGATCCGGATCCCGCGGCCCGCGTTCGCCGCGCGTTCGCGCGTGACCGCGAAGCGCGCCGGGATCTCGCCGACGAACACCGCGTCGAACAGCGCGCGGCCGAACGCCTGGAGCGAGGTGCTGGTCGCGCCGGCGCCCTCGCCACCGCCCGGCACCGCGACGTCGCGGCCCGCCACCACGCTCCGGCGCAGCGCGTCATCGAGCGCGGGCAGCTGGACGTCCGCGCGCGCCTCGCCGGCGGGCGAACGCACCGCGATCGGGTAGCGATCGTCCACCGGCCTCCCGATCTCGATCTCGAAGTCGAGATACTCCATCCCGTCCACGATAGCCCGAAACGCCAAAGGCCGCTGCGGCTGCGGCGAGCCGCCAGCGCGACCGCGCCGGCACCGCGGTGAGCTCGGAGACCACCGCCGGCCCTAGTGACATCCGGGAGCACGGTCACCATTGCCACCATGATCGGTGAGCCGCTCCACCGCCAGGCCCCGGGCCGAGTTGCTGGCGAGGCCCAGCTCGGCATAGAGGTCGCGGGTGCCGACCAGCGCCACCGCCCGCATCGCTAGTCGCGCAGCTCCGAGGCGACGCCCAGCACGGGAGCCGCGGTCGCGCCTCGCCGCGAGGTCGCCGCTGACCAGCGCCGGGTGCGGGCCTCAAGCTCCTCGTTGGGGGACGTCCATCTGGCGCAGTTGCCGCCGCGCGCATGCTGTCGCGACCGGCCGTCGAGTCCCGTCGACCGTTCGGCGATTCAGGGTCGCACCGCTCGCGCTGCTCCGGCACCGTGACCAGCTATAGCTGGGCTGGCTGCGCGGGATCGACGGTCCAGGTGACGTCGTAGGTGCCGGCCGCGGCGACGCTCTCGACCGCCACCGCGCCTCTTGAGCAAGCGCGCATCGGTGCGTGAGCGGTAATCGCGCGTGCCGCGCGAGCGCGGGCAGAGTCACGCCGCCGCAGGGGGCGTGGCCGCGAACTCGACCGGCACCGCCCAGAGCATCGTGAGCACCGTTCCGCGATTGATGGAAACGAGCGAGTGCTCCAGCAGCGACACCGAAGGCTCGGGTTCGATCCAGGCGTCCACGGGCACCTCGCGTCTCTCCGCGGTCGTGGTTCCGTCCGCGAACCAAGCCCACGCGATTGAGCGCGGATCCAGCGGCTTGCCCTGCGGGATCGAGCTCCGGAACGCGGCGCTACGGACAATCCACCGCACCGCACCGCGCTCCGACAACACCGCGGCGCACGCGGCGTCGGTCAGCTCGGTGAACCGGATCGCCGCCGCGCGGACCGAGACGCCAAACCGGTGCGCGATCTGCAAGGCCGGCGCCAAGCTCACCGGCATGCCGACGCAGTGCGGGCGCACGAGCCGCTCGGGCATGAGCAGCTCCGAGGCAAAGGCGTTGGCTTCCAGCTCCTCGTAGGCTGGACTCCGCTCCGGTCCCCGCGCCAGCGGGTCGCACAGCTCCACCAGCGAGCGTGAGGGATGCTGGAGGACGTAGTGCCCCAGCTCGTGGGCGATCGTGAATCGCCGGGCGTCGCGCTCGACCAGCCGATCGGACAGCACCAGTTTCGGCCGCCCCCACCGCGGATTGATCAGCTGTGCGACCATGCCTTCCAGGGGTGCCTCGTAGATGGTGAGGCCCTGCCGGAACGCAAGATCCTCGATCACGATGTGACCCGGCTCGGTGATGCCGTACTGGTCCACCAGCGCGCGCGCCTGGCGCCTGGCATGCTGGATTCCCCCCGCCGCTCGCATGGGGCGCCATTACTCCGACGGGGTCTCCAGCAGGATCGCGAGCATCTGCCGCAGATCGTCATCGGTCAGCGCCGTGAGCTTCCGATGCGCAAGTTGTACGGCGCCGCCTTGAATCAGGCTGTCCAGCCGCGCCAGGAGCTCCGCACGCGTCATCGCGACGATCTCGGGGCCCGGCTCCGGTGCGCGCTCGATCTCGGGGTGCGGTGGTGTGTGCTGCCGCCGCATCGCGGCGATCCGGGCCTGCATCTGGGCGTGCTGCTCGCGCGCCCACTGGCGATCGTCCTCGGTCGGCTCGGTGTCGACCTCCGACATGGCGAGATGCTCCAGGAGCGCCTGGAACGCCTCGGCCGGGCGGCGGCGGCGAAAGCGCGTGGGATCATTCGTCATGGCTACGCTTCCTCCTGGAGCTCGGCTCCAGCTGATGCCTTGCGGCGATGGAGCTCGCGCACCCGCCGCATGAGCTGGCGGCGCGCCCTGTGATAGTCGTGGTCCGACATCTCCGTCAGGAACATCACGTCCCCCTTGGTGAACGCACCGGCCTCGAAGGCGTCGAGCAGGCGGCCCGGCAGCGAGCTCGGATCCACGTTCGCGCGCAGCTCGGCCATCCACTCCGCCGCCCGGGCGGCGATCTCAGGCGTTGCGGTGGGCGAGTGCGCCGCGAGCGAACGCTCGATGGGTGCGGCTCTTTCATGTCGCGGCTCGACGGGAGCAAAAACGATCACTTGACGAGCTTCAGGTGCGGCCGGCGCG
>JBGQCL010000547.1:0-7780 GCA_041495365.1 Kofleriaceae bacterium | reverse complement strand
GCCCGAACGCGTTGGCCGCGATCACGATCGCGACGAACGCCCGCGCCGCCCAGACCAGGTGGTCGTCGGCGAACTGGTGCAGCCACAGCTCCAGCGCCGAGTTCGCCTTCCACAGGCCGTTGAATATGTAGTCGGGATAGATCTCGGGGTGGCGCGCGATGTACGCCGACGCGATGTGGTTGGGCAGGTCCTGGAACGGCGGCAGCTCGACCAGGACCAGCGGCCACGCCGACAGCACGAACAGCGCGGCGCCGATCGTGAGCCACAGCGCGCGATCCGACAGCGCCGCCAGCCTGCGCGGGGTCATGTCTCCTCAGACATGCCGCGCACCGTGCGCAGGATCGAGCGCGGCGTGATCCGCTCGATCCGCGCGATCAGCCCGGTGTAGATCGCGACGATCACCGCCGCGACCGCGACCAGGCGCCCGAGCGGCGGCCCGGGCAGCACCGCCTGCACGGGGATCGCCCCGGCCGCGGCGCCGGCGCCGCACACCAGCACCCCGGCCACACTGCGCAGGTAGCTCGCCAGCCGCACCCGGCCGCGCACCAGCGCGCGCTGCAGCAGCACGCCGAACACGATCGGGTAGCCGGCTGCCCATGCCCACGCGACCGCGACGTAGCCGGCATCCGGCCACAGCCACGCCGCGAGCGCGAACGCCGCGGGCAGCACGACACACGCCGCTGCGTGATAGAGCAGCGCGTCGCCGGCGTGGCCCAGGCCGGACAGCATCGCCGGCAGCACGAAGCTGAGCATGCGCAGCCCGCCGACCACGCACAGGATGCGCGCCGCGGTGGTCGCGGCCGGCCCGAGCGGCGGATACAGCACCGCGAGCAGGTCGCCGGCCTCGACGGCGAGGAACGCGACCACCGGGACCAGCGCGATCGCGTTCTGCCGCGTGAACCGGATCAGCAGCACGCCCGCGCGCGCGTCGTCCGCCGGCCGCGCGAACGCCGGGAACGCGACCTCGGCGGTGACCAGCGAGATCAGGCGCACGACGTCGAGCACCAGCTCGTAGGCCAGCCGGTAGGCGCCGACCGCGGCCTTGCCCCACGCCGCACCGATCACCAGGTAGTCGGCGCTGGTGTAGACGAAGTACAGCAGCTCGCCGCCGGCGACCTGCACGCCGTAGCGCAGCGCGTCCGCCGCGACCGCCCGGTCGAACGCGAGCACCGGCCGCCACGGCCGGCACAGCTGGATCCCGATCGACGTCACCACGCCGTTGGCCAGCGGCCCGATCGCGAAGCACCAGATCCGCAGCGCGGGGTAGCCGTGCGCCCCGAGGTACGCGGCGACCAGCTTGGCGATCGCATCGCCGGTCGACGCCGCGATCCGCACGCGGGTCAGGCGGTCGAACCGGAGCTCGCGGCGCAGCAGCGCCTCGGGCACCACGTGCACGTTCTGCAGCACCAGCTTGACGCCGTAGCCGAGCAGCAGGCTGCCGATGATCGGCGCGCCGAACGCCCGGCCGATCCACGGCCCGAGGCCGATCAGCGCCGCGAACACCGCGCACGAGCTCGCGACGCCCAGCCACAGCATGGTCGACAGCGCGCGGCGATCGCCGTCGCCCCGCCACACCATCGCCGCCGACATGCCGGCGCCGGCGAACCGCTCGATCACCGGCAGCAGCGCGCCCGCCAGCGTCGCGGTCCCGAGGTCCTCGGTCGACAGCCACAGCCACAGGCACGCCGCGGTGGTGACCAGATCGAGGATGCCGGACAGACCGCTCGCGAACCCGACCCATGCCGTCCCTCGCCCGAGCTTGCGGTCGTCGTCTGTGATGGCCGACATGGCGGGCGCGCGGCGTCACTGTACCCCGCCCGCAGATCCGGGGCGGCCGCTCGCCGCGCCGGGCTCGCAGGGCGCCGCCCGCCGCTCGTAGATCCGCATGCCCGCGACGTCGGCGGCCGGCCGGTACGCGCAGTCGAGCACGCGGGCCAGGGGCGGGAACTTCGACGGCGGATACTTGCCGTAGAACGCGACGTCGCCGGGCGAGCCGTCGACGATGAACCGCGGCTGCCGCTGGTCGAGGTCGGTCTCCAGCATCGGCCACGCCTCGCGCACGATGGAGCGCGATGAATCGACGGCGGCGTCGGTCTGGGTCGCGGTCGCCGGCGACGCGCCGGTCAGGTAGTTGGAGAACACGAACCGGCAGCCGAGCGCGCGGTTGGCCTCGAAGTACAACACCGACGAGTTGCCCCACACGCACAGCGCCCCGGCGCCGCGCGCGTCGAGCCACGCGACCACGCCCGGGTAGTCCGGGTCCGGCTCGCCGTACCACGCCATCATCCGGTCGTGCAGCGCGCCGAGCACGAGGTAGGCCGCCGCCGGTGCGGCGATCGCGAGGCCGACCACGGCGCGCCGGCGCTGCCACAGCCGGACCGTCGCCGGCGCGGCGAGCACCGCCAGCGGCGCGGTCAGCTGGTGGAAGTAGTGGCCGAAGAACCGGCCGCCGACGAACACCGCGATCCCGCTGACCACCAGCCACCCGGTCAGGAATCGCACGAACGGCTCGCGGCGCGCGGCAAACACCGCCGCGGCGCCCAGCCCGTACAGCAGCGCGGCCGAGCCGATCACCAGCCCGCCGCGGATCGCGAACCGCTGCACCAGCTCGTGCCACGACGTCCCGGCCTGCCCGGCCTGGATGTACGAGAAGTTGAACCTGAGCCAGAACACCGCGGCATCGAGCCCGCCGCCGCGCCACAGCCAGCACACCGCGAACCCGATCATCGCGGCGAACCCGACGCCGAGCGCGACGATCGCGACCAGCCGCCGGCCGGGCCCGCCGTGGCCGGCGCCGACCAGGATCGTCGCCGCGAACAGCGCCAGCTGGATCCCGGCCTGGTACTTGAACAGGCAGGCGATGCCGATCAGCACGCCTGCGAGCGCGTGATCGCCGAGCCGGCCGCGCGCGTCGAGGAACACCGCCACCGCCCCGACCAGCGGCAGCATCATGAACAGCTCGCAGTTGGCGGCCAGCGCGTCGACGTCGACCAGCGTCGTCGTGTACACGATCCACAGCAGCGCGGCGGCCGCCGGGGCCCGCGGATCGGTGCCCGGCCAGTGCAGCCGCACGATCCGCGCGAGCACCAGCGCGGTCGCGAACACCACGCCGATCAGCAGCGCGTGCAGCACCAGCATGCCGCCGACCGGCCCGCCGATCGCCTGGGTCGCCGCGTAGACCAGGTAGATCCCGGGCGGCTTGTGGTCGACCACGTCGCGGTACAGCTCGTGGCCGGTCAGCATCTCGCGCGCCACCGTCGCGTAGATCGCCTCGTCGTCGGACAGGCACGGCCGCACCAGCGAGACCGCGCGCAGCGCGATGCAGACCCCGAGCAGTGCCAGGATCGTCCGGCGGCTCACGCCGCCCTCAGCCGCCTGTGCCAGCGCCAGGCATCCTCGACGATCGTGTGGATGTCCGGCCGCTGGGCGCGCCAGCCCAGCACCTGCTCGGCGCGCCGCGCCGAGGTGACCAGCCGCGCGGGATCGCCCGTCCGCCGGTCGCCGGCGCGGACCGGCACCCGCCGCCCGGTCACCGCCTCGACCGCCGCGATCACCTCGCGCACCGTGGTGCCGGTGGTCGAGCCGAGATCGAGCTGGATCGGCTCGCCGCCGCGGCCCAGGTGGTCGATCGCGCGGACGTGCGCGTCCGCCAGGTCCGACACGTGCACGTAATCGCGCAGGCAGGTCCCGTCGCGCGTCGGGTAGTCGGTGCCGAACACCGTCACCGCCTCGCGGAACCCGAGCACCGCGTCGAGCACGATCGGCAAGAGGTGGGTCTCGTGCCGGTGGTGCTCGCCGATCTCGCCCGACGGATCGGCGCCCGCGGCGTTGAAGTAGCGCAGCGCCACCGAGCGCAGGCCGTGCGCCCGGTACGCCGTCAGCACGTCCTCGGCGAACGCCTTGGTCACGCCGTACACGCTGGTCGGCCGGCGCGGCTGGCTCTCGTCGAGCACCGCGACGTCCGCGTCGCCGTACACCGCCGCGCTCGACGACAGCACGAGATCGGTCACCCCGGCGTCGAGCATCGCGCCGGTCAGCGCCATCACCCCGCCGCAGTTGCGCTCGAAGTACTTGCGCGGGTTGGTCTCCGACTCGGCGACCAGCGAGCACGCCGCGCAGTGCACGACCGCGCGGACCCGCTCGGCGGCCAGCAGCTGGACCATCCGCTCGCGGTCCTCCAGCCCGCCGACGTGCAGCGGCACCCCGGCCGGGACCAGCCGGCGATGGCCGGTCGACAGATCGTCGAGCACGATCACGCGGGTCCCCGCCGCGGCCAGCGCGCGCACCGCGTGCGAGCCGACATAGCCGGCGCCGCCGACGACCAGCACCGTCACGCGCGCGGCTCCCGCTCGAGGTTCAGCGAATGGCGCACCAGGTACAGCGGCCGGCCGCGCACCTCGGTGTGGATCTTGAAGACATAGATCCCCAGCACGCCGATCGCGAACAGGATCGCGCCGCCGAACCAGCCGACCAGCGCCGCGACCTCGGTCCAGCCCGGCGCGGCGACGACGTCGAGCCACAGCGCGCGGACCAGCACCACCGTGCTCACCGCCGCGGCCGCCGCGCCGAACCACGTGATCAGCCGCAGCGGCAGGTTGGAGAAGCTGACCATCGCGTCGAGCGCCAGCCGCAGCATCTTGGTCAGCGGGTACTTGGTCGTCCCCGCCGCCCGGCCCGGCCGGCGATACGGCACCGCGCGCTGCGCGAACCCGAGCCAGGCGACGATGCCGCGCACGAACCGGTCGTGCTCGCGGACCTGGCGCAGCGCCTCGATCACCCGCCGGCTGACCAGCCGGAAGTCCCCGGCGTCCGCGGGCAGCCGGCGATCGACGAGCCGCCGCATCAGCCGGTAGAACACCGCCGCGCTCGCCCGCTTGAACCAGGTCTCGCCCTCGCGCTCGGTGCGCTGGCCGTAGACCACGTCGTAGCCCTCGCAGTAGCCGCGGATCATCTCCGGGATCAGCGCCGGCGGATCCTGCAGGTCGGCGTCCATGATCACCACGGCGTCCCCCGACGACGCATCCATCCCCGCGGTGATCGCGATCTGGTGGCCGAAGTTGCGCGACAGCGCGATCAGCTTGATCGCCGGCTCCGCCAGCGCCCACTCGTGCATCAGCGCGTAGGTCCGATCGGTGCTGCCGTCATCGACCAGGATCACCTCGACCCGGCACAGCAGCTCGTTGATCAGCTGAGCGAGCTGCTGCCGCAGCAGCGGCAGCACCTGCTCCTCGTTGTACATGGGGATGACGATCGACAGCAGCGCTGGCGATTCGCGTGGCAGCAACATTTCCCGGGCGGGGAGTATGCACGGTTATCGCCGGCCCGGGAGCGTCGAGAGAACGACTATTTGCCGCCGGTTTGCCGCCGGCTTGCTGCCACCCTGGCAGGAATCCACCACCCCGGTGGTGGCGGTTCGACAGAGTGAACCTCAGATCGTGTCGCTCGGGTCACAGGCTCCGGCACGCGCACCGCACCCATTGCGCTGCGTCAGCGGCGCGCAGCGGCGAGGATCGCGGCGAGCGTCCACGCATTGTCCAGGCTGGCCGCGCGCCGGGCCTGGACCGCGGCGCGGTCGTTGCGCTCGACGATCTCGGCGAACGCGTCGAGCTCGGCGCGGAAGCCATTCACGCTCGCCACCGGCACGGTCTCGAACTCGGCCTGCCAGTCGGCGCCGCGCTTGAGCCGGTAGCTCGGCGCGGCGATCCGGTCGGTGTGGTTGTGGTAGTCGGTGTCGATCACGCCGGCCGTGCCGGCGATGATCGCGCGGCGGTGGACCGCGGCCGCGAAGCTGCAGCTGATCTGCGCGATGCCGCCGCCCGGGTACTCCAGCGTGGCCGCCAGGGTCTGGTCGACGCCGCCGGTCCAGCGCGCCGTCGCGGTGACCCGGATCGGCCGGGCGCGGAACACCTGGCGCGCGAAGCTCACCGGGTAGCAGCCGGCATCCAGCAGCGCGCCGCCGCCGAGCCGGGCGTCGAGCCGGATGTTGCCCGGGTCGGCGATGGTGAAGCCGAACGCGGCGAACATCGTGCGGACCTCGCCGACCGCCCCCGACGCGAGCAGCCGCTCGATCTCGAGGGTCTGGGGCTGGAACATGTACGGGAACGCCTCGACCAGCACGATGCGGTGGGCGTCGGCCGCGGCGAACATCGCCTCGGCCTCGGCCTCGCTGCCGGCCAGCGGCTTCTCGCACAGCACGTGCTTGCCGGCGCGCGCCGCGGCGATCGACCATTCGGCGTGCAGCGAGTTGGGCAGCGGGTTGTAGATCGCGTCGACCTCGCGGTCGGCGAGCAGATCGGGGTAGCCGTAGGCGCGCGGGATGTCGTGGTGCCGCGCGAACACCTCGGCGCGCGCGCGGTCCCGGCTCGCGACCGCCACCACCGCGACGCGCGACGACGCCTTGGCGCCGACCATGAACGACCCGGCGATCTTCGCCGTACCCAGGATCCCGATCCGGAGGCTCATCGCGCCCGAGGCTACCAGGCCGGCGCGCCGAGCACGAATGAAGAAGTCGGTTCGCGCGGGGGGGTGCATCGATCGCTGCGTCGTTCGCAGCCAGCATCAGATCGGCCTGACGCGCGCGAGGTGCTGCGAGTGCACACCGCCGCTTGACGGCCTCGCACCGACATCCGATCAAGGAAGACCACGCCATGACCGAATCGCTCACGCTCGCGCAGGCGCGCGCCCTGTGGTGGCACAACCAGGCCCTCGCGGGCACCGGCAAGCGGCCGCTCGCCGCGCTGATCGGCGACTCCGGGTGGCTGCGCACGCTCGGCGGCGCCGACGCCTACCTCGCCGCCCGCGCCCGCCGGCCCGGCATGCAGCGCGCCGAGCTCGACGCCGCGATCGCCGCCGGCGAGCTGTGCGTCCGCCCGGCGGTGCGCGGCTGCATCTACCTGGTGCCGGCGTGGGCGGTGCCCGATCTGCTGGCGCTCAACGCCGAGGACTGGCGCAGGCAGACCGAGAAGGAGCTCGCCAAGATCGGCAAGACGATGAAGATCGTCGAGGGGCTCGCGCCCGGCGTGCTCGCGGCGCTGACCGAACCGATGACCACCGACGCGATCCGCAAGGCGATGCCCGGCGACTTTCAGAGCCTCGGCGCGAGCTTCGGCGACGCCGGCAAGAAGGTCGGGCTGTCGTCGCCGCTGCCGCTCGCGCTGCGCCTGCTCGAGCTCGCCGGCAAGATCGAGCGCACGCTCGACGGCGGCCGGCTCGATACCGAGCGCTACCTGTGGCGCAGGACCACCGGCAAGCTGCCCGCGCCGGCGCGCGATCACGAGGGCCGGGTCGCCCGCGTCCTCGACGCGTTCCTCGGGTTCGCCGGGCCCGCGACGCTGGCCCAGCTGTCGGCGTGGTCGGGTCACCCCCAGCGCGATCTCAAGGCGGCGATCCCCCGGCTCGACGCCGCCGAGGTCGTCGTCGAGGGCATGGGCGCGGCGTACGTCCGGCGCGCCGACCTCGCCGCCCGGCCGCCGCCCCCGCCGCGCGGCACCGCGCTGCTCGCGCTCGAGGACAACTACCTTAACAACCACGGCGTCGCGGCGGTGACCGATCCGCGCCACCACGCGTTCGAGGTCGACCTGTGGGGCGGCTCGGGCAAGCCGGCGCCGCTCGGCAAGGCCAACCACATGCTGTCGCGCTCGATCGTCGTCGACGGGCTGATCGCCGGGTTCTGGGAGGTCGACCCGCGCAGCGCCGGCGCGGTGTGGCACACCTTCGAGCCGGCGCCGGCCGCGCTCGCGAAGACGCTCGACGAGCTCGCCGCCGCCACCGCGCGGTTCCT
>JBGQCL010000546.1:0-7846 GCA_041495365.1 Kofleriaceae bacterium | reverse complement strand
CCTGAGCCGCGCCACGATGCGCAACATCCGCCAGAATCTCTTCTTTGCTTTCCTCTACAACACAATAGGCGTCCCCGTCGCAGCCGGCGTGTTGTATCCCATCTTCGGCCTGCTGCTGAGCCCGATGATCGCCAGCGCCGCGATGAGCGCCAGCTCGGTCTCCGTGATCGGCAACGCGCTCCGCCTGCGCCGCCTGCCGCTGTAGCGCTCCGCCGCATGACGAACGATCAAGACCCGCCCAGCGCCCCGCGCACCGCGATCGAGCTCCGCGGGCGTTCAGCGCGGCGGCGGCTCGTTGACCAGCATCCAGTACAGGCCGAGCCGGGTCACGGCCTCGGAGAACTTCCGGAAGTCGACCGGCTTGCGGACGTAGCTGTTGGCGCCGAGCCCGTAGCCCGCGAGCTTGTCGCTGTCCTCGTTGGACGAGGTCAGGATGACGATCGGGAGCCGGCGAAACCGGTCGTCGGCGCGGATCCGCCGCAGCACCTCGAGGCCGTCGATCGCCGGCAGGTTGAGATCGAGCAGCACGACCTGCGGCTGGTGCGCCGGATCGCGCCCGGCGTACGCGCCGGTGCCGCACAGGTAGTCGAGCGCCTCGAGACCGTCGCGCGCGACCACGATCTTGTTGCCGAGCGGGTTGTTGCGAAACGCCCGCAGCGTCAGCTCGACGTCGTTCGGGTCGTCGTCGACGAGCAGGATGACCTTGTCGTCGGTCGTCACGACCTCGGTACTCTAGGTCAGCGCACGGAGACAGACCAGCGCGATCGCGGCGCCCGATCGCGACGCGGCGCGACATCGCGCACGGACTGCGCGGCGCTACGGACACGCCACATGGAGCGTCATCGCATTGTTGTCCTCGCGACATTCGCGTGCGATGCCGCGGCCGTTGCCGCGGTCGTCGGCCGCGATCGTGGCATCGCCGTACGGGCCCAGCCAGGCGCAGCTGACGGTGGTGCAGCTGCCCGGCTGGAGCGCCTCGGCGGTCTGCGCCTGACAGCGCAGCTGCCGGGACGGCGCGGTCTCGGCGTACACCGCGACCGGCACGCCGGGGGCGACCGGCTGGTTGCCGCGGTTGCAGACCTCGGCGCCGATCGTGGGGCCGGACAGGCCGCACGTGACCTTGGCCTGCCGGATGGTGAGATCGGGCTGGGCGCGCGGCGCCGCCGGGTCACCGGGTGCATTGGCGCGGAAGCTGTTGAGCCCGGGCTGCGTCCAGTTGCGCAGCCACTGGCCGGCCCCCGGCACCTCGCCATCCGCGCCGACGTTGGTGACGCTGTACGCGTGCTGGTTCCAGATCGGGCGCGCGCCGACCCAGCGATCGGCGGTGTCGGCCAGCACCTGGACGCCGGTCGACGGCGCGGCGCTGTGCGCGGCGCGACAGACCTTCCCGGCGGGTGACCGGCCCGCGGTCGGGTCGCGGCAGACCAGGCCGTCGCCGCAGTCGGTGTCGGCCGCGCAGCGGCAGCGCCCGAGCGCGTCGCCGGCCTGCTCGCGTCCGCACAGCGTGGTCAGCGGGCAGCCGGCGTTGTCGACGCACTGCACACCGTCGAACATCGGATCGACCGGCGGGCACGACACGCCGCAGCTGACGTTCGACGTCGTGACGAGCTCGGCGTTGAAGTCGCCGTCGCTGTCGGCGACGACCGGGTTCTCGTACCACAGGCACGAGGTGCGCGGCCGCGAGTACAGGACCTTGCCCGTCGCACCGTCGTAGATCCGGGTGAAGCACTGGTCGCTACCGACGATCTCGGGGCGGCCGTCGCCGTCGAAGTCGAACGCCGACGAGCCCGGCAGATCGCCGATGCTGACCTGGGTCTGCGACGTCCACAGCACGCCATCGGTCGACAGCGTCGCGCAGGTCGCCGGATCGGGTGTGGCGAGGCCGGGGCGTGGCCGGCAGTCGGGATCGAAGACGTGGTACCCGGCGGTGCCGGCCGAGCCGATCTCGGCGCGGCCATCGCCGTCGAAGTCGGCGATGGTCAGCGGCCCGCCCTGGGGGAACGTTCCGCTGGGGCCCCGGAAGCTCGCGGTGAACACCTCGCGGCCGGTGACGTTGAGCACGTGGAGCGTCCCCTGGTAGACCACCGCGACCTCGGCGATCCCGTCGGTGTGCCCGCGATCCGCCTGACCGACCTCGGGGAACGTGCCGAGGTCGCCGACCGCGACCAGGCCGTTGGCAGCCGGCAGCGGCCTGGGCGGTCCCCACCGCCGGCCGCTCTTGTCCCAGCCGTAGAGGTTCTTGCCGGTGACCAGATCGGGCACGCCATCGCCATCGACGTCGGCGACGACCGAGATGTAGCCGACGCCGATCGAGTCGGTCGCAGCGGCAAGTGACTCGTCGATCGGCGCGCCGGTCCGGCCGTCGTACACCGCGCCGTGAAAGATGACCTCGGGGATGCCATCGCCATCGAGGTCGTGGATCGCCGGGCCGGCCCAGTCGCACAGCCCCTGGAAGACGGGCGAGGTGAGCTCCCACAGCACCTCCCAGCCGCCGGCGCGGTGGGTGAACGCGACCAGGCCGGCCACGCGCACGGCGACGATCTCCGGCGTGGCGTCGTCGCCGCCGAGGTCGCCGATCGCGACCGGCGCCGACGCGATCACGCTGGGCGACGCGATCGTGGCGCGCTGTGCGCAGGTCCGGCCGTCGATCACGCGGAGCACGCCGTAGGACTGCGCCCCGCCGCTGGTGCACGCGTCGATGCCGTGGTCGGTGCCGTTGTACGACGGGAACACGATCGACGGCGTGGTCGGGTCGTCGAGCGTGGCGACCATCGGCGTCGCCAGCACGTTGACGTGCCCGGGGAATGGATCTCCCACGGGCGGTCCCTGCCACGCGCACTGCACGGCCGGAAAGAACGCGCCCGGCGCCGGCGTGCCCGCGCAGCTGCGATCGCTCGAGCCGCCCGGCCCGACGCCCCACGGCACGCAGTCGCCGCCCGTCGCGTCGCAGTACTGGTCTCCCGGACAGTCGGTGTTCGCGCTGCACGCGATGGGCACGACGCAGGTCGCGTAGCGGCAGACCAGGCCGTCGCCGCACGCAGGGTTGCAGGCTTGATCGTGGCCGCCGGAGTGACACGCTACGAGAAGTCCGTATACGACGACGTGGGAGTTCATGAGGCGGCAACCTACTCGGCGTCCTGGCGCGAGGGTACCGCGAGTCTTGCCTGACGTGACGTCGTCAACAGCACACGGCGGCCGTGTACCGTCGGCGCGCAGCGCGCAGGCTCGTCGGAGTGCCTGGGCGCGCCACCGGCGCACGGCGGTTCGTCAGGCGCTCGCCGGATGACATCGGCGCGCAGCGACGCGCGCGATCGAAGCCGCGATCGACGTCCGGCCGCCGGACGACCGGGACATGCGCCGGGACATGCGCCGGGACATGCGCCGGGACATGCGCCGGGACATACGCCGGGACATACGATCAACAGCCCTTGGCGAGCGGGTTGTCCAGGCACTCCTTGGAGATGTGCACGCCCTTGGCGCGCTCGGCCTTGGCCGCCGCGTTCTTGGCCTCCTGGATCCGCTTCTCCATGTCGAACTTCTGCTGGCGCAGCCGGTTGAGCTCGTCCTGGGCCTTCTGGCGATCGGCCTCGGTCCGGGCGGTGCGCAGCGCCTGGTCGGCGGCGTTGAGCCGGTCGTCCTGATCCTTCATGTCCTTCGACAGCTTGTCGACCCGGTCCTGGGCCTCCTGGGCCACGCGGACCGCCTCGTCCTTGTCGCGCTGGGCCTGCACCGCAGCCTCGCGATCGTGCGACGCCTGGATCATGCGCTGGACGGCGAAGATGCCCAGGCCGATGGTGAGCACGATGGCGCCGATGGTCACCGCGACCATCCAGGTCGGCCGCTTCTTGGCGACCTCGGCGCGGCGCAGCTCCATCTCCTGGTGCAGGCGCTGCTGCTCCAGGGCGGCCTGCTGGCGCTGGCGCTCCATGGCCTCGGCGGACTCGACCCGCAGCCGCCCCTCGCGCTCGGCGCTCTCGCGCGCCTGCTGGATCCGGAGCAGCTCGTCGCGCTCGGCCCGCACCTTGGCCTCCTCGGCCTCGATCCGCCGGCGCTCGGCCTCCTGCGCCGCAGCGATCCGCGCCTGCTCCGCGGTGCGCACCGCGTGCTCCTCCTCCTGCACGCGGCTCTCCTCGATCTGGCGGAGCTCGCGCAGCGAGAACAACACCGAATTTTCACGCTTCTCGGCCATGGACCGTCCTTCGTCACGGGGCGGCATCCCGGGACGTACGATCTCTATCACGGCGGATCTCCTGGGGCAACGAGCACAATTGTGCCCGCCGCCCTACTGCGATACACACCCGTCTCCCCATGGGCTTCGTCGATCTTCACAGCCACGTGCTGTACGGGCTGGACGACGGCGCGACCGACGAGGCCGCGGCGCTCGCGATGCTCGACGGGCTCGCCGCGCTCGGCGTCACCGAGCAGTGCGTGACGCCTCACCAGAATGCCGGCCAGTACCTGCCGAGCCAGGGCCAGATCGAGGCGGCGCTGGCCGCGGTCGAGCGCGTGCGCCGGCCCGGGCATCCGACACTGCGCCTGGGCGCCGAGAGCATGTGGGACGATGTGTTCGTCCGACGGCTCGCCGAGGACCAGCTTCCCTACTACCGTGACACGTCCGCCTTCCTGGTCGAGGTCCCACCCCCGTTGCTCCCCCCCGGCATGATCGATCACCTCTTCAAGCTCCGCCTGCGCGGCAAGCTCGCTGTGCTCGCCCACCCCGAGCGCTACCAGCCGCTGTGGAGCGACGACGATCTCGCGCGATCGCTGCGCCGCGTCTGCGCGTTCGTGGTCGACCTCGGCGCGATCGCCGGGTTTCACGGCCGGCGCGAGACCCGCGCCGCACGCCACCTGCTCGAGACCGGCCTGGCGTGCGCCGTCGCCACGGACCTCCACCAGATCGGCGATCTCCAGCAGGCCGCGGCCGGCCTGGCGTGGATCGACAAGAAGCTCGGTCACGCCGCCGTGACCAGGTTGTTCGATCACGCCCCACGCGCCATCCTCGCGGGTGAGCTTCCGGACTGACATGCGGCTCGCCATCAACCTCGTCCTGTCGCTCGGCATGCTCGCGCTGTGCACCTGGCTGGTGTGGCCCGACGCGGCCGAGAGCGCGCAGCTGCGCCAGGCGATCGGAACGCTGCGCTGGGCCGACTTCGCGCCCTACCTCGCCGGCTGGTTCGGCCTGCAGATCCTCGTCCACCTGTGCCGCTCGCTGCGCTGGAACCACCTGCTCGCACCGCTCGGCGTTCGCGTGCCGGCGGGTCCGCTGCTCGCGATCTCGTCGGTCGGGTTCATGGCGATCCTCGCGCTCCCGGTGCGGCTCGGCGAGTTCGTGCGGCCGGGCCTGCTGCGCAAGGGCGGCTACTCGACCGCATCGGCGGCGCTCGGCACCGTCGCGGTCGAGCGCATCGTCGACGGCCTGATCATCTCGCTGCTGGTGTTCGGCGCGTTCTTCGCCCACCGCGGCCCCGACTCGCCGGGCTGGATGATGGCGACGGCGTACTTCACGATCGCGCTGTTCACCACCGCGCTGGTGTTCCTCGTGTTCGCGCTGCGCTGGCCGGCGTCCACGGTCCGGTTCTGCCTCCGGCTCACGCTGCTGCCGCGCTTCTCGCCGCGGATCGCCGCGACGATCGAGCACCGGCTGCTCGACATGATCCGCGGGTTCTCGGTGCTCCACCACGTCCGCAGCCTCGTGGCGTTCGTGATCTGGAGCGCGGTCTACTGGGCTGCCAACGGCCTCGGCGTCTGGGTGCTTGCCCGCGCGTTCGGCCTGCCGCTGTCGCCGGTGGGCGCGTACGCCACCATGGGCCTGCTCGGCGTCGGCCTCATGCTGCCGAACTCGCCCGGCCTGGTCGGTCAGTTCCAGTGGTTCACCCTGCTCGGCATGTCGCTCTACCTCGGCTTCGACCCGCGGCATCCGGGCGCGATGGCGCTCGCGTTCGCGATCGGCCAGCACCTGCTGCAGGTCATCTGGTACGTCGGGATGGGCGCCCTTGGCCTCGCCAGCCCCTGGGTCTCGTTCCACGACCTGTGGGCGTCCCGCAAGCCACCGCCGGACGACGCCAGCGTCGACCCCGCGCCGGCGCCGACCACGGCCCCCCCAGCCGTCCCGCCGGCCGCCGACCTGCCGCGCGCCACGGTCGAGCCGTCGCACTGACCCCGATCACGGCGGCGTCAGGACGCCCTCGCCGGAAACTGGCGCCCAGCGCATGCCAGGCCGACGATCGCGACATGCGTCCGATCGCCCCCTGCCCGCCACGCCGCGGTCTCGTCCTCGGCTTGACCCTCGCCGCCGCGCTGTGCGGCCTCGCGGTGTACCCGGAATCCGCGTGGGCTCGCTCCGAGAAGACCCTGGCCTACCCGCGCGATCAGGTGTGGTCGACCGCGGTGCGGTTCCTCGCGGTCGACGAGCACGCGAAGATCACCGAGAAGGACGCCGACGCGGGCTACGTGACGTTCGAGCTGCGCGACGAAGGCAGGCCGTACCGCGGCTCGCTGGAGGTGGTGACCGTGAACCGCGATGGCCACGGCGCGGTGCGGTTCGTGCTGCAGATCGCCGACCGGCCGAGCTGGATGGAGCTCGCGATGCTGGCGCGGCTCGAGGACAAGCTGCGCGCCGAGCTCGGCTCGCCGACCCCGCCCCCGCCCCCGCGCAAGGCCGAGCCCGGCAAGGACGGCAAGGACGGCAAGGATGGCAAGGACGACGGATCCGGCGCCAAGGACGGCGACCGGCGTGACGACGGCCCGCCGGTGTCGTCGACGCCGTGATCCGCTGCAGCGCCGACGACCCAGCGAGAAGCGCGAGACGAGGCGTGGGGCCGGATGGGGCCAGCGCCGGGTTCTGGCCCCAGCCGTGCGTTTTTTCACGGCAAGGACCCCCGGCGAGGCCCCGCTACCGCAAAAACCGCACCGCGGGGGGCAGCACCCCATCTTGCCTGGATCGCCTTGCCCGGTTGGCGCAGGCGCCTCCTTGACCCGAGCCGGTCGGCACGATCGCCTCCTCGAGACAGATCGGCGCAACCTGGTTCGTGCGCGATCGTCGCGACCTGGTGCACGAGCTCGGGCCGCGACATGACATGATCGGTGGGAAGCCATGAGCGGTGTGCACGTTCCTTCGGCAGGCGGCCTTTCGACGGGCGAGGCGCGAGCTCGGCTCGCGCGCGAGGGCGCGAACGAGGTGGCGGAGCAGCCGAGTCACCCGGTTCGGCGCTTCGCCAAGAAGTTCTGGGGGGTCTCGGCGTGGATGATCGAGCTGATCGCGGTGCTGTCGTTCGTGTTGCACAAGTACATGGACCTCTCGGTTGCCGCCGGGCTCTTGATCGTGAACGCGGTCCTTAGCTTTCTCCAGGAGCAGCGCGCGTCGGCAGCGGTCGCCGTGCTTCGCCAACAGCTGCAGGTCTCCGCAAGGGTCCTGCGGGACGCCCGCTGGCAGACGATTCCAGCTCGCGAGCTGGTTGCCGGCGATGTCGTCCGCGTGCGCGCGGGCGACTTCGTCCCCGCCGATGTCACGCTCTCGGAAGGCGCGCTCCAGGTCGATCAGTCCGCGCTGACGGGCGAGTCGCGCGCCGCGGACGCCGGCGCCGGCGCCGCCATCCACGCTGGATCGATCATACGGCAAGGCGAAGCCACCGGCGTCGTGATCGCGACCGGCGCACGCACGTTGTTTGGCCGGACGACGCAGCTCGTCGAGAGCGCGCATCCCAAGCTGCACGTCGAGCAGGTCATCTCGCGCGTCGTTCGGTGGTTGCTCGTCATCGTCGGCGCGCTGGTCGCGGTCACGACGATCGCGTCGCTCGCCGCGGGAACGCACCTGGTCGACATCCTGCCGATCTCGCTCGTCCTGCTG
>JBGQCL010000545.1:0-7852 GCA_041495365.1 Kofleriaceae bacterium | reverse complement strand
GTAGATCCAGGCCGGCGCGCACCACACCGCGACCTCCTTGATCTGGAACGCGGCGAACCACAGCACCGCCGCGCCGGCGACCCACCACGCGCCGCGCGGCCGGTCGCGGCGCGCCAGGCACAGGATCGAGGCCGCCATCGCCGCCGCGCACGGCAGGTCGGGCGTGAGCTCGCGGCCGTCGAGCAAGAGCGGCGTGCACACCGCCGCGAACGCCAGGGCGAGCAGCTTGCCGCGCGCGGTGGTCGCCGCGGCGTAGGCGATCGCGATGATGGCGAGCCCGGCGAGCAGGCACGGCAGGTTGGTCACCAGCGTCGACACGCCGAACAGCCGGTACGCCAGCGCGAGCGGCGCGGTGAGCCCGAGCCGCATCACGAACACGAGGTGATCGCGTGTCGCGAGCAGCTCGGCGGGGTGGAACGCGAGGTGGTGGGCGTTGGTCGCGTAGTACAGCGGATCGGCGGTGTGGATGTCGCGCTGGACCGCGAGCCACAGCGCGGCGTGGACGACCCCCGCGCCGGCCAGCGCGATCCACGGTCGGGTGAGCAGCAGGTCGAGGATCCGGCCCGCCACGCCGTGCGCGCGGCCGGCGCTGGCCTCGCCGCCTGCGCCCGCGGCCACGCGGCGGCTCACGGCCGCCGCAGCACGCGCCCGGCGACGGCGTCGAGCCGGCGGACCAGCTCGGGATCGCGCGCGGCCTCGGCGGTCAGGATCGCGGTGTCGAGCGCGCGATCGCAGCCGTTGGGGCACGGCCCGATGTGGCCGCCGAGCCGCGGCACCGCGGCGGCGATCAGGGCGCGCGCGCGGTCGGCGTTGGCGTGCAGCACCTTGACGACGTGCTCGACGACGACGTGGTCGTGATCCGGGTGCCAGCAGTCGAAGTCGGTGACCATCGCGACGGTGGCGTAACACAGCTCCGCCTCGCGGGCGAGCTTGGCCTCGGGCATGTTGGTCATGCCGACGACCGAGCAGCCGAGCATGCGGTGCATCTCGGACTCCGCGGCGCTGGAGAACTGCGGGCCCTCCATCGCGACGTAGGTCCCGCCGACCGCCACCGCGAGGCCGAGCGCGGAGCCCGCCGCCGCGAGCTCGCCGCGCACGCGCGCGCAGGTCGGGTGCGCCATCGAGACGTGGGCGACGCAGCCGGTGCCGAAGAACGTCTTGGGGCCGCGCAGCGTGCGGTCGACGAACTGGTCGACCAGCACGAACGTCCCCGGCGCCAGCTCGGCGCGCAGCGAGCCGACGGCGCTGATCGACAGCACCGTGGTGCAGCCGGCGCGCTTGAGCGCGTCGATGTTGGCGCGAAACGGGATCTCGTGCGGCGGGATGCGGTGGCCGCGGCCGTGGCGCGGCAGGAACGCGATGCGGTGGTCGCCGAGCCGGCCGAACAGCAGCGCGTCCGAGGGCTCGCCGAACGGCGACTCGATGGGGCGCCAGTCCTGCTCGACCAGCCCCGGCAGCGCGTACAGCCCGGTTCCCCCGATGATGCCGATCATGCCGGCATTGTAGACGCGAAAGCTCGATCAGCGGGGAGGCGCCAGCGCGGCATGCAGGCGCGCCCCGTCGCCGGCGTCGTACAGCCGGAGCTCGCGGTGCCCGACGATCCGCGGCAGGCCCAGCGCGTCGGCGCGCCGGGCGACGTCGCGGCCGGCGCCGCTGGAGCGGTTGACCTGGACGAGCAGCCGGACCCGCGCGCGGTCGGGCAGCGGCGCGGCGGCGAACTCGGCGGGCAGGACGACGGTGAGGTGGGCCGGCGGCGCGAACCCGAAGTAGAAGCCGGTGAGCGGCGGGCACCGGAAATCGCCGCACACCAGCACGATGCGATCCGAGGTGCTCGCGACCTCGGCGCGCAGCGCCTCGTAGGCCGCGCGCTCGGGGTGCTCGATCGCGGCGATCTGCTTGTGCACCGAGCGGACGTGCGGGACCACGAGGACGAGCGCGCACGCCGCGCCGAGCCAGCGCCCGAGGTCGACCCGCCCGCGCGGCTCGCCGATCCGGCGGCGCACGGCGTCGATCGCCGCGTCGGTGGCAAGCGCGGCGACGATCACCAGGCCGGGCAGCACCGGCAGGATCATCCGCCGCCAGATCGGCAGCGGGAGGTAGGTCGCGAGCGTGCTGGACCCGAACCAGTACAGCGCGAGGATCGCCGCGGCCGCCACGACCCAGATCCGGTCGCGCCCGCGCACCAGCCACGGCGACACCACCGCGGGCACCAGCGCGAGGCGGAACATCTTGTAGAGCAGCGCGGCGGGCTGCCAGGTCAGCCGCGCGATCAGGTCGCCCACCGGCTCGCCGTCCGCCGCCCACTCGTGGGTGTGCGCGGCGTCGTCGATGCCGTGCAGCCGCGCCAGCGGATCGCCCCACAGCACGGCGCAGAACGCGAGGTAGCCGGCGGCGAGCGCCGCGCCGGCGGCGGCGGCCGGCGCGAACGTGTGCACGACCCAGCGGCCGCCGCGGTCGCGCAGGTCGCGGATCACGGCGTAGAGCCAGACCGGCGCGCACCACACCGCGACCTCCTTGATCTGGAACGCGGCGAACCACAGCACCGCCGCGCCGGCGACCCACCACGCGCCGCGCGGCCGGTCGCGGCGCGCCAGGCACAGGACCGAGGCCGCCATCGCCGCCGCGCACGGCAGGTCGGGGTTGAGCTCGTGGCCGTCGGCGAGCAGCGGCGTGCACGTCGCCGCGAACAGCACGGCGAGCAGCTTGCTCCGCGGGGTCGGCGCCGCGGCGTAGGCGATCGCGATGATCGCGAGCCCGGCGAGCAGGCACGGCAGGTTGGTCGCCAGCGTCGACACGCCGAACAGCCGGTACGCGAGCGCGATCGGCCCGGTGAGCCCGAGCCGCATCACGAACGGGTAGGTGTTGTGGGCCGCGAACAGCTCGGCGGGGTGGAACGCGAGCTTGTCGGCCCAGGTCGCGTACCACAGCGGATCGGCCGCCGCGAGGTCGCGCTGGGCCGCGAGCCACAGCGCGGCGTGGACGGCCAGCGCGGCGACCAGCGCGATCCACGGCCGGGCGAGCAGGGTCCGGATCACGGCGCAGGATACCCCACATCCGCCGTGCCCGAGGATTGCCGGGCTGTGCCGTGACCGCGGGCGCGGCGCACCCTCGCGCCGCGATCACCAGCGATCGCGGCGCACGCCGACGTGGCGCGCCGCGGGCGCCGCGGTGTCGCTTCGTGAGCGCGCGGGATCGCGGCGCGCGGTGAACGCGCGATCGGTGCCCGCGACCCTGCGTCGCGCTGGCCGGCCATGGTCGGCGTAGTACGATGGGATCGTGGTCGATCACCTGGTGGCGACGCTCGGGCTGTACGGCGCGACGCTCGTGATCGCCTTCCTCGCCGGGATGTTCCCGCTGCTCAGCATCGAGCTGTTCCTGGTCGGGGCCGCGGCGTGGGGCGTCGCGGTCGACCAGCTCGCCGTGCTGATCGCGATCGCGGTGGTCGGGCACCAGATCGCCAAGACCTTCACGTACTACGCCGGCGCCGGCGCGTTCGACCTGCCGCGCGGCAAGCTGCGCGACCGGATCGCCGCGGCGAAGCAGCGGATCGAGCGCTGGAACCGCCGGCCCAGGCTGGTCATGCTCGCCGGCGCGGCGCTCGGCCTGCCACCGCTGTACCTGCTCGGGTTCATCGCGCGCCCGGTGCTGAACCTGCAGCTCGCGACGTTCACCGGGATCACGATGGCGGGCCGGATCGCGCGCTACACGGCGCTGGTCGCGGTCGCGCGGCTGCTGTGAGCTACTCGTCGCGCAGCCGGTAGCCGACGCCGGGCTCGGTGGTGAGCCAGCGCGGGCGCGCGGGGTCGGCCTCGAGCTTCCTGCGCAGCGCGGCCATGTGGACCCGCAGGTAGTGCGTGTGCTGGGTGCTGCGCGGGCCCCAGACCTCGTGGAGCAGCTGGCGGTGCGTCATCACCTTGCCGGCGTTGCGCGCGAGCAGGGCGAGCAGGCGGAACTCGATCGGCGTCAGGTGGATCGGCCGGCCGTCGACCGAGACCTCGTGACGCGCCTGGTCGATCTTGACCGGCCCGAGCGCGATCACCGGATCGTCGGTGACGACGTGGGCGCGCGCGTGGCGGAGCGCGACGCGGATCCGGGCGAGCAGCTCGCTGGTGCCGAACGGCTTGGTCAGGTAGTCGTCGGCGCCGGCGTCGAGCGCGATCACCTTGTCGTCCTCGCGGCCGCGCGCCGACAGCACGATCACCGGCGCGCTCGACCACTCGCGGATCCGGCGCAGCAGGTCGAGGCCATCGCCGTCGGGCAGGCCGAGGTCGAGCAGGATCGCCTCGGGCGGCGACTCGGTCACCGCGATCTCGGCCTCGCGCACGGTGCCGGCCTCGACCACGCGGAACCCGCGGGTGGTCAGCGCCGAGCGCAGGAACCGGCGCATCGGGACCTCGTCCTCGACGATGAGCACGGTGTCGGTGGGCTGGGTCATGGCGCGGCTTGCGGCTCGGCCGGCGCATCGCCGCCCGGCAGCCAGAGGTGGAACGTCGCCCCGCCGCCGGGCCGCCGCCGGGCCTCGATCGCGCCGCCGTGGGCGTTGACGATGCCGCGGCACACCGCGAGGCCGAGGCCGGCGCCGGCGGGGCGTGCGGCGCGCGCCTGGGGGCCGCGGTAGAACTTCGCGAACACCTGATCCTCGGAGCCGGCCGGCAGGCCGGCGCCGCGGTCGGACACCTCGAGCGCGACGCCGCCGGCCTCGTGGAACCCGCGCAGCTCGATCGGCGTCCCGGGCGGCGTGTGCACCGCGGCGTTGTCGAGCAGGTTGAGCAGGACCTGCTCGATCAGGATCGGATCGACCTCGACGCCGATGTCGGGCGCCAGGTCGATCGCGACGTCGCGGCCGGCGAGCCCGGCGGCCTGGCGGTCGAGCGCGGCGCCGACCAGCTCCTCGACCGGCACCCAGTCGCGGTGGAGCTCCGCGCCGCTCTCGACCCGCGTGATCGCGAGCAGGTTGGTCAGGATCTTGCCGAGCCGGCTGGCCTCGTCGACGATCGTGTCGAGCGACTCGAGCTGGGCGGCGGTCAGCGCGGGCGCCTCGTCGCGCAGCGCGGTCGCGGTGCCGGTGATGATCGCCAGCGGCGTCCGCAGATCGTGCGACACCGTCGACAGCAGCGAGCTGCGCAGCTCCTCGGCGCGCGCCCGGACCTCCGCGTCGCGGGCCTCGGCGGCCAGCGCGAGCCGCGCGATCGCACCGCCGGCCTGGCGCGCGATCGCCTCGAGCAGCCGGCGGCCCTCGAGGTCGATCCGCCGCCGCGCGCGGTCGACGTGGACCAGGGCCGCGCCGGCCGAGCCGTCGCTGCCGACCCACAGCGGCACGCCGAGCAGCCGCGCCGCCGGCAGCGTATCGGTGCCGCGGCCCGCGGGCCGGCGCTGCGCGTGGGCCGAGCGCGCGACCTCGAGCTCCTGGGGGGCGAGCGGTGCGAGTCCTGCGGCGGGACCGAGCGTGCCGTCGGCGGCGGCCAGCAGCACCGCGGCGGGCGCGGCCAGCCCGTCCTCGACGTGGGCGACCACCGCCGCGGCGACGTCGGCGACCTCGGTCGCGCGCGCGGCGGCCGCGGTGAACGCGAGCAAGGTCTGGGTCCGGCGCTCGCGCTGGCGGCTCGCGGTCTCGGCGTGGCGCAGCCGGGCGACCAGCGAGCCCATCGCCGTGCCGAGCGTGAACATCACCGCGAACGTCATCAGGTTCTGGACATCGTGGACCGCGAACGTGAAGTGCGGCGGGATGAAGAAGAAGTCGTAGGCGGCGACCGCGAGCGCCGCGGCGGCGATGCCGGGGCCCGGGCCGCCGAGCGCGGCGATCATGATCGCGAACAGGTACAGCATCGCGTGGTCGGGCAGCGCCAGCCGATCTCCAGCCGCCACGCCGAGCGCGGTGGCGCCCGCGACCGCCACCGCGCCGGGCACGAAGCTGGCGAGCCGGCGGCTCGCCGGTCGATCGCCAGCCGCCGCGCGCGGTGGGACCTCGCCGCCGGGCGCGATCACGTGGATCTCGATGTCGCCGGAGTCGCGGATCAGATCGTCGAGCAGGCTGCCGCGCAGCCGGTCGCGCCACCGGCCATGGGTCGGCTTGCCGGCGAGGATCCGGGTGACCCCGCGCTCGCGCGCCATCGCCAGCACCGCCTCGGCGACCGAGCGCCCCGTCAGCCGGGCGACCTCGCCGCCGAGCGACTCGGCGAGCGCCAGGTGAGCCTCGACCCGATCGCGGTCCTCGGCCGCCCGCGGCGCGGCGCCGGTGACGTCGACGTGCACGGCGTGCCACGATGCCTGCATCCCGCCGGCGAGCCGGTGCGCGGCGTGGACCAGCCGCTCCGAGGCCGGGCTGGCGCCGATGCACACCAGGATGCGCTCGGGGCGCGCGGCATCGGCGGGGCTGGGCACGAGGCCAGGCTACCGCCGGTGCGCGGGTTCCACCATGCGGCGGGCTGCGACGATCCCCGCACGGTGCGCTGCGCGCGATGCTATCCTGGAGGCAAGAGGGACCGCCGTGAACCGCGAGCACTGGAAGGAAGTCGAGCGCCTGCTGGTGAGCTGAGCCGGGGGCGAGAAGGCGCAGCTGCTCCAGTGGGTGGCGAGGGACCTCGGAGACGCCCACCCGGGGATCGAGAGCGAACCGTCGGTCTGTGGCGGGTCGGCGACGATCGTGCGCACGCGCATCCCGGTCTGGGTGCTGGAGCAAGCGCGCCGCCTGGGCATGACCGAGTCGGAGCTGCTGCGATCGTATCGTGCGCTGCGTGCAGAGGATCGAGAACGTGCCGCTGCCGGTGGTGGAGGCACTGCGATCGCATGGCCATGACGTGATCACGGTCGTCCGCAGCCTGCCGGGCAGTGGAGCGTCTGATGCCGAGATCCTGGAACAGGCGCGCGTGGACGAGCGCGCGGTGTTGACGCTGGATCGCCGGGACTTCTTCCGGCTGCATCGTGAGCAGCCAGATCACGCCGGGATCATCGCATGCACGTTCGATCCGACTTCGCCGGACAGGCCAGGCGAGTTCACGACGCGCCACCGATCGGCGGTGTTCTGCGCGGCATGCTGCTGCGCGTGAACCGCCCGGTTCGCTGAACCGGCGAGCCGCGGTCGAATCACGCCGTTCCGGGGCGGCGCAGCGACGATCAGTGGGCGTGCGCGTCGGCGTCGGGGTGCTCGACGGGCTTGGCAGCGCTGGTCGAGCCCGTGGCGGGAGGTGCAGTCCGCTGCGGCTTGGGCGCGGGCGTTGCGCGCGCGGCCTCGGGCCTGGCGGTGCTGGACACCGCGGCGCCCTGGGGTGCCGCGCCGGCAGGCTTGCTCGCCGTCGCGGGTGCGGTGGCGGCCCGATCAGCGGGATGAGCGGTCGCCGCGGGCTTGCCGGCCGCCGCGGTCGTGGACGGAGCGTCGAACGACCACCGAGGATCGAAGGGCGACGCCGTCGTGGCCTTGCCGGTGGCTGCGGTGGGTGACGACATCGCGGGCTTGCCGGTGGCCGCGGTCGTGGACGGAGCGTCGAACGACCACCGAGGGTCGAACGGCGACGGTGCCGTGGACTTGCCACGGGTCGCGGCCGCCGGTGCTGTGGAAGACCTGCTCGCGGCCGTGGCGGGCGCTGCCGGGCCGCGCTTGCTCGCCGCGGTGGGCGCTGGCGCGGCCGCCGCGGTGGGCGGTGGTGCGGCCGCGGTGCGCTCGCTGCTCGCGGCGGTCTTGGAAGGTTGCGCGGGCTTCCTGGGAGCGATGCCGAACGACGGTGCCGCGGCGGGCTTGTTCGCGGCGGTCGCCGGGGGCGCGGCGGTCGCCGGGGGCGCGGTGGTCGCGGTGGACGGCGGCACGGCGGCAGCGTGCGCGCTGCTCGCGGCGGTGTCGGACGGTTGCGCGGGCTTT
>JBGQCL010000544.1:0-7876 GCA_041495365.1 Kofleriaceae bacterium | reverse complement strand
TTGCCCGTGGTCGCCGCGCAGGGCGGACTTCGGGACGCGCAGCTCTGTGGTCGTGGTGGATCACGAAAGCGCCGCGATGGCCGCGGTCACTGGTTCACGAAGCCGCCGCGGAGTGGATCCGTCCAAGGGCGCCGCTGAAGCACGATCGTCGCTCGCCATGGGCAACCATACGCAGCCGCTCGTCGTCCGCAACCGGCGGGCCTGTGAATTGCTGGGAAGCAGCGGACGCGCCTGCGACCTGGGCGCGCCGTACACGTCGGGCATGGCCCGTGCAATCACCGGCGTTCGAGGTGACCGGATGACGACCATGATGAGAACATTCGTGATGCGCCGGATCGGCGAGGTCGGTTTTCTCGACAAACCGCAGCCTGAAGATCCCGGCCCGAATGGCGCGATCGTGAAGACGACCTGCGCGCTGATCTGCACATCGGATACTCACACGGTGGATGGCGCGATCGGCGAGCGTACGAACCTGACGCTCGGGCACGAGGCGGTCGGCGTCGTCGCGAAGCTGGGCCGCGAGGTGAAAGGCGTCCGGGAGGGTGACCGTGTCGCGGTCAATGCGGTCACGCCGTGCTTCCGTTGCGAGAACTGTCTGCGCGGCTTCACGTCGCAGTGTCAGCAAATGCTGGGCGGCTGGAAGTTCGCGAACGTGCGCGACGGCGTGTTCGCGCCCTACTTCTTCGTCAATGATGCCGAGGCGAACCTCGCGCCGATCCCGAAGGCTGTGCCCGACGACGCAGCGGTCTATGCATGCGACATGATGTCGACCGGCTTTTCGGCGGTCGAGCACGCGGCGGTCCCGATCGGCGGCTCGGTCGCGATCTTCGCTCAGGGGCCGGTCGGTCTCATGGCGACCGCCGGCGCGCGCTTGCTCGGCGCGGGCCTCGTGATCGCCGTCGAGAGCAAGCCGGAGCGTCAGGCGCTTGCGCGAGAGTACGGCGCGGATGTCGTCCTCGATCACACCAAGGTGGATGCCGCAGACGAGATCGTGAAGCTGACCGGGGACGGCGTCGACTCCGCGATCGAAGCACTGGGCGCCGAGGCGTCCTTCGAAGCGTGCGTCAAGGCGACGCGACCCGGCGGCACGATCTCCAACGTCGGGTACCACGGTCACGGCGATCTCGTCGGCATCCCTCGCCTCGCCTGGGGCGTCGGCATGAGCGACAAGACGATTCGCGCGACGCTGTGCCCCGGGGGGCGCGAGCGCATGAAGCGGCTGCTCCGGCTGCTCGAGATGAGGCGCACCGACCCGACGATGCTGACCACACACCGCTTTCCATTCGATCAGATCGATCGCGCGTTCGACATGATGAAGTCCAAGGCCGACAACATCATCAAGCCACTGATCGCGTTCGGCTAGCTCGTGCTAACCGCAATGCTGGTCACTTAGCGCGGCTCCTCGACGAGGGCTTCGCTGGGCGCTTCCGCGCGTAGTTGCTCATCTTGATCTTCACGGCGCGCGGGTAGCTGCGTTCTCGCCGTTCGGGCAGGACGAAGTGGGCGAGGTCCTCGCGGAGCCGCTGCAAGCGCTCCGGGAGCCGGCCGGCGCTGTCGGTGCCCCAGGCCCGGAGTGCGGACTCGATGAAGTTCAGGGCAGCCACGAAGCTGATCCTCGTCGGGGGCACGCCTGCGTCGGCCGCGACCCGCTCGGCTTCGTAGCGCACGAGGTTGTAGGCGATCCCGAGGCCCCAGAGCTCCTGCGCGACGCCCCGGGGGCTCTTGCTGCGTGTGCTCTCTTCGCGGGCCAGCATCACACGCTTGACCTCGTTGTAGCCGAGCTCGATCTCCCAGCGCTCGTGGTAGAGCGCGATGATCTCGGCAGCCGGGTAGCGCTTGGGGTCGAGCAGCGAGGTGAGAAGCATCTGCGGCCGAAAGCCGCGGCGCTGGTAGCGGATGGCGCGCATGCGCCACGTCGTCGGCATGGACGGGTCCTTCTGGCGAGCTTCCTTGGAGACGTTGAGCTCGATGAGCTCATCCCCGACGGCAAACCGCTCGATTCGCGTGGACGCCAGCGTGGACTTGGCCCGCGTCAACCAGTGCCGCTGGATCCCACCTCGCTCAAGGCCGATGAGGGTCCGCGCTGAGAAAAAGCCGCGATCCACGATCGCGAGCGAGTGGTCCGGCAACAGTGGCCACAGCTCGTCGGCGAGCGCGCTTTCGGACAGGGCGTAGGCACCGAAGCGAGCCCCGGCGAGGATATGGGAGCGCAGCGCCATCAGCGTGACGAGTCGGACCAGCGGGTAGCCGCTGGTGCTGTCCCATCGGGTGTTTTGCCCTCCGAAATGGGCACGGTTCTCGGCGGAGTCGGGGACCCGCACGGTGGTTCCGTCGGCGCCGTAGACGGCCAGGCCCCGCCATGCGTGCGCCCGAGCGCTGGCGTGGCCCCATGCCACCGCCGTTCGCTCGAACAGCCATCGCAATGGCTCGTCACCCAGTCGATCTCGGGCCTGAACGATCGAGCTCGGCGCGACGCGGATCCCACGGCTGCCTGGAAGCGCCAGATCCAGCGTCGCCACCAGCTCGCGCATCGAGAGGTCCCGGAACAAGCACATCCCGATGACCAGCCAGACCACCTGTTCGGCCGGCAACCGCCGGCGGCGGATCGTCGCTGTCCCGGTTGCCTCCAAGGCCTCGTTGATCCACTCGGGATCGAGGCTGGCGACGAACTTGGGCAGGAGCTCTCCGCTCGGAGGTGTCAGGACCCGGTCGGCGACTCGAGGCATGGTCGCATCCTGATCCTCCGGAGCGTCTCCGGATACCCCTCGCGACCACTTCCGAAATTCCGGATTCTCGTCGAGGGGATAGCGCTAACCGATCGGCATTGGTGCTAACCGGTGCTAACCGTGCAGCCCCACCTCGGGCTATGCCGCCACCTGCTTCGCGATGCGCCTTCTGCTCACGGCGGCCAGCGTGTGGGCGACCCTGGAGCGGCCGTCCTTCATCCGGGTGTCTGGCTCCAGGCTCTCCAGCGCAAGGTCGGTCAGCGACAGCACACCCACTGGCCGACGATCGTCGTCGACAACCGGGATCCGCCGTACCTGGTGCTCCGCCATCATACGCTCGACCTCGCCGAGCTCCTGATCGGGATGCGCCGAGATGACGTGCTTCGCCATGACCGAGTTCGCCAGGATCTGATCGAGCGAACGACCCTGGGTGTATGCCCCCATGCAGATGTCGCGATCGGTCACCACCCCCGCCAGCTTGCCGTCGTCTCGCACGACCGCGATGACGCCGCAGTCATGATCCCACATGAGCTTGGCAGGCACGTTGAGAGCATCGTTGACGTGGCAGGTGATCGCTGGGTGACTCATGAGATCCTGAACTCGCATGATCCGCTCCCTTGGGAAGGTGGCATCGAGAAACTGTGCAGATACCAGCTGTGGCAGGCCGCGGCGATCGGTCAGACAGCAAGCAGCAGCTCGGAGAAAACTTCCGATCGTATCCAGCTCGGCGCTGTGCCGGCGCGCCCGCGCTCGCCACGGCCGACGCGAATAAGTCTCAGCTGCTTCGTCACGAGAGCGGTCACGAGGTCGTCGCTGTGACCACGTCGCTCGAGGCAATGGTCGCTCGGCATCGTGGTGACGAGTTCGAGTTCGGTGAGCTCTGTTCCGCCCAGCCTCCGCATGGTCTGGAAGGGCGCTGCCGTTCCCGACCGGGCTGGCGCCACCGCGACGCGCCCTGATCTCGGTGATGCCGTGGCTACGGCTGGTTCGCGCCCAGCGTATCCAGGGCATGGCCGGTGAGGTCTTGCCAGAGCGACGCGATCGGACGCGGCAGCGTGCTCACGATATGCCGGATCTCGCCGGGGCTGACATGCTCGACCAGCAGGTGGACCACCGCGCGGAGGACGTTGACCGGATCTAGCCGCGGGTCGACCATCAGCTCCTTCTTGACCCGCGCGATCATGTCCGCCCGGTCCCGCATCCGCGTCGGGTCGTTGGCGAGGGTCCAACCCTCGTAGTAGAGGCCGCGGATCAACGTCGGCAGCTGGGCACCGAGATCGACCACTTCGGCCGCCGGCAAGCGGTCGCGGATCGCATGCAATCCCGCGCGTAGCGCATGCAGTGCTCGCGGCCGCTCGGTCGCCGGAAGCTCCAGGCTCTCGCCGATCTCATCCACCCACTTGTTGGCGGTTTCCAGATGGGCATCGAAGACGTGTGCTCGGGTCACGGTGGCTCCTCCGTTCTCCCCTTGCACCTTGCACGTAGCAAACCAACCGGCGTCACGAACGCCGGTGATCGTGGATCGCCTGCGAGTGCCAGCGCGGCGGCCTCGTGACGATGACGTGCGGGCGCGGATGGAGGCGTGGCGGAGGATGACGGCGGAAGACGACCTCGGATAGAACGGGTCGTACCACCAGGGCGGACCTCAGCCGGTCCAGAACACGACCTCGGTGTGGCCGGCCGGCGGCTCCTGCTCGATGCGCTGGAACCGCGTCCGCGATGAGAACGGCCGCGCCGGCGTGGTCACCGGCCACAGCACGTCGAGCGCCGGCAGCGCGACCTCCTCGCGCATGCCGGTCGGTAGTGGCTGGAACGCAAGTCATTCGCGAATCGCTCCCGCGACCTGCTCGTAGGCTTGCGCATGTATGCAATAAGCCCGTCCTTGACGGAGGCGGTGGTACGCTGTCCGCGCCTACGGCGCGGGTAAGGGCAACGCAGCGAGCGCGTCTCTCGGCAGCATTGTCGGCAGCGGCAGCTCGGGGACCGTGAGCCAGCCGACCTCGCGATCGATCTCCCCGCGATCGAGCCGCGCACGCGTGATGCGCCAGTAGCACAGTATGTGACTGGGGTTCGCGTCCATTGAGCCATGCTTTGGCGGGCGCTGCGGTCATCGCCCGGGGCGCCCGGCGCGCCACGGCGCCTCCGGGCAGCGAGCTCGTCGAGCTGGCGTTCGCCGGCCGGCGTGGTGTCTGTGATTCGCCGTGCGCCCCCGCCGCGAACTGCCGATGGTATGTCGCGTGAAAGTCGCGGGGCTTCGCAAGAAATTAACCTTCGGAGGATCTTTCATGGCGAATTCGCGTTGGCTCTCGGTCGCCGCCTTTGCGGCTCTCGCGATCGGTTGCAGCACATCAGAGAACCAAGGGTCGGATGACGGTGCCTACACCAGCGGCAGCGGCCACAATGGCGGCAGCGGTGGCGGCAGCGGTGGCGGCAGCGGTGGCAGCGGCGGTGGTGGCGGTGGTGGCGGCGGCGCGCCGACGTGCGCCCCGCTCGGCGCCCCAGGCAGCGTGGTCTCGACAATGCCCATCACCGGCGGCGCGATCGTGGCGACCGACGCGCGGGGCAATGTCTTCTACACGGCAGACAGCGGGATCGTGAAACAGGATGCGAAGGGACGGCAGGTCTACGCGTTTCCGCTCGGCGCGGTGCTCGCGGTCGATGCCAACGGCAACGCGTTCGTGGCCGGCTCGTTCACGTCGCAGATCGTTCTCTGCGACGGGCACGTGCTGACGCCGAACGGTAGCAGCGACGTGTTCGTCGTGAAGCTGTCGCCGCATGGCGGGGTGCTCGGAGCGTTCCAGCTCGGCCTGTGCGGTGACGACGTCGAGAGCATCGCGGTCGCGAACGACGGCCGCATCGCGGTGTCCGGCGCGACGATGGGTACGGTCGTGGTCGATGCCAGCGGCCAGCAGCTGTTCATGCTCGCGTACGGCGGCCAGGTCGCGTTCGACTCGAACGGCAACCTGTTCGTCGGCGGCTCGTTCACGGGCTCGCTCGACCTCGGCGGCGGCCAGGTGCTGACCGCCGGCAGTGCGACCGACATCGACGGCTTCGTCGCCGAGGTCGACCAGGGCGGCGCGCTCGTGCGCAGCTTCCAGTTCGGTGACGCACCGCTGCCGCTGACGGTGCAGGACACGGTGATCTCATCGCCGCGCCCGCAGGTCGTTGCGTCGATCGCGATCAACGCGCACGGCGAACTGGCGATCTTCGGCACGTTCTCGGCCGAGGCGAGCATCTTCGGCAGCACGCTGACGGAGCCGCCCATGCGGCCGACGGGACCCTCGGTGATCGGGACGTTCGCCTCCAAGCTCGATGCTGGCGGCAACCAGGTGTTCACCCAGCAGCTCGAGCCGCTGTTCCCGTTCAACCCGGCCGGCAGCGTCGCGATCGACGCCGACGGCAACGTGATCGTCAGCACCAACACTACGAACGAGGCATTCGCGCCGTTCGCGGTGCCTCGGCTGTTCAAGCTCACAGCGAGCACCGGCGTGCCGATCTTCACGTACGCGACCGGGTCCGACCTCGGCTACGGCCTCGGCGTCGCGGTCGACGCGTGCGGGGACATCTACTGGGCGGACACCGAGCACACGAGCGTGCTCCTGCCGCTCCAGCCGACGCTTCGCCTGATCGCGCGCTGAACGGCGGGGCTCTCGACCGGAATCAGGCTAGCGGCGCGCGCGACACCGCCGGTCGTAGATCATCCATCCGAGTAACCGGTTTGCAAACCCCGTTCTTGACGGCGACGGTGACTTGCTGTTTGCGGCTACGCTTGGGCACCGGGAACTACGTGCGTCGTGAGAAAAGGTCGACTTCGTACGCGTGTGGTCCGACAAGAGTCCGCCTGCACAGCGCGATCGGCTACATCACCCCGGCCGACCGTCTCGCCGGTCGCGGCCCTGCGATCTGGGCCCAGCGCGATGCCAGGCTGGAAGCCGCCCGCGAGGTTCGGCGCCTGCGCCGCGCCGAGCTCCACCAGGAGGCGGAATGACCTTTCCGGTTCCCCGTTTCAGGCTCTGTAACCCTCAACCGCTGCCGTCCCGTTCACGCCGAACCAGCACAATGTCGGCACGCTGGCGGCGCGCGTGGTCCTCCAGCTGCCGACGCACAGCGCGGAACGCATCGCGGATCGCGACGTAGAGGACGCAGAGATCTTCATGTGCGCGGTCGAGGGCGTGATCTTGCCTGACCTCGATATCGGATCCAGGAACCGCGACCGTCACGTGAACGTGATAGCGCTGACCCTGGTGATGAGGCCGGTGCGGGCGCTCGATGGTGACGTGGCAACGTTCGATGCGATCGTAGACCGTCTCCAGCTTGCAGGCCCAGCCTCGGATGAAGCCCTCGACGGCAGCGCTCGGCTCGAGATCGCGAAAGTTGATCGTCAGCGGAATGGACATGGCAGCGCTCCGAGCCGGTCGGCTCCGGTCGACCCGATCAGTCTCAGTGGTGACCGCTGGCGGCGATGCCGATCGCTCGGCATCGTGGTGACAGGTTCGAGTTCATCGAATCACCGATCAGAGAAGCTCGATAATACATATCCGTGACAGCGCACGCATGTTGCTTCGACAAGGTATGGACAAGGTATGCATGTTGCTCGCCTTGAACCCATATGCCCGCCAAACAGCTATTGTTTCGGAGCGACGCACGCACCAAGCTCCTGCGCGGCGCGAGCGCGCTCGCGGACGCTGTCCGCATCACGTTAGGGCCGCGCTCCAAGTCGGTGCTGATCGCCAAGAAGTGGGGTCCGCCGATCGTGTGCAACGACGGCGTCACCATCTCCAGGGAGCTGGAGCTCAAGGATCTGGAGGAGGATCTCGGTGTCCGGATGATCCGCGAGGCTGCCGAGCGGACCGGCGATGCAGTCGGCGACGGCACCAGCACGTCGACGCTGCTCGCCCATGCGATCTATGCCGAAGGCGTGCGCAACGTCGAGGCGGGCGCGAGCGCGGTCGACCTCAAGCGCGGACTCGACCGCGGCCTGCGCGCCGCCGTCGCCGCGATCCAGCGGATCTCGCGGCCGGTTGCCAGCAAGCGCGAGAAGACCCAGATCGCCACGATCTCGGCGCACAACGACGAGCAGATCGGCCAGATGGTGGCCGACGCGGTCGAGCGGGTCGGGGCCGACGGCGTGGTGTCGCTGGAGGAGGCCA
>JBGQCL010000543.1:0-7886 GCA_041495365.1 Kofleriaceae bacterium | reverse complement strand
GCCCGCGCCGCCGCCGAAGCGGCCCGATCCGCCACCGCCCGATCGACCGCTGTCCCCCGAGGACCGCGCCGAGATCCTGGCGCTCGCGGATCGCCTGGTCGTTAACCCGGACGCAGCGGCCGCCGCCGAGCTCGCGAGCGGCCGAGTCCCGGCCCACATCCCGACGGCCGAGCTGCTGAAGCGGTTCGGCGACGGCCAGCGAGCGCCGCCGGACACGCCCGACGCGATCGCGGACGAACCACGCAAGCAACCCAAGTCACGAAAGGCAGCGACATGACCAACGACAAGCACCCACGCAAGATCCGCCGAGCACGTGCGAGCAAGGCAACTCCCGCGGTTCACCCGCCGACCGACGAGGACATCGCGCGCGCCGACAAGCAGTGCGATCCGCCGATCGCCTGCGCGGCCATGGCGCCGAGTTCCGGCCGCGACCCCGTCGCAATGATCGCGCCGGCCGCCGTCGAGCGACTCGGCGCCGCGCTAGTCGACTTGGCGATCGATCGGCTCCGCGGGCTGTACGATCCCGATCGCGGCGTCGCGCTCGTCAACGCGTACATCGCGCTCGTGGCGATCGACGGACGAGCGCGAGTCTGACCCATGAACGCCTCGCAGACCCTCCGCGCCATGCTCGCCACCGAGGGCATCTTCCTCGACGAGCAGCCCGCGCCCGTCATCGCGACGCCAAGCCCGACAACGTGCGACCTGCCCATCGACCGAGCGCTGGTCCGCGAGATCCTTGGCGACCACGGCGCGCCGGATCGCGATCTCGACTGGCTGGTGGCGAGCTGCCCGAGCGTCGAGCATGCGCTCGCGTTCGAGCCGACGCCGTGGATGCTGCGCGACATCGACGACTTCGGCGACCACCTGGAGACCGAACGATGAAGCACGAGATCAATATCGAACCGACGGCGAGCACGATGTGGCGCCGCGCCGGCGGAGGCAAGCCGGCGCGGGCGGTTCGGTGGCGATGCTCGTGCGGAAAAGCTGGGCCCGACGTCCTCGAGCGCGAACGCCAGCGGGCCGAGCGCGGAGGCGCGCAGCATCTACGCAACGAGCGGCCGAGCGCCGCGAAGGGACGACCGTGAACACCGACGACGAGATCAGGCATCGCGTGCTCGCGATGGAGCGCCACGAGGAGCGGCGAGAGCGAGAGCGGCAGGAGCGCCGGACCGCGGAGACGATCGCCAAGGCGACCGAGCCGCGCGTTGCGGTCGGGTCGACGACGCGCAAGCGATCCGAAGCCGACGTGCCGACCCTCGAGAGCACGCTGAGCTACGCGGAGGCGTGGCTGCAGTCCGACGGCGACGGGATGACGCACGACCAGTTCATCGCGACGTGCTTCGCGAGTGCGCTCCAGCGGATCGCGCCCGTGCTCAAGGCAGCGACCGCGTTCGTCGACGAGCAGGGCAAGCGCGTGCGAGACGACGGGACGCTCATCGATCCGCAAGACTTCGCCGCCGGATGTTGGCGCGACCTCGTGCGCGCCCTGGAAGGACCCGGCCGATGACGAGGCTCGATCTCGACGAGCCCGAGCGCAAGGCGCGCGCGATCGCCGAGTGGGACGAGGAGTTCGACGCCGATGGTCAGCAGTGCGTGGCCTGCAGATCGGCCATGCACATCCCGACCGATCTGGATCCGACGCCACTCTGCAATGGCTGCGCGCAGGCGTACGCCGTCGAGACCGCGCCCGTCACGCTCGCGCTGATCGCGCGCATCCGCGAGCTCGAGGCCACCGTCGAGACGATGAAGGCCGAGGTCTGGGAGGCGAACGAGGACAACTTCAAGTGCGGTCAGATCGCCGCCGAGCAGGGCTGTCTCGTCGCCAACGCGCCGAGCGACGCGGTGCGGACGCTCGCGAATCGGTACGTCGAGGCGACCGGCCGCGCGGAGAAGCTCGAGGCCATCGCCCGGGCGGCGGCCGCGTTCATCGACGAGCAGGGCAAGCACCTCGACGAGCACGACGAACTCGAGCACCCGGCGGCGTTCGCGACCTCCCAGTACCAGGACCTGGTGCGCGCTGTCGAAGGGGATGGCCGATGAAGCCCAACCCCGCCATCGTCGAGCCGACCGTCGATGAGATAAAGGCCGCCGGGCTCGATCCGGGGCCGCGCACATGGACGCGGACCGGACGCAAGCTCGGCGTTCCGCAGTGTGATGGCGGCGACGGTCACATCTTCGCGGATTGGCCCGCCGAGATCCGCCGCAACCACCGCGTGTACTTCGTGCAGGCCGGCGATCCGGACGCAGACGGAGGCGCGGCGATCAAGATCGGGTTCACGACCGATCTCGATCGGCGACTGCGCCAGCTGCAGACCGCGCACCCAGAGCCGCTGAAGATCATAGAGCGCGTGATCGGCACTCGGGCCATCGAGGCGTTCTTCCATCGTCTGCTGAGGCCGCAGCGCATCCAAGGCGAGTGGTATCGGCTGTGGCCCGACGACATCTCCGAGGCGACCGTCCGGCTCTACGAAGCGGGGCTCTGGTCATGAAGCCAACGATCGCGATCGTCGAGAGCGAAGTCGCACGCCAGGATGCTGCGGTCGACGCCGCGTTCGCAGGGTTCAAGCGCAGCCGGGAGGAGTTCGGCAAGCGCCGGCTCGCGCTCGGCGAGTCGCTGGTCGCGGTGCGCGGGCGCTGGCCCCGTAGCGGGCCGCGCGCTCGCGCCTGGGGCGAGTACCTCGCGGCGCGCGGCATCGACCAGGACGTTGCGCTCGACGCGATGGCATATGCTGGATATCTCGAGGAGAATCCACCGAACGTACCGGGAGAACTTCCCACGAGCAGAGAGGCCGGTATCGACAAGCGCCCGCTTGCAGCCGACCGCGCCGCCCCGCTGTTCTCGCTGGTCCCCGATCCGGATCCCGAGGTCGGGATCGACCGCGATACCTGGTGCACGCCGCCGTGGCTGACAGAGCCGCTCGGGCGCTTCGATCTCGACCCCTGTGGCAATGGGCGCTCGCAGGTGCGGTCGGCCACGCAGTTCATACTCGACCTCGGGATCGACGGCTTGTTGCGCGGCGAGGATGTCCAGCCCGACTGGCGCGTGTTCATCAACCCACCCTACAGCGACGTCGGTCCATGGATCGCCGCCTACAAGCACACGCGGTTCTGCTTCCTGCTCAAGCTCGACACCAGCACGAAGTGGTTCGCCGAGCTCCACGCCGCGACCGCGCTGATCCTGATCCCGCGCCGCCGCGTCAACTTCATCCCGCCACCCGGCGTCCCGCCAGACAAGGCGGTGGCCCAGCAGTTCCCTCACGCGCTGTTCTACGCGCACGCCGATGACGCGACCGACGCGATCCGCGCGCTGTGCTGGAGCTGGCGCGTCGACCACTAACACCTGACCCGCAAAGGAGACACCCACCATGGCAAAGAGACAGACCGAACTTGCCGGCACGCGTCGACCCGACGAGCCCGAGCCGCAGAAGCCGATCAAGGCGCTTGACGAAGCGTGCGAGGTCCTCGAAAAAGCCCGCGGCAAGTCGACCCGCGCCGGGCAGGCCGTCATCGAGGCCAAGAAGGCGGCGCAGGCCGTCATGCTCGAGCACAAGGTCGCCGAGTACGAGTACGAGAGCAGCGATGGCGTGCTGAAGAAGATCTTCAGCAAAACGGGAGTCGCGACGTGCAAGGTCAAGGTCGCGAAGAAGTCCGACGACGCCACCGACGACGGGGACGACGAGTGATCGCCGCCCCTCGCATCATTCCGCGCGACGAGCTGAGCGGCTCCGCGATCGAGTGCGCGCCCTCGAAGGATCCGCGCCGGACCTGCGATCGGGTGATCAAGCTCCACGGCACGCGATACAGCTGCCTCCGCGAGACCCGCACGACCGATCGCCAGCACGACGGGATCCACGACGCGTTTGTGGAACACGGCGATGGCGGGAGCGTGCGCTGGTGACGCGCGATCGATGGCAGGCCGACCAAGACAAGCGCACCGCCGTGAACGCAGCAGAGGCGGCCGGCGAGGTCGCCGACTCGATGGCCGTGCGCCTCGAGATCGTCGGCCGCATGAACCGCGGGGAGATCACGCTCGAGCAAGCGCAGGCCGAGCTCAAGCGGATCAAGCGCGGCGCCAAGGCGGCCGGCAAGACGACGCGGGCGCGCGCATGGAGGAACGGATGATACATCCGAGCGTAGCGGCCCGGCGGGCGACAGGCTGCGTGCTGGCCCTTCGCGATCCGGGCACCGCGCTGGTGGCTCGCCATGGCGACGACGCGGCCATGGTGGACGAGATGCGCGCGATGCTGGCCGACATGCTCTCTACTGGAGCTGATCGATGACGGCGTGCGTTCCGATTGCCGACCTGCAGCGCGAGGCCGGCAACGTCAACGAGCTGAACGGCGTGGTCGCGTTCTGTGCCGGCGTGCTGGCCGAGATCCAGCGCTGCGGTTCGCTCGAAGCCGCCAAGACGATCGCCGAGATGGGCATGCTGGCGCTCAACGAACGAACGGCAGGGCTGTGGAAGCCCGGCCCGCACGATGACCCGGCAGACTGGAGGCGGCGGTGACCGGCGGCATCGGCCTGGAGGCCGCCGTGGCCATCGACGAGCTGATCGCGAAGTCCTCGATCGGCGAGGGCCTGCGCGACATCGAGGAGCGTGGGATTGACGCGCACCTTGCCGACCTCGAGCAGGAGCCAGCGCCTCGCAAGAAGCGCAAGTCGCGCTCGACCTACAGCGCGCGCACGATCACCGAGTGCCGTCGCCGCGGGTGGCTCGCGGGCAACGTCGAGCGTCGCATCCCGTTCCCCAAGCCGCAGGGCACGACGATCGACCTGTTCGGGATCATCGACATCATCGCGATCGACCTGTCGGTCCCGCTCGGTCAGCGCACGATCGGCATCCAGGCAACCAGCGGCGGGACGGGCGGATCGGTCGCCCCTCACCGCGCGAAGATCCTCGCCGAGCCCCGCGCCCGGCAGTGGCTCGAAGCTGGCAACCGGCTCGAGCTCTGGTCATGGGCGAAGCAGGGCCGCGGCAAGGTGAAGCGCTGGACCCTGCGCGTCGAGGTGTTCACGGCCGAGAGCTGGAGCGGATCGCCGTGAGGCTCGTGATCGTCGAGTCGCCGTATGCGGGCGACATCGAGAGGAACACCCGCTACCTGCGCGCCTGCCTGGCCGACTGCCTGTCGCGCGGCGAGGCCCCGTTCGCGAGCCACGCGATCTACACGCAGCCCGGCGTGCTCGACGACAGCGACCCCGTGCAGCGCAAGCTCGGGATGGACGCCGGATTCTCCTGGCGCGTGATAGCCGAGGCGACTGTCGCGTACACCGATCTCGGCGTGTCGCGCGGCATGCTCGCCGGCATCAAGCACGCGCAGACCATGGATGACCATGCGATCGAATTCCGGGAGCTCGGTGGGGAGTGGGGCGCGCCGTGACGATCGCCGAGGCGTGGGACATCCTCGATGCTGCCGACGCGATCGGCCGGGCGCACGGCTACGAGTGCTACCCCGTGATCCGGCGTGGCGCGCTCGAGGTCGGCTTCTTCCGGGCCGGCCGCGCGGTTGCGGTCGTGCTGCTCCTCGCGGACCTCGACGCATGCGCAACGACCGCGGCCCGGCGCGAGCTGGTCGAGCGCCGCGTGGCCGAGGCCTTTGCTTCGCGGTCCGCGGCGCTGGGGATGGCATGACGCGCGCGCTGGTCGTTCTGATCGTGCTCTCGTGCTGGTGCTCGCACCGCCAGCGCTGTCGAGCCCCGCGCGGCTGGTACACCAACGGCGCGCGCCCGAGCGGCGCCTACGAGCTACGCCCGGTGCTCGGCCGGCCCGCCGACGACATCGAGGACGCGAGGCATCGGCGCACGATCCCCGGCCCGGCGGCCGTGCGCGGCCGGCTGTACTGCACCGGCGGCGCGACCGCGCGGCAGGACGGCGAGAGCGTCTGGTGTCAGCGATGAAGCCGACCCACACCGAGGCCGACCTCGCCGCCGTGGTCGTCGCGTGGCTCCAGGACAGCGGCGCGGCGGTCTACCAGGAGGTCGAGGTTGCCGGCGGGGTCGCCGACATCGTGGCTCGCGTCGGGCCCGAGCTCTGGATCATCGAGACGAAGCTGCACCTCTCGCTCGCGCTGCTGGTCCAAGCGTATAGCCCGGTTGCAGCGGTTCTCGCCGACCCGTCAAGCCGTGCGAAGCTGCTCGCGCAGGCGCTCGCCGACCTGCAGGCGTTCTCGCGGAAGTACGACGCGTTGGAGGAGCTCGCCCCGGTGCGCGAGGCGATCAGGAAGGTCGAGCAGGCGGCCGAAGAGGCGACCTCGCAGGCAGCGTAGCGGACGCGGCCAACCGATCAGCACCGTGGCCAACGCCTTGGCGGTGCTGTACCCTGTGCGTCGATGGCGCTCGTCCAACGGCCCGCGGCGTATCACCTGCTGCCGCTCGCCGAGAAGCAGGCGCTGGCCGCCGAGCGGATGGCCGAGCCGCCGATGGCATGCCCGGTCGACTGCGGAACGTCGCTGCTCCCCGCGGACGTCCTCAAGCACGTGAACGAGCGGTGCCCAGGCCCGCGCCCGCCGGGCCCGGCCTCGCGCTGGATCTCCCACCGGGAGGCGCTCGCCGCGGGGGTGCCGCGTGGGACGCTGAGCTTCTGGGCGGCGCATGGCGATGTCCGGACCCGCGGGCAGGCCGGTGGCAAGCAGTATTTGCTGAGGGATCTCACCCACCGGATCCTGGTCAAGCGGCTCAGTCGTCGTCGGTAGTTCAACACGTTGAACTTGGATCGCCCGAATTTGCCGAGCACAATCGACGTTGCTCGACCCCCGCCGAGCGGTGCACCATGCCGCGATGGCCGCACCCACCCAGCTCGATCGGATCGAGGCGAAGCTCGCCACGATCGAGACCGAGCAGCAAGAGCAGACCGGCCTGCTCGACTCCCTCCGTGCCAAAGGAACCCTCACCATGAGCGCAGTCTCCGATCTCGCAGCACAGCTCGACGCGGCCACCACCGCCGAGGCGGATGCCCTTTCCATCGTCTCGGCCAAGATCGACGCCGAGAACACCAAGATCGACGGCGTTCAGGCAGAGCTTCAGAGCTTGTTCGACCGGCTCCAGGAGCAAGGCGTCTCGCGGCCAGTCCTGGATTCGATCCAGTCGTCGATCACGAAGCTGGGCGGCTCGACGACCGCGCTGGCCGACGCTGGGGCCTCGCTCGATGTGCAGGCCGCGCGACTGACCGGAATGGCCGTCGACCCGTCGAACCCGGTCCCGACGCCCCCGCCGGCCGGCTGAGGCGATCCGGTGTCGACGCGCGACGATCGGCACCCCGGCCAGATCCTCCCGCTGGCCGGCAACGACACTCGCGAGATCCGGATCGGCCTGCCGGGCGATCGCCTGTGCGACCCGATCGAGATCGACGACCTCCCGCCCTCGCCGATCGACAGCGACCAGCCGGCGAGTCTGCACGGGGTGGCGATCCACCGCGGCTGCGAGCTGGTCACCACGCGCGAGCGGGCGCGCGAGCTGTTCGGTCGCGGCACTGAACTCGGCGAGCGCTGCCCGCTGCCGTTCCAGCTGGCCAAGCCTCGCGGCAAGCGCTGACCTGGTGCTGGCGTCGTACCGCGGTGGTACCGTGGCGGCATGACGACGCTGACACCCGAGGCCCGCGAGGCGTGGCGCGCTCTGCTGCGAGCCCTGCCGTGCGACGGTCCGGACTTCGCGATCCGGCTGGTCACCGAGTCGCGCCGGTCGCGGATCCGCCGAACCGCGCGCGCCCGCAAGGCCCGTCGAGGCTGGCGATGAGCGACGCCGAGATCGCTGCCGAGGTCGCCGCGCAGATGGGGATCCCGGTCATCACGAGCAAGTTCGTCCCGCTCACTCGGATCTATCGGCCGACCGGCGCCGTCATGACGGACGTGGCCTGCGTGCGGGTCGCCGGCCTGCTGTGCTTCCATCCCCAG
>JBGQCL010000542.1:0-7901 GCA_041495365.1 Kofleriaceae bacterium | reverse complement strand
CCCGGCCGAGCCGGCGAAGCTCGCGCTGGGACAGGTGGAAGCCGTCCATGCCGACGAGCACCGCGCGGTCGCCGAGCGCGGTGACGAGCCGCTCGGCCAGCGTGGACTTACCGGAGCCAGGCGCGCCGCAGATGCCCAGCAGGCGCCGGCTCCCCGTGGTGGCCAGCGCCTGCCCCCGGCTGGTGAGGTGGTCGTCGATCACGAGGCCTGCGCGGCGTCGGCTCGTGCTGCGACCGCTCCCAGCACGACCGCCGCGTCTCCGCCGGATTGAGCGCATGCTGCACCAGGTTCCCCTCGCCCGCTCACGTGCTCAGGAACTCCTCGAGCGCGCGCCCACGTCGTGGCGGTCGCCTCCGCGAGTGTGGATTCACCTACGCCATCGCGTCCGAGACGGTGACCGCCGTGATGGCTTGGTCGAGCCAGCGCTCCAACGTCGCGAGATCCGTGCACGCTTCGATCCGCGCGTCATCGTCCTTGCTCGGCGTCAGCTGTCGACGGGCGAGCACCCGGCGCAGCGCGGCACGCGCCTCGGTCAGGCGACCCTCCAGGCGACCCTCCAGCAAGCTCGTTTCACTCAGCCGCCGCCGCATCTGGGGGTCTGCTTCCAGCAGAACTTCGAGGGTGCGCTGCCGCCGGGCCATGACCTCGGGATCGTCCATCCCCAGGGAGAACCTCTTGAGCAGCTCCTCGCGCGTCGGCATCGACATCGGAAGGTATTCTAGCATGTTCATCACCCAGTCCAGGGGGCGTCGCGGCGCCACCCATCGGCAGAAGTCATCGAGTGCCTGACCGGACCGCGCCAGCAGGAACGGGATCAGTTCGTCGACGAGCGGGAGCTCGTTCGCCGCGACCCACAGGAACCGGCGCCACTGTCGCTCGATCCAGTAGCAGCCTGGTGCAAAGCATGCCGGACTAGCCCTCGCGTTCAGCCATCGCGGAACATGCGGGGCCACCAGCCAGAGCGGCTCCTCACCCAGCCAGGACGCATCCTGCTCCTCGAGCCATTGCAGCTGTCGCGCCTGCCGGCGAAGCAGAGCCCGCTCGACTGCCTTCCGATCGAGGTGGTTGCCGTCCAGCTTCAGCTCGAGCATGACCTCCGCGTGGTGCTGCGCTTCGGGCCACGGGGCTGCCAGGTGCTCCAACGAAACGGGCCGGCGGATCGCGAGGAAGCCGTCACTTGTCACCTTCTCGAGCCGGATCTCCAGCGGATCCTGCCACCGGGCCACACCGCCGGTGATGCGCTCGGTCTCCTCCGCAAACGTCCGCTGCGCGAACTGCTCCAGATACCCCATCGCGGCGCGGATGGTACGCCGCGGCGGCGCGGCCCGGAAGAAATCAGCACAACATTCATGGAACACCCATGCCACGCAGCCGAGATCGCTCCACACGACGACGAGGGCGAGAGCATCGAGCTTGAAATGGTCCGGATGCTGCTGCTCGCCCCTCGGCCCTCGATCCCGCGTAACGCGCGCCGCAGGGACTCTGCGCCGGCGCTGCCCGGCAGCTGCGCGACGCGCGCGTCTCCAAGGGGGCCTCGGATCACGGCGCGGCGCCGAGGTCCTTCCGCTTCGCGAGCGCCTTGCCGCGGAGCACGTCCTTCGCACCGCGCCGAGCTTCGTGTCGCGCGCCGCGCACGCGAGGACGTCGCGATACGCCGCGATGGCCTTGTCGCGATCGCCGGCGCGGGTGTACGCCCCGGCGAGGCGGTCGCGCGCGCACATCGAGTCGGGGCGCAGCGCGACGCCCAGCCGGAACACGAGGATCGCGTTCGCGACGTCGGCCTTCGCGAGCCGCTGGTCGCCGATCGCCTCGAACCACGCTGCTCGCGGCGCGCGGCCATTCCGACGCGCGGATCGCGAAGATCCTCGGCGGCAACTTCGCCCGCGTGCTGCGCGAGGTCTGGGGCTAGAACGTCGCGCGCAGCCCCAGGGGCGCTCGGGCGCAGGCAAGACATGGCAATCGAGCCGGTGCCCCCATGAGCGCGCGGCCAGGTGCCCTCCAGAGATCAATGGCGCCCGCAGTCATGTCAGGATGGCGGTATGCCACAGCTCGCCGGCTGCCTAGGCTGCGAGATCGCCGCCGGTCGGCGCCACGTGCCGGGCGGCATCGTCCACCAGACCTCGCGCTGGATCGTCAACCACGCCGTCGGCCGGCTCAACCTCGGCACGCTGATCGTCGCACCGCGCGACCACGTCCTGGCGGTCGCGGACCTCGACGATGCCGCGGCGGCCGAGCTCGGCCCGCTGCTGCGCGACGCCGCCCGTGTGGTCGAGGCGATCTGCCGGCCGGAGCAGACCTACGTCTGCGTGTGGTCGCACGGCCGGACCGAGCGCCGCCACCTCCACATCCTGGTCCAGCCCGTGACCGCGGCGCTCGTGGCGCAATACGGCGGGCTGCGCTCCGAGCAGCTGCAGGCGCGCCTGATGACCACCGCTGAGCCGCCGGATCCCGCCGCGGTCGAGCGGTTCTGCGCCGACGCGCGGCAGCGCTTCGCGGCCGGGCGGTTCGAGCCGGCCCATCGCGCGAGCCGTGACGCGGCGGCGGGTTCGACTCCCGCCGCCTCCACCAAATTTCCTGCAAGATCTCGCCTGGTTGCAAGATCTGTCACATGGACTGTCACACGGGCTCGCCGCGTGATCCGTAACTTCGCGACTTCGTTACACGTCTCTGGCCACTGGCTGTCCCGCCGATAGCCGTCGAACGCCGAGCGGGACTTCTTCGTGTGGGTCACGCGGGACTCGATCACGTCGGGGTCCGCGCCGTCCTTGCACGCCAGCGTGATGAACGTCGACTTGGTCGCGTACAGCTCGCGGTAGCGCCAGCCGAGCGCCGGCAGGTCCTCCTCGCGCCATCGCTTCCCGCTGTAGTCGTTGCTCCGGTACGCCTCGCCGGTTCGCGATCTCCGCGCGTTCGCGGCGGCCGGAGGTAGCGGCACGATCAGATCGTCGGCTCCGGGCTCTCGCCCCATCATCGCCGCCCACCCAGACCGCCTCCACTCCGCCAGCATCGCGGCGAGCGTCGGGTGCACCGGCACGTGGCGGACGACGTCCGTCTTGGTGCCCTTGGCGCGGTGCTTCCGCGTGCTGTAGCTCAACGCGACGAGCAGCTGGCCGAGCGGCACGACGCTCGGATCCCAGTGGCGCCAACGAAGTGCCGCGACCTCTCCCGGCCGCATGCCGGCGAGCAAGCCGAACCCGTACACGAGTTGACGATCGGCCGGGATCCGCGGGTCGCCGATCAGCGCCTCGGCTTCCTCGCGCGTGAACACGGACCCGGCGCGCCACTCAGGATCCGAGTCCACGAGCGGGCCGAGCTGCGCCTCCGTCAAGATGCACGGGCTCGCGTCGATCAGGCCTTCCAGCGCCGCGTCGCGAAACAGCGCCGACACGACGGAGTAGATGTTGTAGATCGACCGCTGCGCCATCGGGACGATGAACACCGCCGACCGGTCGATCGCGCTCGTGGACTACGCGCTGCGTCGACGGTTCGTGTTCGCGACCGTACCTGCCGCGTTCGGGCTCGGCCCATTCGAGCAGTTCCTGGAGAACAGAGGCGTCGCCGCCGCGCTGCGAACCAAGCTCGTCGCGCGCATCACGGAGCTCAACACGGCGATCGAGAGGGACACGCGCAACCTTGGCCGGGGCTATGTGATCGGGCACAGCTACTTCTGCCAGCCCGATCCCGAGGGGACCTATGACACAACCTGGTACGAGCGTATCGTCAAGTTCGAGATCGAACCACTGCTCGACGAGTACTGGGCCGAGAGCCCCGACAAGGTGAAGGCCGCGGTTGCGGCGCTACTGGGGCCGTGACGTGGCGCGCAGGATTCCCATCCGAAACCTGTACTACCTGCTGTGCTACGCGTGGTACGTTCTCGAGGAGCGCGACGACGCACTTGTTAGCGAGCTCGACGGCTTGTCCCACGTCGAGCTGCTCGCGAAAGTGCTGACGATCGCCGGACAGCGGCTGTGGCGTCGCGGGCTCGATCGCGGGTATCAGATGGTCGCCGAGGAAGTCCGATCGCCTCGCGGGCGGATCGACGTGCCGCAGATGGTCGCGCGTCGGCTTCAGGATCGCGGCCTTGCTGCCTGCCGCTTCGAGGAGCTCACCCACGACGTGCTCCACAACCAGATCATCGCGTCCACCGCGCGCCGGCTCGTCACTCTGGTCGATCTCGACGACAAGATACGCGACGGGCTGATCAACCTGTCCCGGACTCTCGGGGAGATCTCGACGATCCCCATCCGCGCCGCGCTCTTCACGCAGCTTCAGCTCCACGGACGTCTCGGTCGATACCGGCTCCCGATCCATGTCTGCGAGTTGGTCCATGCGCAGCTCGTCGTCGATGAGGCCACCGGAGAGCTTCATTTCCGCGACTACGTCGAGGACGACAAGCGAATGGCCCGGTTGTTCGAGGCGTTCGTCTACAACTTCTACGAGCGCGAGCTGCCAGGCTGGTCGGTGAAGAGAGACACTATCCACTGGGAGCTTGAGGCTATTACGCCGAGTGCGGCGGAGTACCTGCCGAGGATGAATACCGACATCTCGCTCCGCGGTGCTGAACGCACGGTAATCATCGATACCAAGTTCTACGCAAAAGCGCTTGTGTCGTACCGCGATGGCGCTGACAAGCTGCGTCCAGGCCACCTCTACCAGATGACCGCGTACCTGCGGAACATCGCATCCCGAGGTGGGTCCGATGCAACCGCCGCTGGGGTCCTACTCTACCCGGAGGTTCAGCCGATCCCGACGCTGCAGTATACGTACGGCCCACACCGGCTGACGGCGACGGGAATCGATCTCACCCAAGACTGGAGGGTGATCCACGATCGACTCCTGGATCTGGTGATCACGGCATGAGTGCTGCGTCGCCAGGGGCCTGTAGCGGCTCATGCTCTATACGACTGACCACCTCGCGCAGGCGTAGCGAGGTGACCGGCGCCGAGAGACAGCGCTTTGCGGCCCGGCGATCGCCAGCGAAGCCGACTGCTCACGTCCGTGTTCGCGAGTCCCGGCTGCCCAAGGTCGCAGCCGGCTGCCGACAGCAGTATCAAGCGTCAAGATCGTACCAGAATGCATCGAGGCTGTCGCCAAGTTTCTCGTGGAGCGCCCAGATCTCGACGTCCAGCGGATACAGCACGCGATCCACGTGTGCGTTGGGAATCAGTTCCCCGGCGACCTCCACGGGTGGGTAGAGGCGAATCGGATTGTTCCCGACAGCCTCTCGAGAGAACCCCACCCAGGCATCGATCCGATCTGCGGCCAGAACCTGGCTCACCGCCGCGATCACGTCGTCGATGTACAGACCAGGCTGGCGTTCGAGCAGTGCGGCGCCTTCATCGAACCCGTACTCTGATGTCAAGTTGGTTAATTGAAACCTTCTGCGCACTACGTGCTCGCGGAGCTCATGTGTATCGTGGCGATAGCCAGCTCCCAACGCGGCATGCGCGAGTGTTTCGACAAGATCTTGCGCGTCGGAAGGCGCCATGAAGTGCGACCACACGAACAAGCCCGCGGGCGCACCGATGAATGGCCTGGAGCCCGCCGCGATCCATCTCGAGAGCGTGTCATCGGCATGCTCGAGCGGCTCGAATCGAGCGTTGCCGATCCATTCACCTTGCAACAGCAGCTTCTCGCCCTGCAACGTCACCTCGCCTCGACCGAGCTTCTCACCCCGCAGCGTGCTCGCCCCTTGAGCAAGCCGCTCGAGGAACCTCTCGCGCCAACCTTCGGGCTGGCCGCGGTCCATCACCACGATGGCGAAACGCATGTAGGTCGCCTCGTTCACTTGCCACCGTCCGATCGCAGCGTGGCCAGTTGATGCACACGCTCTCGCAAGAGGTCACGCGCAACCTGCTCCAGAACACTACGCGCTTCGGTCGACGACATGGCTGTCCCACCGAGGTCGAGCGCCGCGTCGAAGCCCTTCCCTGGGAGTCCGCGCGTTTTGAGCCCGCTTTGCCCGAGCTGCCCCAGATTCGAGAGGTCCAGTTCCCCAGTGCGCTGCGCGCCGAGCTCGTTCTTGCCTATCCGGTCATAGACTGCCACGTCCGTTGCTCCTGCTTGGATACGCTGAAGGCCATCCAGGGCTCTGAGGTTCTGCTCGCTTGCTTCCCCGGGACCACTGCCAGCTCCAGCCTTTACCTGCTCGAGTATCACTGGTCTCAGCATACCTTGAGGGCCACGTTCGACCACGATGTTGTCCACCTCGGTGATGCTCTTCCAGAGCTTGCCATCTGCCTCGTAGAGCCCACTGGGCTCCGCAGGCGCCCCCTTCGCGCGCTGCGCAGCCTGCCACTCCTTGATCGTCGAGAATCCCTTCACCTGTTTCACCACTTCGATGTTCGAGAGCACACTTCGGCCTGGTTTGGTTGCGGAGTCGGCGTGAAGCTGCGCGCGCGCGATCGCCTCGCCAAGATCGCCGACGATCTCGGTTACGTTCGCATGCGCGATCGCATCGGCGACCCGCGTTTCTTCGAGCCCGCCACTGGACCCGAGCTTGCTCACGAGTTGTGCGGCGTCTTCTTGAACTCTGGACTGCACCAGACCGTCACCGGCGGCACCGAGCTCCACGAGTCGGGCACGCGCCAGTTGTGCGCGTGCATCGAGGATCTCCGCCTTCAGTTGGGCCTCGGCCGCCTTGCCGAGCGACTTCTCGCCGAGAAACTGAGCCAGATTCTGTCGCGTTACGACTCCTTCGATCGCCTCGAGTGCACTTGCGTCGCCGGCTTTACGCCGGAAAGCCTCGAGCCCTTTCTGCTGCTCCCCCGGCAGCCGGCGATGAAGCTCGTCGAGAATCCGGCTCGCAGGGGCGCCGTGGCCGGCGGCCGTGCGCGCCGCTTCGAGCATGTGGGCATCGGCTGGGTTGGCCGGCAGCTTGACCTTGCTACCAGGCCGGCTTTCGAGGCCGGTGAGCCTTGCGCGCGCCTGGTCCGTCGTCGCTTTGATCGCGTCCGGTGCCGGCGTCGAACCCCGTTCGTAGACGGTGTATCGATTCGTCCCTGCCGTGACGATGTGACGGCGCGTGCCATCGCCGAGCTGCTCGTGGTGAACGCTGGCGCCAGCGGCACGCGCTTCTGCGAGCGCGGGCTCTACCTGGTTGCTCGCGCCCTCCCACGCCCTACCGGGGCTGATCTCGGCGAGTCCATTCTGCAGCGCCTGCTCGACACCGAGGTGGGCGAGCTCGTCGACATGGTGATGGGCTTGCTCGGCGACCGTCGCGAGAGTCTTCTCTCCGAACTGGGCGCGTGCAGCCGGGTCGCGCCCGATCTGGCGGAGCACCGCGAGCTCCTCGGCGACCAGCGCGCGCTCCTCCCGGATGAGCTCCATGCTGGTCTCGGCGTCGCCGGCACGGCCGACCTGCTCGGCGAGTTTGCGGACCTGGGCGCGACGGTAGGGGACGCCGACCTTGGCAGCGTAGGCGCTGATCGCATCGAGCGCGGGGTTGGCCAGCCGGTGCGCGATGGCGTTGCCGACGAACATCCCGATGCCCTGGATCGCGAGCATCTTAAGCTCGTCATCGTTCAGGGTGCGGCCCTGGCGAGCGATGCTGTCGGCCTCGGCAACGGCGAACTGGATTCCGGCCTGGGTCACAGCCTCGATGGTGAGCTCAGTACCGTGGGCGACGTACTTCCAGGCGCCCCCGCCTTCCTTCAGGACCGCGAGCGCCTTGCCGAGCTTGAGCTTCGACAGGCCGGCCGCGACACCCCGGAGCGCCGCGAGGCCGGCGAAGTTGGTGAGCAGCTCCGAGCCGAACGCGCTCGAAAACGAGTCGTGGTAGAGCATCGTGCGCAGCGTGGCCATCGCCACCGATTGCGTCGCGACGTTGACCAGCTGCGCCGCGGTGCGGCCCATGCCAAGGCCCCGTGCAGCCCCGGCGGCGGCGGCCCCGAGGCCACTGG
>JBGQCL010000541.1:0-7919 GCA_041495365.1 Kofleriaceae bacterium | reverse complement strand
GGACTGAAGGGGAGCGTCCGCCGCCGTGTCGGACGGCGGCGCGCCGGTCACGGCTTCTTCTTCGGCGAGGCCGAGGGCGGAGCGGATGCCATCTTCTGCTTGAGCGCCGCGAGCTCGTCGTCGAGCGTGGTCGCGGCGGGCTTCTTGCCGGCCGGGCGCGGGCCGGGGCGGGGCTCGGCGGGGGCGGGCCCGGCGCGGCGCTTGAGCGCGTCGAGCTCGTCGTCGAGCGGCGGGCGGGCGGGCGGGCGGGGCGGCCGGTTGGCCTCGGGCGGCACGTGGCGGGTGGCGGCGGCGGCGGCCCGGCTGGCGCGCTCGAGCTCCTTGAGCTCGGCGTCCAGCGTCGCGAGCTCGGCGAGCAGGGCGTGCATGCGGGCGCGCTCGGCGTCGGCGCGGCGCTCGAGCTGGGCGGCCTCGTCGTCGGCGTTGCGCGCGCGGGCGGCCGCGGCGTCGGCCGTGAGCCTGGACGCCGTGTCGCGCGCCGCGGCCATCGAGCGGGTGAGCTCGACGACCCGGCGCTGGACCTCGGCGCGCAGCCGGGCGAGCTCGGCGGTGTCGGGCGGCTCGGTCGGCTCGGCGGGGGCGCTGCCGAGATCCTCGAGGTCGCCCGGCATCGCCGCGGCCTGGGCGGCGGCGCTCGCCGCGGCGCTGGCGGCGCGCACGCGATCGCGGGTCGCGGCATGGGCGGCGAGCCGGCGCTCGTCGATCACGCCGCGCTTGTCGCCGGCGACCAGGGCGACGATGTCGGCGATGTTGTCGCCCCCGTCGCTCGATGGCGAGGTCGGCGCGCCGCCGAACGCGCTGTCGAGCGCGGACGACAGCAGCAGGAGGCCCTTGGCGGCAACCGCGCGCTTGCGGGCCTCGAGAGCCGCGGCGGCGCGCGCCGAGCCGGCGATGTTGTCGTCGACCAGCGCGACCAGCTTGCCGCCGATCAGCAGGACGCGGGAGATCACCTCGGAGCGCGGCCGGGCGACGATGACGTCGGCGGCGCGCCACAGCAGGGCGGCGTCGGCGGTGGTGCCGAACAGCTTGGCGCGCAGGCCCAGGCTCGGGACCTGGCGGCGCAGCACGGTGGCAGCCTCGAGGTCGCCGTCGGCGTCGAACAGCCAGGTGATCGCATCGTCGCCGTCGAGCAGCGACAGCTGGAGCGCGAGCTGGCCGGTGAGCTCGGCGCCCAGGCCGGCGGCCTCGAGCAGGGCGACCTTGCCGGACAGCTTGAACCGGGTGCGCAGCGCGGCGCGGTCCTCGCGGCCGGCGTCGGCGAACGTGCGCTCGCCGATCGCGCCGACCACGAGGATGCGGTCGGCCTCGACGCCGGCGTCGGCCAGCGCGACCGCGGCGAGGTCGTCGACCGCGACGAAGCGATCCGCGTCGGTCTCGGCCCACTCGGCGGCGGGCTCGAGCTCGCCGACCACGGCGATCACCGGGGCCGGGTTCTGGACCTGATCGCGGGCGACGGTCAGCGCGAGCGCGGCGTGCGGATCGAACACGACCGCCGCGTCGGGCGGGCTGATCTCGAGCTCGCGGCGCAGCCGGCGCTCGGCGCCCTCACCGAGCAGCGCGCGCCGCACCCGATCGGCGACGCCGGACCCACCGCCGCCCGCCGCGCCGACGTCGATCGCGCGCACCCGCATGCCGGCGGCCTCGATCGCGGCGATCACGGGCACGACAGCGGCGGATGGCGCCCCGGCGGAGGTGACGATCAGGACCTGCGGTTCCATGTCGGCGTTACATTATTCACGAGATTGGGCGGCTGGTGCCCGCGCAGCACCGCGATCACCGCGTCGGCGCACAGCTGGGCCATCGCGGTGCGCGCCTCGGTGGTCGCCGAGCCGATGTGTGGCGCCAGGACCAGCCGGGGGCAGTCGAGCAGGCCCGGGGAGATCTCGGGCTCCTTCGGGTAGACGTCGAGCGCTGCGCCGAAGATCCGGCCGTCGTGCAGCGCCTGGATCAGCGCCGCCTCGTCGATGCAGCCGCCGCGCGCGGTGTTGACCAGGACCGCGGTGGGCTTCATCAGGGCGAGCCGGCGCGCGTCGACCAGGTGGTGGGTCTCCGGGGTCAGCGGGCAGTGCAGGCTGATCGCATCGGCGGACGCGAAGAGATCGTCGATCCCCAGGGGACGTTCCCGTCCCGTCTCGGCCGGCAAAGCCGGCCGATTCCCCCCTCCGCTCGTCGCGTCGCGCGGCCCTGCACCTGAAGGCTCTGCGCTCGGTTGATGTCCCTGGCGGTCCGGATCCCCTGGCCCCTCATCCTCCTCATCCTCCACATCCATTTTCTCCACCTTCACCAGAGGATCGGCGTAGACGACGTTCATGCCGAAGCCCAGGGCGCGGCGGGCGAGCGCGCGGCCGATCCGACCGTAGCCGATGATGCCGAGCGTCTTGCCGGTGAACCCGACGCCGAGCAGCTGGTCGAGCGCCCACCCGGTCCACGCGCCGGACCGGACCAGGCGCTCGCCCTCGCCGAGCCGACGGGCACAGGCCAGGAGCAGCGCGAACGCCAGCTCGGCGGTGGCCTCGGTCAGCACGTCGGGCGTGTTGGTGACGCACACGCCGGCGGCCGTCGCGGCGGCGAGATCGACGTTGTCGTGGCCGACCGCGCAGTTGGCCACCACCCGCAGCCTCGGCGCTCGGGCGAGCAGCGCCGCGTCGATCCGGTCGAGCAGGAGGCAGACCAGGGCGTCGGCGTCGGACAGATCGATCTGGTCGATCGCGACGTGGCCACGGGCGGGGACGTCGACCGCAGTGCCGGGCAGCGCCGCGGTCACCTGGCGGACGAGGTCGATCGGGAGAGCCGAGGTCGAGACGACCTTCACACCCGGAGTATTTACCACCGCGCGCAGCGCGACCCTGCGGGATCGATCCATTTCATCGCCGCGGGGCGCCATGCTACGGTGGAGCGGTGATGCACCGCCGGCTGGGGTGGATGTTGCTCACCGCGCTGGTCGCCGCGGCGCACGCCGAGCCCGCGCTTCCGCCCGCCGGCGGGCCGGCAGCAACCGCCGATCCGCTGCCCCCGGAGGCCGCCGCGGGTGACGCCCGGCCCAAGCTGGTCGCGGCGGCGACCCCGGCCGCGCCGGCCGCACCCGACACGCGCAACCTGCGGGTACTCACCGACGATCCGGTGGTCGGCAAGGCGAGCCGGATCGACGGTGACGAACGCAAGGGCCTGGTGGCGTTCACGTTCGACGACGGCCCCAACCCCGAGACCACGCCGGCGGTGATCGCCGCGCTGGAGAACTACGACGTCCCGGCGACGTTCTTCATCGTCACCCAGCGGATCGCCGGCAAGCACGGCGAGAAGGGCCGCGAGTTGCTGCAGCGCGAGCTCGCCGACGGCTTCCTGGTCGGCAGCCACTCGGTGACGCACGTCAGCCTGAAGCACGCCTCCGGAGACCAGCTCGTGCGCGAGGTCGATGCGTCGATCCGGACGCTCGCGGCCGAGGCCCACCGTCCGATCGGCATGTTCCGGCCCCCGTACGGCTCGCTCGGTCCGGCCGGTCGGGTGTGGCTCAAGAAGCTCGGGTTGACCGAGGTGCTGTGGTCGGTCGACACGCTCGACTGGAAGGCGCACGACGCCGAGCGGCTGCGCAAGAAGGTGATCTCGATGATCAGGCACGACGACGGCGGCGTCGTGCTGATGCACGACGTGAAGCCGATCACGGCCAGGGTCATCGCCGAGGTACTCGACGACCTCGAGGCCGAGAACTGCGCCCGGATCGCCGCCCACCGCGAGCCGATCCTCCCGGTGTCGCTGCACTACTTCCTGCGCGATGGACGGGACGGAAAGCAGACGCCGCGCGACCTGCCGGCGGCGGTCCAGCAGCGGACCGAGGCGTACAAGGCGGCGCTGCCCGAGCGTTGCGCGCGGCGTCCACCGGCGGCAGAGGCGGCACCGCAGCACGCCACCAGGTAGCTGGCCGTGAGTCGATCATTGTCGATTGACAAGCCGATCGAGAACCACTAGTTTCCGCGCGCCTCGAGGCCAGGCCGAGACCTAGGCCGAGGCTGGGATGAGGAAGCGATCATGCCGTTGACGTGGGATCTCTCGGGGCCGGGCCTTGTCCCCGGCGGTGCGCGCGAGCCCTCGTCCGCCGGCAGCAGCGGTCACATCCCGATCAGCACGCCGGAGGTCACCGACCGCTCGCAGCCGTTCGAGCCCGCCGACTTCGACGCCGACGGTGTCCGAACCATCATCACCTCGCCGGTGTTCGAGCTGCGGTCGCGGTTCGTCGGGCGACCCCGCGCGATGGCCGAGCTCCAGGAGCTGGCCGCGCGCACGTTCGAGCGAGGTGAGATCCGGGGTGGGATCGACCCGCGCCAGAGCGGCTTCGCCGTGGTGATCGGCGAGCCCGGCATGGGAAAAAGTCGGATCATCGGCGAGCTCGCGGCGCGGGTCCGGGTCGACCACCCGACCACCCGGTTGTTCCAGGGCGTCGCCGACGAGAACGCCCACGCCTACGGCCCGGTCGCGCGCGCGCTGACCACGCGGTTCGGGATCGCCGCGGGCGAGGATCCGGCGGTCAGCCGCGACAAGCTCGCCGCCGAGCTCGCCGAGGTCATCGACTCCGAGAAGCTGACCGAGGTCGCGCACCTGATCGCGCACCTGCTCCGGGTGCCGTACGAGGACAGCCCGGTGCTGACGCCGAGCCTGGGCGCCAGGCAGCGCGAGGCCCGCCTGTTCATGGCGCTCCGGCGGTTCCTCGCCGCCGAGAGCGAGCGCTACCCGCTGCTGGTGGTGATCGAGAACCTCGAGCAGTGCGGCGCGGATACGATCAACTTCCTGCACTACCTGGCCGCCGGCCTGCACGATCACCGCGTGGTGATCCTCGGCACCGCGACCGCCGAGCTGACGAGCCGGCACCCCGCGTTCGGCGAGGGCGAGGTCGCGCCGGTCCGGATCGAGATCGGCCCGCTGACCCCGGCCGAGTCCGAGGAGCTGCTCCGCGAGCTGTGCAAGCCGCTCGACGACGTCCCGGCGATCCTGACCGCGCACGTCCGCACGATGAACGGCTCGCCGCGCACGATCCTCGAGCTGGTCCGGCTGCTGCTGGAGACCGGCTGCATCTTCCGCGACGGCGGTGCGTGGCGGATCGACACCAAGACGATCGCGCTGACCGCGCTGCCGCGGAGCTACGACGACGTGGTCGCCGCCCGGCTCAAGGTGATGGAGGAGATGGAGCGCCGCGTGCTGGAGATGGCGGCCACGGTGGGCGACACGTCGTGGTTCGATGCGATCCTCGCCCTGGTGCGCCACAGCCAGCTCTCCGCCGATCCCGACGGGCCGACCCTGGCCCAGATCGCCGGCTCGGACGACCAGAGCCGCCAGGCGGTCGTCACGGCGATCGGCCGTCTGGTCGAGCACGGCTGGCTGATCGAGGTCCCGCAGTCGTCGATCGCCGGCGAGCGCGAGCTGCGGTTCGCCAGCCCGAACCTGTGGTCGATCGTCTACGACGGGATGCCCGATGCGACCCGCCGCGGTTACCACGCCGTGGTCGCGCGCTGGCTGGAGCTCCACCCCGAGGGGCTGAGCGCGGCGGCGCAGGAGGAGGTCGCCCGCCACCTCGTGCTCGCGGGGGCGCCGCGCGAGGCCGCGCTGCGCTACCGGCGGGCCGCCGAGGCGGCGCGCGCGAGCTACGCCAACCAGCACGCGATCCAGCTGTTCGACCGCGCGCTCGACAGCATCGGCGCGCACGATCTGGGGGCGCGGATCCAGCTGTGGCGCGACCTGGCGTCGGTCTACGAGCTGATCGGTGACTTCGACGCCGCGCTGGGCGCGTTCGAGCGCATGCTGCGGCTGTCGTGGGTCGCCGCGAGCAAGGCGACCGCCGCCGAGGCGTTCAACAAGATGGGCCGGGTGTGGCGCCGCAAGGGGGATCTCAAGCTCGCGCTGGAGTACCTGCAGCGCGGCCTCGAGCTGTTCCGCGCCGGCAACGACACCCGCGGCGCGGCGGGCTCGCTCGACGACATCGGTCGCGCGCTGCACATGATGGGGCGCTACGCCGAGGCCGAGGTCCAGATCACCGAGGCGCTGGCCCGCCACACCAAGGATGGTGACCAGCGCGCGATCGCGACCTCGCTGTCGCGGCTCGGCAACGTCCACCAGGACCGCGGCCACTACGAGGTGGCCTACGAGTGCCACCGCGACGCGCTCGCGATCCGCAAGGCGACCGGCGATCGCTGGGGCCAGATCGTGGCGCAGAACAACCTCGCGGCGCTGTCGTTCGAGCTCGGCGAGCTGTCCGAGGCCCGCGCCGGCTGGATCGCCGCGTTGCCCGAGGCCGAGGCGATCGGGGCGCTGCCGCTCAGCGCGCTGATCCTGACCAACCTCGGCGAGGTCGCGCTCGCCGAGAACAAGCTGGAGGAGGCGCGGCGCCGGCTCGAGAACGCGCTGGAGATCATCGAGAACGTCGAGGACCGCGGGCTCGAGAGCGTGTGCTGCCGCCACCTCGCAGCGCTCGAGAAGAGCCAGGGCAACGCGATCGCCGCCCGCGAGCTCGCCGAGCGCGCGCTGGCGGTGGCCCACAAGGCCGGCCTGCGCGAGCACGAGGCCCAGGCCTACATGACGCTCGGCGACGTGCTGTCGGCGAGCATCCACGACGAGGAGGTCACCGACGCCGGCGCGCTGGCCCCGGCGGCGGTCGCGTTCGGTGCGGCGGTGGAGCTGCTGGCCAACCTCGGCAACGAGGCTGCGCTCGCCAAGGCGCTGTTCGTGTTCGGCCGCTACAAGGCCGAGATCGGCGACCACGCCGACGCCAAGGACATGCTGCGAGACGCGCTGATGATGTACAGCCGGCTCGGCCTGGAGCGCCGGTCGAGCGAGGTCGAGCGGCTGATCGCCTCGATGCACTGAACCTGGGCCCGGGGCCGCTGTAAGCAGATATCTGGAAGCCGAGTTGCCAACCGCGGGCCGACCCGGCATGGTCTGGGTTCGCGGCGATGATCTGGTTTTGGCTTGGTTTCTTCGCGCTGGTCGCGCTGCTGCTGTTCCTCGATCTCGGGGTGCTGCATCGCCGGGCCGCCGAGCCATCGCTCAGGAGCGCCGTGGGCTGGACCATCGGCTGGATCTGCCTGGGGCTGTCGTTCTCCGGGGTCGTGTATCTGATCTACGAGCACGCCTGGCTCGGCGCGCACATGGCCCTCGCGCCCGCCCAGGGCCACGCGATCGGCCTGCCATCGGGCGGCGGCAGCGATGCGGCGATCACCTACGTCTCGGGCTACCTGCTGGAGCAGGCGCTGTCGATCGACAACATCTTCGTGATGTCGCTGCTGTTCCGCAGCTTCCATGTGCCGGCCCGGTACCAGCACCGCGTGCTGTTCTGGGGCATCCTCGGCGCGATCGGGTTCCGGATCTCGATGCTCGGCGGCGGCGCGTTCCTCGCCAAGCACTTCACCTGGGTGTTCTACCTGTTCGGAGCGTACCTCGGCTGGCAGGGGATCAAGCTGCTGCGCGGTGGCGACGACGACGACGGCGACCACGACAAGAGCCTGGCGATCCGCGGGCTGCGGCGGTTCGTCCGGATCGTCGACGGCGACCACGGTGGCCGGTTCACGGTCCAGATCGACGGCCGGCGCGCGCTGACCACGGTCGCCGTGTGCCTGGTGGTCATCGAGCTGACCGACATCGTGTTCGCGCTCGACTCGATCCCTGCGGTGCTCGCGGTCAGCCAGGACACGTTCATCATCATCACCTCGAACATCTTCGCGATCATGGGGCTGCGCTCGCTGTACTTCGTCCTCGCCGGCGCGATGGCGAAGTTCAAGTACCTGAAGATCGCGCTCGCGGTGCTGCTCGTCCTGATCGGCGTCAAGCTGATCCTGTACGACATCGCCGACGTCTCGCACACGGTCACGCTCGCGGTGATCGCCGGCGTGATCGGCGCGGGGGTGATCGCCTCGGTGATCGCCAGCCGGCGCGCCGAG
>JBGQCL010000540.1:0-7924 GCA_041495365.1 Kofleriaceae bacterium | reverse complement strand
GGCCGAGCCGTCGGCCGAGCCATCCGGCACCCGGTCGATCGAGGCGCCGCCCGAGGACGCAGACGCGCCGCCGCGCCCGTCGTCGGTCCAGATCGAGAGGCTGGAGATCCAGGAGTCCGGTGCCATCACGCACGAGCTGGCCGCGGAGCCCGAGCCGGACGCCGCGCTCGGCCGCCCTCGCCGCACGGTGGTCGGTGTCGCCGTCCAGCCGACCGGCGTCCTGATCCCGCCCGCGCCGTCCACCCGGCGCGCAGCGATGCCGGCCGCCCCGGACGAGCCGACCACGATCCTCGTGGGCGATCCGGTGGTCGATCCCGCCGCGCCGACGGTGCCCCCCGGGTCCGAGCAGCTGTCCGCGGCGGAGCCACCGCCGGGCGAGCCCGCTCCGGCGGCGCCGGCCGCGATCAGCAACGGCCTGCCGTCGGGTGACTGGACGATCGCGCTCGATCCGGCGGCTCCCGACGGCTGGAGCCCGCCGCGCCACGCCGTCCCGCGCCATCCCCTGACCGGCATGCCGGCCGCGCCCTCGCCGGCGGAAGCGGCAAACGCCGACGGCGCCGACGACGCTCCGCTGCACGCGCGGCCGCTGCGGCCCGGCGAGCTGCCGGCGGTCGAGCCCAAGGTGCAGATCGATCCGACGCTGATCGAGTCGGGCCACGCCCCACCGTCGGCGGTCTCGTCGCCGGGGCTCGCCGAGCTGGCGATGTACGCCCCCGAGCCCGGACGCGAGGCCGTCGAGGCACCGGCGCTCCACATGATGATGGCGGTGCCGCAGCCCGGCCCGTACGCGCCGGCGCACGCCGCGTCGATGCACGGCGTGCAGGCGCCGGGATATCCGCTGGAGTCGCCCTACGCGATGATGCCCGGCGCGCTGCCGCCCGGGCCGGTCGCCCCCGACGGCAGCGGGTTCGGCGCCGTGCGCTATCCGCCGATGCCAGCGCAGGTCCGGCGGCGCCACCTCATCATCATGCTCGTGACCGCGGTGGTCGCCGTGCTGCTCGGCATCGCCGCGATGCTGCTGTTTCGCCGGCCCCCGGCCCCGGTGAACCCCGCCTCGCAGGTCGACGACCGGCCCGGCGCGCTCGAGACGACCGCGTCCGGCGAGTCGCCGCGCGTTCCGGACAGCGCGCGATCCGGCGATCCGGCCGGCGATCCGGGTGCCGCCCCGCCCACGACTGCGCCGGCCGGCGCTGCGGTGACCACGCCCGCAGGGACGCCGCCCGCATCGTCGGGCACCGGCGCGCCCGATCCGGCCCACGCCGCCGCGCCGGCGCCGCCGGCCGCCGCGCCCGGGGACTGCTACGCCGAGGTCAGCAGCGTGCCCCCCGGCGCCGAGATCGTCCTCGATCAGGCCAGCGTGATCGGCACGACCCCGCAGCGCGTCGCGCTGCCGTGCGGCCGCCCCGTCGAGCTCCTGGTCCGCAAGCCGCACCTGGTCCCCTCGACCCACACGATCACCCCGACCCCGGAAGGCACCTCGGTCCAGTTCGTGCTCGTCCGGCAGACCTTCCTGGTCAAGGTCAGCTCGACGCCGCCCGGCGCCACGGTCACGCTCGGCGGCAAGTCGCTCGGCGTCACGCCGACCATGGTCAAGGTCCCGGCGTTCGAGTCGTCGACCCTCAGCATCGCCAAGGACGGCTACGACACCGAGAGCGAGACGGTCGCGCCCCGGGGCAACGGCACCGCCGTCCACACCGTGCTCAAGAAGGCCGAGCACAAGAAGCCGCGCTGACCGCCTCGCCGGACGAGCCCGACCCCGGCGACATCACTTCCAGAACGGCGGCCGGCCCGGCTTCGGCCCCGCATCCGACGGCACCGCGCCGGTCGCCAGCTTCGCGAGCTCGTCGGCGATCGCCTCGAGCTCGGCGGCGAGGTTCATCGGCGCCGCCAGCGCGTCCGACAGCCGCCGCACCAGCGCCTCGACCGCGTCGGCGAGCTCGCGGCCGCCGCCCACCGATCGCAGGTCCTCGATCCACTCGGTCAGCCGCTGCCGCACCAGCCGGATCGCCGCCCCGTCGCAGCCGCCCGCCACCTGCGCCTCCAGGTCGATCGCGAGCGCAGCGAGCCGCCGGACGTGCGCGGCGCCCACCGCCGCCGACGCATCGGCGAACCCCGCGGCCTCCGACACCGGGGCTGCCGGTTGCGGACGGTGCAGCGGCGGCATTGCCGGGAACGCCCTCGGAGGTGAAATCGAGAGTGGCTGCAGCGTGGGTCGCGGGACCGGGTACGGCGCAGGCGGCGGCGTGGGCCGGCCTCCGTAGGAAGCCGGCGGTGGCGCCATGTCCGGCGGGCCGGCGTCCATCATGAACTGCCGCATTCCGTCGGCGTTCGCCGGCGGACCGGCCGCCCCGAAGGTTGCCGGCGCGTACCCCGCCGGCGACGGCATCGCGCCGGCCGCAAACGAGGCACCGCCAGGGGTGCCGGCCCAGCCCGCCGGCAGCTCGACCGGCTGCACGACGTGGCGCAACCCGCCGCCCGGGTTCACCGCGGCGCTCCGGTCGATCGCGACGAACGCGGTGAACCGCGACAGCACGCTGAACTGCTTCGACACCCGCACGATCTCCGGCTCCAGCTCGCGCGCGCCCGCCGCGTAGCGATCCTCGAGGTCCCGCAGGTGCGCGCGGGCCCAGCTCGCCGCCAGCCAGCTCGACGCCTGCGCCGGCCGGCTCAGCGCCACCGCCTGCTTCCACGGATCGCCCAGGCTCGTGCCCTCGACCTGGATCGCCGCAGCCGGCGTCGCCGCGCCGCGGTAGCGCCCGAAGATCACCACCGGCGCCCCCGCGTACACGTCCGGCAGCTTGCCCGGCGCGAGCGTGCCGCGCTCGAGCTCCAGCCCGGTCGCGCGCAGCGCCAGCTCGGTCGCGATCGGCGTGCCGATCCGGCGGTGGACCTTGGCCATCACCGCGTCGAGCCGGTCCTCGGACTCGACCAGCTCGCACAGCCCGCCGCCCGCCGCCGCGAGCCGGCGCAGGAACGCCGCGTTGACCGCCTGGTCGATGCCGAGCGTGAACACCTTGATGTTGCGCAGCCCCGGCGCGATCTGGCGCAGCACGTCGTCCTCGTTGCCGACCTGCCCGTCGGTGACCAGCACGACGACGCGCTCGCGGTCCTCGGTGCCGCCGCCGAGCAGCGCGAGCGCCCGGCCGAGCGGCTGCGCGATCTCGGTCCCGCCGCGCGCCGCGACCCGGGCGAGCGCCTCGACCGCGCGGAACCGGTGGCGATCGGTCGCGTCGATCAGGCCGGGCTCTGGCAGCGCTTCGAACGTGCTGTCGAACGCCAGCGCGCAGAACCGATCGCGCGAGGTCAGCGTGTCGATCATCCGCGCCGCCGCCCGCCGCGCCGCGACCATCTTCCAGCCCTCCATGCTGCCCGAGCGATCGATCACGAACACCACGTCGCGCGGCTTCGCCCCGACCGCCCGCGTGCTCGGCGGCACGATCGTCAGCGCGAACGTCCCCGCCGCGCCGCCCGGGTCATCGGCGCACACCAGCGAGCTGGCCAGCGCGGCGCCCCCCTGCGCGGCCCCGTCGATCCGCCAGCGCAAGATGAAGTCGCGATCGAGCCGCTCGCCGGGCTGGACCTCGATCACCTGGGCATCGCGCCGGGCCACCGTCACCGCGTGCAGGCTCGACGCCACATCGCGCATCACCCCATCCTCCAGCGCGACCCGCAACCCGAGCCGCACCGGGTTCGGGCAGCCCGGCAGCCGCACCGGCGGCGAGATCCGCGACGCGTCCGGCACCAGATCGGTGTCCGCCGCGCGGCCCAGCCCGGCCTGGTCGCCACCGAGCTCGCTCCCCGGGATGTAGCGCGGCGCGACCACCAGCGGGAACCGGAACGTCACCTCGCCATCGTCGACCGGCAGCGGGCCGACCAGCGACAGCCGCACGGTCGCCGCCTCGCCGGGCATCAGGTTGCCGACCCGCAGGGTGAACACCCCCGGCCGCTCCTCCTCGGTGATCGCCGCGCGGTGCCCCGCCGCGATCGCCTGGTCGTACTGCGCGCGCGCCGCGCCGCGCTCGTCGATCACCCCGTCGATCACCCGCCCGGCGACCTCCATCCGGAAGCGGTGCACCGCCGCACGATCGGGCAGCGGGAAGATGTACGTCGCCTCGATCGCCGCGCCGGTCGTGTTGACGAACCGCTGCGCCAGCTCGATCGTCGCGATCACCCCGGCGACCCGCGCGTCGACGTCCATCGCGACCAGCGGCAGCCGCCCGCGCGCGGTCTCGAGCGCGCCGAACCCGGCGTCCGGGTTGCGGCCGTATCCAGCGACCTCGTCATCACTCATCAGGACCATCGGCGATGGACTCATTCGTCTCCTCCAGGGTGTGACGCCAGCCGGCGCGATGCCAGCTCGGCCAGAAGCGGCGCCGCGGCGGCGCGGATCGCGCGGACATCGGCGGGTGATACGGCCACGCGGTCGTCGACGACCGCCAGCGACAGGGCGACCTGGGGCGCGAGCTCGATGCGCAGCTCGACCGCGCCCGCCGCAGACGACCTCGCCGCCGGCGCGCCCGGGCCGGCCGCCGGCGCGGAAGCGCGGGGCATGGCGGCAGGCGGCGCCGCGTCGGCGTCGAGATCGAGCGCGCGATCGAGCGCGCGATCGAGCGCGCGGCTCGCGCCGCCATTCGCCGTGACGTCGGCCTGCCCCGGCTCGCGCTTCCAGAACTCCGAGCGTGCGCCGGACCTGGCCGCCGCCGGCAGCGCGACGCCGGACATCCATGCCAGCGTCGGATCATCGAGTGTCGGCCACAGCTGCTGGATCTCCGACAACGAGCGGCCCATCGCCTGCAACCGCTTGATCGCCACCACCTGCGCCACGTGCCTGGGCCCGTACAGCGCCGTCCGGCCGCGCATCGCGCTCGGCCGATCCAGCAGACCCAGCGTCACGTAGTAGCGAACCGTCCGCTCGTCCGGCACCGCCCGGACCTGCCCGTTCTTCGGCGCCGGCAGCGCGGCGATCCGCGCCGCGACCTCCGCGACCAGCTCGGGCAGCGTCCACTGGGCTTCCACGCCGGCGATATAACACTGTTACATTCACTGTCGAATAGATTCTTGGAAATCACAAATAGATCAATGACTTGCGGAGGCACGCTCGACGACGAGAGGTCGGTCCGATCGTGCGGGCCGCAGCGCCACGCCGACGTGGCGTGCGTGAGCTCGCGGGGCAGCGCTCGATCTACTGCCTACTGCACCCTACTGCACCGCCGCCGCGAACGCTGCGGAGTCGACGAGCCGCTGCCACTTCCGCATCGGCCCCCAGCTGGGGTGCTGCCGCCACGACGGATCGGGTGGCACGTCGCTGTACCCGAACCGGCCCACGACCCGCAGCGCCGTGACGTTCGGCCGCAGCACGAGCTGGTAGCTCGCCGGATACTCGGACGACGTGTGGGCCGCGAGCTCGACGAACGTCGGCGGAGACTCGGCGTTTGCCTCGGACGACAGCGGCTGATCGCTCGCCGAGTGATCGAGCACCACCGGATCGCCCTCGGCCACGGTGAGCGGGCGGCGGATCAGCACGTACAGCGTCCGCGCCGTGGGATTCTCGAATCGCCAGCGCACCTCGAGCTTGCCGTGATCGGCGCCCGCGCGCGTGAGATGGTGGTCGGCCGCCGCGATCCGCGGGGCGCTCGCCGTGCTCGCGGTCGCTGTCGTGTTGCCGGTAGCCCCCATGGTTGCTCCATCGTGCTCGCGATCCGGGCACCCGGTGGCGAACCCGCCGAGCACCAGCCATGTCCCGACGACCATGGATGCGATTCTGTATTGCCTCATGATACCGGTATCAGCAGCCGCTGGCCCGGGAAGATCCGATCGGGGTTGGCGATCTGTGGGTTCGCCCGGATCACGGAGCGCAGCGGTACGTTCCACATCGTGGCGATGCTGGTCATCGTCTCCCCGCTGATCGCCTCGTGCAAGAACGCACCCTCGACGAGCAACCGCTCGCCCGCGCGCAGCGTGCCCTCGTCCGCGGCCGTGATGGCAGCGCCGTTGCCGCGAAAGATCGCAGTCCGGCGATTGGCCTGTGCGATGCCGAGCCTGCGCGCGATCCCCGACAGCGTGTCACCGGCGCGCACGATGATCTCGGTGCCGAAGTGGCGCGCTCCCCCGGCGTCATTGAACTCGCCGCGGCGGATCCCGAAGCTGTCGGCGACCGTCGAGTGCTCGCGGCGGATGCGGTTCTCGATGTCCACGGCGGACCGATCGCCCTCGGGAGTCATGCCGTGTCCCCCGGCGCCGGGGGCACCGGGCAGGCGCGCGTGGCCGCACATCTCGTGACCCAGGATGATCCACGGTGGATCGCGCAGCGTCTGCGTCGCGCCCGCACCGGCGGCGAGCGGCGCGGTGTCGCCCGCACCGGTGACGCCGTGGAACTCGATGCCGCTCACCCCGACGTTGACCTCCGGCCGTCCAGCCCCCGGGTCGGCCGGGCGCGTGCGACCTTCACCGGCGGCGTTGACATCGAACGCGCCGCTCGGCAACGCGACGAAGTTGGCGGCATGCAGCCGGACATCGGTCGAGCCCGGCGCGGTGAGCTCGCAGATGCAGCTGCACGACGTCCGGGTGCCACTGGTCGAGAAGTGCGCGTGGCCGCGGACCGGGCGCGCCGCACAGAAGTCGGCCCGGTTCGGCGAGTCGACCACGCCGGTGGCGGCGTCCACCACCCAGCCGCCTGTGGGACACAGCGTATCCAGCCAGCCTTGCACCGCGGCCGCATTGGTGGTGCCAGGAATGTTGGGCGTCACCGCAGCCGGGTTCTGCACCGTGATGGCGCGCTGGATCGCGGGGGCGCTGCGGCCCGAGCCCTGCTGGATGACGTGCGCGAGCTCGTGCGCGAGCAGGCGCTGGCCGTCCGCGCTGCTCGGCGACCACTGGCCCTGGCCGAACGCGATGTCGTGCCCGAACGTGAACGCCCGCGTGCCGAGCGCGGCGCTGGTCTGGGCCGCGCGGTCCTCGGTATGGAGGCGCACGTGGGAGAAGTCGTGCCCCAGGCGGGACTCGAAGAAGCTGCGCATCGGCTCGGACAGCGCATGCCCCTCGCCGAGCCCGACCGCGGCGGGCGCGGCGGGCGCGGCGGGCGCGGCGGCGTGCCCGGGCAGCGCCTGGCGCTGCACCGCCCGGCCGCAGTCGGCGCATTCGCAGCCCGCGTGGCACTTGCGCTGGATCGGCGCCCCTCGCGACGGGGCGATCGACATCGCGCCGCCGCGCATGACGGTGTCGGCCACGCGATCGGCTTCCTGCTCCGACGCATCGCCGGGCCGACTGACGGCGAGCTTGGCCTGGATCCAGCGCCGAGACTGCGCCGGCACTCCATGGTCCACGCCCCGGCCACTGCTTGATGTCCTCGCCCCGCTTGCCCGGGACAGCGGCTGCCATGTCCGCATCACATCGACCCTTTCCCGTGATCCGTTGTGGAGTAGACCATGCGCGAATTCGTCGGGTCAAGGCGCGATCGCGAACGCTCCAAGGCAGCGCGCGACCGCCCGAGCCGGTCCGTCACGCCATCGTTGCCATCGACGAACGCGAGCCCATCACCAGCGAATGACGGATCCCCGCGACGCACGGCAATTCGCTGCGTCACGATGGCATGATCCGTGACGAGGGCTGACCCGTGACCTCCGCCGCGCGCATCCTGGTCGTCGACGACGATCGCTCGATCCGCCGCACGCTGGAGAAGTTCCTCGGCGGCGAGCTCAGCTCCGGCGCGGCCGCCCGCCCGGCTCGGCCAGCTTGCGGGTGTACTCGCGCGAGCGAGTCAGGAACGCCTCGGCCGACGCGCTCATGGTCTCGGCGAGCAACCGGAACTCGCGGAGCCGGCCCGACGAGCTCCGCCACGCGAGGCCGATGTTGCGCCCCGGCTCCGGTTTGTAGAACTCGGGGATCTAGACCTGTCCGTGGATTTGTTTTAGTATGGTGTATGATT
>JBGQCL010000539.1:0-7927 GCA_041495365.1 Kofleriaceae bacterium | reverse complement strand
TCTTCTTCGCCGGCAGCTTGTCGTCGTCGTCGTCGCACCGGTCGCAGCGGTCCGGCTAGTCCGGCTTCGCCGCCGCCTTCGCGGTCGTCTTCGCCGGCAGCTTGTCGTCGTCGTCGTCGCTCCGGTCGCTGCGGTCCGGCTTGTCCGGCTTCGCCGGCGCCTTCGCGGCCTTCTTCGCCGGCAGCTTGTCGTCGTCGTCGGTCTCGGACTTCCTGGCCTTGCCGACCCGGTCGCTGCCGCGCTCGTCCTCGGAGCGGCCGCCGAACTTGCTGCGCCGGGCCGACCGGTCGTCGTCCGCGTCGTCGTCCTTGTCGTCCTTCTTCGCGCCCTTCCGGCCGGCCTTCCGGGCCGCCGGCTTGTCGTCATCGTCGTCCTTCTCGGCCCGGGCCGGCTTGCGGGCCGGCTTGTCGTCGTCGTCGTCACCCTTCGGCGGCCGGGCCTCGCGCCTGGCCGGCGGGTCGTCGTCCGCGTCGTCGCCGCCGGCGCCGTCGTGGTTGGACTCCATGTCGTCGATCTTGCCGACCAGCTCGTCCCTGAGGTCCTTCTGGGCCCGGCCGTCGATCCGCGGCCCCTCTGCCTTGGTGTCGATCGAGTCGCCGATCGGCTCGCCGCTGCGGCCGGCGCGCAGCTTGAGCCGGATGATGAACTCGTCGCGCCGCTTCTCGATCTTGCCCTCGACGATCGCGTCGATCTTGAGCTTGCGGGCGACCTTCTTGACGTCCCGGCCCGAACGCGTGCCGGCGCCGAGCTGCTCGGCCGTGCCGTTCCATTTCTCGGCCGGCACCACCGTGTGGGTCTTCTTGATCAACCGGACCAGATCGTCGTGGAACTTCTCGCCCCTGGGGCCCTCGAACTCGAGCACCACCACGCGCTTGCGGCCCGCCTCGGCGACCCGGCCGACCCCGAGCACCGCGGCGACGGCGACCGCGACGGCCAGCAGCCTACTTGTCGAGGCGATCGATCTCGAATTCTTCATTGCCGGGTGCTCCGATGTTGGAATCGCCGCCGCCGGGCGTCCAGGACTTCTGCGCGCTGCCCGAGACCCCGCGGAACAGCAGCGCGAAGTCGGACGGGCTGGTCGAGTGCTTGACCGCTTCCTCGTAGGTCACCAGCCGCTGCTTGACCAGGCCGGCCAGGCTCTGGTCGAACGTCATCATGCCGTAGGGATGCAGGCCCTCCTGGATCGCGTTCTTGATCTCGCGGGTCCGGGTCGGCTCCTCGATCATCTCGCGGATCCGCTCGGTGTTCACCATGAGCTCCATCGCCGGCACCATGCCCTTGCCGTCGGCGCGCGGCAGCAGGCGCTGCGAGATCACCCCGCGCAGCACGCTCGCCAGCGACAGCCGGGCCTGCTGCTGCTGGTGGGTCGGGAACATCGAGATGATCCGGTTGACGGTCTCGGTGGCGTCGACGGTGTGCAGCGTCGACAGCACCAGGTGCCCGGTCTCGGCGGCGGTCATCGCGATCTCGGCGGTCTCGAAGTCGCGCATCTCGCCGACCAGGATCACGTCGGGGTCCTGGCGCAGCGCCGCGCGCAGCGCGCGCGCGAACGACATCGTGTCGAAGCCGATCTCGCGCTGGTTCAGGACCGAGCGCTTGTCCCGGAACGTGTACTCGATCGGGTCCTCGACCGTGACGATGTGAAACGCCTGCTGGGTGTTGATGTAGTCGATCATCGCGGCGAGCGTGGTCGACTTGCCCGACCCGGTCGCCCCGGTCACCAGCACGATGCCGCGCGCGTGGTTGGTGAGGTCGAGCACCGCCTGCGGGAGATTGAGGCGGTCGAACGGCGGCACCTCGGGGGGGATCAAGCGCATCACCATCCCAACGGATCCGCGCTGCTGGAACAGGTTGACGCGATAACGCACCCCGTCGGGCGTGCCGTAGGCGAGGTCGATGTCGAGGTGCTGCTCGAAGTCGGCGCGCTGCCTGTCGTTCATCATGTGGACCGCGAACTGGGCGATCTGGTCGCGGGTCAAGGCTGGTACGTCGCGGACGGTCCGCAGGTCCCCTTTGATCCGGAAGATCGGCGGCAACCCCGCCTTGAGGTGCACGTCGCTCGCCCCGAGCTGCCGGGCGGCCGTCAGAACTCGGTCGAGGGTCTGGCTCATGCCCGTCTCCGAACAGGGTACCACAGGGGGGGTGGATCGGTTGTCGCGGCGTGATGAGGCGACGCCGGTCCAAGTACGTTACGCTTGTCACGCAGATGCGCTGCCCGAGCTGCGGCACCGACAACGCGCCGGATTCCCGGTTCTGCGGCGGCTGTGGCACGCGGTTCACCGTCTCGGGCCAGCGCGTCGCGCCGACCCAAAAAATCTCCGACGACACGAGCTTCCCGCAGCGCCCGCTGGAACGCCAGCTCGCTCCGGGCGCAGGATCTGCGGTGCCGATCACAGCGCCCGGGGTCGTCGCGCCGCGCGCGGCCCCGGCCACGCCGCGCGCGGCCCCGGCCACGCCGTTCCTGCCACAAGGTGCTCCTCCGGCGCAGCGCCCGCTCGCCGGAGGCTCGGCCGCACCGGCGCGCCCACAGCCGTCGCCGCGCCGGCAGGCCGTGGTGATGGAAGACCCGCGCGATGGAACGCGCGGAGCCGCCGCGGCGATCGACCGCGACCCGCGCGACGCGACGCGCGGAGCGGTGAATGGACCGGCTCAGCCGGTCCAGAGGGGACGGGAAGCTCCCCGGTCGATCGACCCGGCGCTGTCGCTGCCGATCGCGGCGCGCCGGCCGTGGGCGCTGATCGTCGTCGTGCTGCTGATCGACCTCGGCCTCGCCGGCGCCGGCATCTGGATGCTGGCCCACGGCCTCGGCGATCGGCCGAGCCGGCCGGCGCCGCCGCGATCGGGTGAGGTCGATCGAAAGGGGACGGATCTTCCCGTCGGCCGGCGGCTCGCCCGGCAAGGCCGGCCGATTCACCCCTCCGCGTCGCTCGCCGTCCGCGCGGGCGCCGCGCCCTCCCCACGCCGGCCGTCATGACCAGCTCCGAGACCTCGAGCTCGTACCGCTCCGCCTCGACCGGGTCCCACCACCTGATCGGGATCGAGGTCCTGGTCCTCGATGGCGATCGCAGCGTCCACGCCGGCATCGCGCAGCTGCTGTCGGAGGCCCACCTCCATGTCACCTGCGTGACCGACCCCGAGCGCGCGCACGCGCTGGTCGAGCGCCAGTTCTTCTCGGTCGCGCTGGTCGACATCGACACACCGGCGCCGCGCGCCGGGATCGCGACGATCCGCGCGATCAAGCAGGCGTCGCCGACCTCGATGGTGATCGCGCTGACCCCGCGGCGGTCGTTCGACGACGCGGTCGACGCGGTGCGGGCCGGCGCGATCGACCTGGTGCTCAAGGCGCCGGAGTCGGTCGCCTACCTGCAGGAGCGCGTGATCGACGCCGCCGGGCGCTCGGTCGGCAAGCGCGAGGTCGACTCGGTGCTCGACGACGTGCGCGGCGTCCACGAGGAGTTCCTCCAGCGCTTCATGGCCGCCGAGCGCCGCGCGATCGATCTCGCCGACAAGCTCGCCGACAAGCTCGCCGGCCGCGATCGCTCGGCCGCCGAGCGGATCGAGGAGCTGCGCGTGCTGGTGGTCGACGAGGTCGAGGACTTCGTGACCGCGATCACCGACGCCGCGCCGCCGGGATTCGCGTTCGTGCACGCGACCTCGGGCGGCGAAGGGCTCGACCGGATCAGCTCGGGTCGGTTCCACTACGCGATGATCGCCGAGGACGTCTCCGACCTGCCGGCGCGGACGATCGCCCGCACGATCCGCAACCAGCACCCCGACACCGTGGTGCTGACGTTCCTCGGCCCGGCCGACAACGGGCGGGTCGAGCTGGTCGAGACCCACGGCTCGCGCCCGCTGCTCCAGCCGTTCCGCGACGCCCAGCAGCTGGTCGCGCGGCTCGACGAACTGGCCGAGGCGTGGCGGGCCAAGGCGCGCGAGCGCCGCTACACCCAGGCGTTCCGCGAGCGGCACTATGACTTCCTGCGTCGCTACGTCGAGCTCAAGACCAAGATCGAGCGCGCGCTGCACGACGGCCCGGGGTAGCCGGCGCGCGCGGCGGGCTACGGTGCGCCCAGCGCCTTCCGGATCGCGGGGCTGATCGCGTTGCCGTCGCCCTTGCCGGCGCCGACCATCAGCAGCACCGCCTGGCGCGCCGGATCGAGCCGCAGCCGCCTGGCGATCTCCTCGTCGTAGAATGCCGCGGTCAGCCAGGTCTTCAATCCATATCCGGTACATACGAGATGGAAGGTCTGCGACAGGTGGCCGACGTCCATCAGCGCGACTCGATACGATCGCGAGTGCGGATACTTCCACCACATCTTGTCGAACCGCGCGACCAGGAAGATCGCGAATCCCAGACCACTGGCAAAGTTCTGGCCGGCGAGCAGCGGCCCGAGGTCCGCGGCCGGCAGCTCGCCGTCGACCCGGGTCAATCTGTGGTCGATCGAATGGTAATGATACACACCAGCCGGCAGCCCGGAGATCGTGAGGTTGACCAGGTAGGGCTCGGCGGTCTGCAGGCTGCCGCCCGACGGCGAGGTCCGGCGATATCCGTAGCTCTTGATCCCGAACACGCCGACGTCGCTGCGATCGGGGCCGTGCACCGCGCCGAACGTGGCCCACAGGATGCTGCTGACCGCGCCGAGATCGATCGGCTCGCCGGTGAAGTCGCGCGTGGTCTCCCGGGCGAGCAGCGCGTCCCACAGCGACAGCCGCTTGAGGCCCTCGACGTCGGGCGCCGGCAGCGCGAACCCGTCGCCGTCCAGCGCCGGGATCACGGCGGGCTCGTCCGCGTCCATCGCCGTGCAGTGCTCGATGTAGGCCTCGGAGGTATCGTCCCGGGGCAGCGCCGCGCCGGCCGCGAGCCGCACGTTGGTCCCGATGTGGAAGATCCGGGAGAGACTGTCCCAGCCCCAGGCGGCGCCGGGGTAGCTCGCCGACACCAGATCTGCCGCCCGCAGCTCCGCGTCGATCTGCGCCGGTTCCGGCGCGGCCGGGGACGCGGCCGGCGGCGCAGCGGGCGGCGCAGCGGGCGGTGACTCCGCGGTGCCGATCGCATACAGGCGCTCCAGGTAGGGCAACGTCAGCTCGAACTGCTCGTGTGCCCGGTAGTTCCAGACAACGAACTTGCCATCATGAAATTTGAAGAACACGTCCGGATTGACTTTCATTCGAAGGAAACTCCGAAATAGCCATTCCATTCCCGGCCGCCCGGGTGATGGAGCACCGCGCTGCGCTGGACAGACGCGCAGCGGCGGTCCGGCCGTGGGCCGTCACCGGCAGCGCCCGCGCTGGCGCAGGCCCGCCGGCAGCGCCGGATCGACCCCGACGGTGCGCGGCCGCGCACACGGCCCCGACCCGGCGAAGCACGCGGCGTCAACGCTTCTTGACCAGCAACAGCCAGTGCAGCGGTATCATATTCGTACACTCGAGATTTATTTTCTTCATTCGAGTCTCCGGTTGGTAGGTGGGAGTCGCGAGTCTGTACGTTCTCGCCGAGCTCCGCAAGGCCGCGCGGCGCGAGACACACTAGTTGACAACAGCGCACGCCCTGTCTGGCCATGGCAATCGAATGATTTATGTGTGCAGTCTTGTTAGCCACAGATCATTGTGTGATTCCGACCAGATATCCGGTGGCCGGACGTTGGTCCCGGCCGCGCGGGCGCGGCCAGCGCGCCGGAGCACGCGCGTCGATCGCGGTTCATCGCGCACCGGCGACACCGGCTCCGTCGACGGAGGGCACCCGCCGCACTGCTCTGAGAGCGTTATCATCGACGCGCTGACCGGGCGGCGGCCGGCAAGCCCCGCGACGCGCCGCCGCGGCCGAGGCGACGCGTGCAACGGAACGCTGCGCCGCGGCGCTGCCCTGCCCTGCGCAGCCCGTGCGCAGGGCGCGGTGAACACCGGCTCACCCGCGGCGCCGCGCGCCCCCCTGACGGGCACGCCGAGGTCCGAAACCTCCGGAGCTTCGAGGGGTTGAGCGCTCGCGTCGGAGGCGGCGCGTATACTCGCCGCGCATGGTGATGCCTCGCACGGTTCTCGTCGTCAATCCTCGGTCGCAGGGTGGGCGGCTCGGCAAGCGCTGGAAGGACATCGCCGACACGATCGGGCGCGCGTTCCCGTTCGACGAGCTGATCACCGAGGGGCCGCACGACGCGATCCGGCTGACTCGTGAGGCGCTGCGCGGCGGCGCGGAGCGCGTGGTCGCGATCGGCGGCGACGGGACGATCAACGAGGTCGTCAACGGGTTCTTCGATGATCAGGGCCAGCCGATCGCGCCCGAGGCGAGCTTTGCGGTGATCCCGTTCGGCACCGGCGGCGACTTCCGGCGCACGGCGAACCTGCCGACCGAGCTCGCCGATGCCGCGCGGGTGATCGCGGCCAACCACCGGCGCAAGATCGATGTCGGCCGGCTCGAGTTCACGACCCCCGGCGGGGCGCGCGCGGCGCGGATGTTCGCCAACATCGCGTCGTTCGGGGTGTCCGGCGTGGTCGACCGGCTGGTCAACGAGTCGGGCAAGCGGCTCGGCCGGCTGAGCTTCGCGCTCGCCACCGCGCGGGCGACGTGGTCGTACACCAACCAGCGCGTCCAGCTCGTGTTCGACGGCGGTGATCGGGTCGAGGCCACGATCAACACGGTCGCGATCGCCAACGGCCGCTACTTCGGCGGGGCGATGATGGTGGCGCCCCACGCGGAGCTCGACGACGGTCAGTTCGACGTGATCGCGATGGGCGACTTCGGGTTCGCCGACCTGCTCAAGAGCGGGCGGCGGCTGTACCAGGGGACCCACCTGGCGATGGACAAGGTGACGGCGCGGCGGGCCCGGGTCGTCGAGGCCGAGCCGATCGATCCCGGTGCGGTGATCGAGCTCGACGTCGACGGCGAGAACCCCGGGCGACTGCCGGCGCGGTTCGAGCTCGTGCCGTCGGCGCTGTGGCTGGTCGCGCCCGGCGGGCAGCCCGCGAGCTGACATGCTGCGCGCGGTCCACAGCAACCGCGTCGAGCGCCTGCTCGCGGCGCTGCTCGACGCGCTGCCGCCGGCCGATCCGTTCGCGCCGTCGACGATCGTGGTCGGCAGCCAGCTGATCGCACGCTGGCTGGTGCGCGAGATCGCGATGGCGCGCGGCATCGCCGCCGGGCTGGAGCTGGTCGCGTTCGACGCGTTCGTCGAGGCGACCTGGGCGGGCGACGCCGCGGGACGGGCCGTGCGGCTCGGCGCGCTCGACCGCGAGCAACTGGCCGCGGCGCTCGGCTCGGTGCTGGCCGACGACGCGGTGGTGCACGGGCTCGCGCCGGTCGCGGCGTACCTCGCGGCGGCCCCGGCCCCGGGCGATCGCGCCGGCCCGCGGCGGGTCCAGCTCGCCGAGCACCTCGCGGACCTGGTGTGGAGCTACGCGCTGTCGCGGCCGGACTGGATGCCGGCGCTGGCGGTCGGCCAGGTGCCCGGCGAGCTCGCGGGCGACGCCACCGCGCGCTGGCAGGCCGCGCTGGTCGGCGCGGCGCTGTCCCGGCTGGGCGCCAGCGGGGTGCCCGGGCGCAGCGCGGGGCCGGGGCCGGTCCTGCGCGCGCCCACGCCGATGCTGCCGTGGCTGCGCCGGCGCGCCGGGCTGGCACCTCCCGCACGCCCGCCGGTCGCGGTGTTCGGGCTGTCGTTCCTCGCCCGCGCGCAGCTCGAGGCGCTGACCGATCTCGCCGCGACGACCGACGTCACGGTCTACGTGCTCGATCCGTGCGAGGAGCTGTGGGACGACGTCGCCGGCCGGCGCGCCGCGGCGATCGCGCGGGCGGCCATGCCGACGGCGATGCCGGACGCGAAGCCGGGCGCGATGCCCGGGCCCATGCCGGGAGGCCTGCCGGAGGCCGTGATCGAGCGTAGCGAGATGGGGGGTGGGGACCCTGCCGGCTCTGCCGGCGGGGCGGGGGGCGAAG
>JBGQCL010000538.1:0-7928 GCA_041495365.1 Kofleriaceae bacterium | reverse complement strand
CACGCCCGGTTCCTCCGCGAGGCGCAGTCCGCGGTCCGCCTGCGCAGCGAGCACGTGGCCCGGGTCAGCGACGTCGGCGTGCTGCCGGGCGGTGCGCCGTACATGGTGATGGAGTGCCTGCGCGGCGGGGACCTGTCGGGCGAGCTCGCGCGTCGCGGCGTACTGCCGCCGGGCGAGGTCGTCGACCACGTGCTGCAGGCCTGCGAGGCACTCGCCGAGGCGCACGCGCTCGGCATCGTCCACCGCGACATCAAGCCGAGCAACCTGTTCCTGACCCGGCGGCCCGACGGATCGCCGCTGGTGAAGGTGCTCGACTTCGGGATCTCCAAGGCGCCAGTTGGTGGCCCTGGCGTGCTGACGAGGACCGACACCGTGATGGGGACGCCCGGGTACATGTCGCTGGAGCAGATGAAGGCGAGCAAGGACGTCGATGCGCGCTCGGACATCTGGGCGCTCGGGATCGTGCTCTACGAGTGCCTCAACGGCCGCCGCCCGTTCGACGCCGAGACGTTCTCCGCCACCGTGCTGCGCGCGGCCACCGAGCCACCGCCGCCGATGGATCCCCGGCTTCCCCGCGGGCTGCAAGCGGTCATCCTGCGCTGTCTGGAGAAGGATCGGGCGGCGCGATTCCCGTCGATCGCCGCGCTGGCGGCCGCGCTGGCGCCGTTCGCACGAGACGCCCGGTCCGCCGGGATCATCGTCGAGCGCACGGCTGCCATGTTGCAGGGGCTGGGGGCCTCGGTCGCGTCCGCGGCGCGGTTCGGCCAGTCACCGCACGCGACGACGCTCAGCGGCAGCGCGGGGATGATGCGGACGCGATCGGCGGGCCGGTATGCGATCGGCGGTGCCGCGGCAGTGCTCGCCGCAATTGTCGCGGTGTCGATCGTGGGGCGGACGGTGTCCCGCGATCGCGGAGGCGGCACAGCGGCCTCGGGCTCCGGGACCGCGGCGATGCTTCCAGTAGTCGCTTCAGACGGACCCATGGCAACCGACGCGATGGAGACGGCGCACGGTACCAGCTCGGTTCCGGACGCCATCGAGGTGGCAGTGACGGTCGATGCGGCCGTCGCGCCGACAGAGCCAGAGACTGCGGTAGCGGCACGCACGGTATCGGGACGCGCGGTCGTGGACGCGAAGGCGCAGGCGAAGGCGAAGGCGTGTGCCGGTCTCGAAGTGAACCAGCAATGGCAGGATCTGAGGGACTGTGCGAGCGAGCTTGCCGCTTTCGCTGGGCATGACCGCAGCGTTCAGGCCAAGGCCCAGGAGTTTCGTGTGAAGGCGGTCAAGGAGATGGCCAGTTCGCTCGCGACCGACAAAGTCAAGGATGCGCTTGCCGAGGGCGACCTTCGAGAGGCCCAGAAGCAGCTGAAGTTGATCGGACCGGATTCGGTGTACTTCTCGTCGACCAGCGATGCCTTTCGTGCGTCCGAGGCGGTCGCGGTCGATGAGAATCGGCGAAGGGCGCAGGCGCTCGTGGCCAAGAATGATTGTGCGCGCGTCAAGCTTCTTCAAGCGCAGGTCAACGCGACCAGCACAGCGGCCGTCTCCAGTGCCGTGGCCGACGTGGCCGCGAAGTGCGTGGAAGGGGGATCGTCGCAATCGGCGGATCACACAGCCGCCGTTGCTACCGATGATTATCTACTACCTGTAGCAGAGGATGCGAAGAACTCTTGCGACAAGCTGAATGTCGATGACGCGATGTCACAGGCCCAGAATCAGTACACGGCAGGATTTCCCAAGGCTGCATTGCAGCTCATGATCAAGGTGCTCGCCTGCAAGCAGGACGTCCGGATATATCGCTTCGCCGCGACGTGTGCTTGCGCTGCCCATGACGCAGCGGCTGTGAAGCAGTTTTTTAGTAAGGTTCCGTCGCAATTCCGGACTGCCATCATCCAGCGCTGCCAGCAGGAGGGCATCTTGCTGCCCTGATCACCTCGCCCGCCGGCGGCGCGGGGCGATGACGGCGAGCGCGGCGAGCACGACGGCGAGCCCGCCGGACGGATCGCCGGCGGTGCAGCTGCCGCAGGCGTAGAAGCTGGTGGCGGACACGCCCGTGCCGGGAGGGCCGGCGTCGCTGCCGCTTCCGGTGGCGACGCCCTCGCCGCGCAGGTGGACGGTGAGCGGCTCCGGCAGCTGGCGGGACGTGATGACGAGGTCCTTGACCGCCTTGTCGGGCTTGGTCGGGTGGAACCCGACGCTGAACGCCGCGACCTCGCCGGGCTTGAGCGCGGTCGGGAAGTTCGGGCTGTCGATCGAGAACGGCGCCGGGACCTGCGGCGCGTCGAGCTGGAACGCCGCGGCGCTGCAGTTCTGGAGCGTGACCTGCTGGGCGTTGTGGGTGTCGACGTGGACCGGGGCCGTGCCGAAGTCGAGGAGGTTGGGCGCGATCGCGCCGCCGTCGGCGAGGAACGTGGCGGTCAGCGCGGTGTGCGACGGCGCGGCATCGGCGTCGGTCGTCCACGCCAGGTCATCGCCGGCCACGCCGGCGACGCTGCTCGGCCGCGGCGTGACCGAGACGAACGCGCGCTGGCCCGGCGCGAGGATGTTCGGGTAGTCGAGCGGCGCGACCCGCTCGAGATCGAACGGCGACATCGCGCTCTGCAGCGCCGGGGCGGACAGGCCCACGGTCGCGCTGCCGGTCGAGGTCAGGGTCACGATCCGCGGGGTGGTGGGCTGCTGGACGCAGAACGTGCCGAGCGACACGGCGGGCGGGGCGCTGACGCTCGGGGCCACCGCGCTGCCGGTCACGGCGATCGCGAGCGGCGCGCCGGTCCGCGGCGTGACGGTGAGCCGGCGGTCGAGGCTGCCCTCGGTCCTGGGCGCCACGGCGAGATCGAGCGTGGCCGGGGTCGTCGCCGGGATGCCGGTCACGGTCACGCCTGGGAGCGCCGGGTCGAGCGCCGCGGCGGTCAGATCGATCGGCGCCGCCCGGCTTGCGATCGCGACGTGCGCGGTCACCTGCGCCGCGAGCATCGGCGCCGCGATGCGGACCTCGCCGAGCAGGATCGCCGGCGGCGTCGCGACGAGCACCTGCGCGGGATCGCCGGCGCAGCGCAGGGCGATCTGGATCGGCGGCCCGGGGACGTCGGGCGCCGAGAGCTGGAGGCTCGCGGTGAACATCCCGGCCGATGGCGTGCACGTGACGGTGACCGGCGTCGCGGCCGAGGTGGTGACCGCGAGCTTGCCGGTGCCGGCGGAGAACGGCGAGCCGGCCGGCGTGATCGCGAGCGCACCGTCGGCGAGGTCGCGGGTGCCGTGGTTGGTGACGGCCAGGGTGAGCGCGCCGGCGACGCCGGCCGGCAGGGTCCCGAAGTCGAGCATCGCGGGAGCCCCGACGATCTCGAGGGTGGGGCCGATGCCGACGCCGCGCAGCGGGATCGAGATCGAGCGATCCGCGGTGTCGTGGTAGTTGATCAGCAGGATCGCGTCGCGCACGCCGATCGACGTCGGTTCGAACGCGAGATCGAGGTCGGTGAACAGGCCGTCGGTCAGCGCGCAGCTCGGGGGGATGGTGGCGCCGCACGGCGCGCCCGGGGTCACCGTCCAGTCGGCGGCGGCGCCGGTGCCGCCGTCGAGCAGCTGCAGCGCGAGCAGCTTGAGCGTGCCGGTGCCGGCGTTGGTGATCCGCACGGTGGCGGGCGCGCTGGCGATGCGCTCGACGCGGCCGGCGTCGACCGACGGCGGCATCACCGACAGCGCCGGGTCGGCGGCGGCCCAGCGCGCGCCCGCGAACAGCGCGGCGGCTGCGAGCGCGCCGCGCCGGGTCATAGCCGGCCGATCACGCCGAGCGTGGGGACGAACACGTCGGCCTCGAAGTGGTCATCGACGAAGAAGAAGTGCTCGTAGCCGAGGTCGCCCTGGACGCTGAAGTGGCCGTTGATCATCAGCTCGAGGCCGACGGCCGCGCGCACACCGACCGCGAGCCGCTTGGTGGTCTCGATCGTGCCGTCCATCTGCGCCTCGTCGTGGTTGAACACGAAGGCGGGGATGCCGAGCGCGACGTACGGCCGGAATGCGCCGGTGAACGGCCGGTAGCGCGCGCCGAGGTAGCCACCGTACTCGTCGGACCGGAGCGCCATCGCGTCGAACTCGACCCGGCCACGCGCGATCGCGAGCCCGACGCCTCCGGCGAACCCGCGGCCCTTGCCGTCGATCCGCAGCACGCTGATCACGCCGGAGCCGATCGCCTCGTCGTCCTCGATGGTCGCCTCGCCGCGCTCGGACACGTCGTAGCGCGGGACGATCGCGGACAGCTCGCGGCCGCGGGCCTCGTCGCGCACCGTGCGGGACCGGCCGGCCGCGTCGGAGGTGCCGTACTGCGTGCCGGTGATCAGCCAGCCGTCGACCCGCTCGGGCGGCGCCGCCGGGGCGGCCGGGGCGGGATTGCTCTCGGGCGATCGGGCGCCGGGGCTCGCCGGCGGTGCGGCCTGGGACACCGGGGGCGGTGCGGCCGGGGTCGCCGCGATGGCCAGCGCCGGCACGGCCGGTGTGACCTCCTTGTTCTCGCCCTCGAAGCCGTTGAGCGTGACCTCGTCGCCGCGGTCGTCCTTGCGGATCCGCACCAGGTGCAGGCCGGAGCGCACCCGGGTCACCAGCGTGCTGCCGACCGGGATGAACGGCCCGCCGTCGAGCGAGATCTCCGAGCCGTGCGGCGTCACCCGCACGGTGAGGATCGTGAGCTGCTCGTCGAGCTTGATCAGCAGGTCCTTGACCTCGGCGACGCGCTCGACGCCGGTCGCCGGATCGGTCAGGTAGCGCTGGTAGGTGTTGGCGGCGTCGGCGAGCCGACCCATGTCGTGCAGCGTCGAGGCGATGTTGAGCAGGATCTTCGGGCTGGGGAACTTGGCGTACGCCTCGAGGAAGTTGGCGAGCGCCTGATCGAACGCGCGCGTGCGCAGCTGCCGCACGCCCTCGGTCATCAGCGCCTGGGCGAGCGGACGGGTCGCGGGGTTGTCGACGGCGATCGCGGGATCCTGCGTGATCGACTGCAGGACCTCGGCGATCTGCTTGTCGTCCTTGATCTGGGCGAGCGGTGGAGGGGCGGAGGGCGCGGCCGCGGCAGCCGTCGAGGGCGCGGCCGGCGATTGCGGCGAGATCGGCTGCGGCGACGTCGGCTGCGGCGAGGTCGGCTGCGGCGACGTCGGCTGCGGCGAGGCCGGTGGCGGAGCGGGGGCCTGGGCGGCCGCGGCGCGCGCGGCGAGCACGACGGCTGCGAGCGAGGCGCGTGGCAAGCAAGGCAGGATCACGGCGAGCTGGGGTCTTTCGGCGAGGACGGCGTGGCGCGAGGCGCGCCGCCGCCGTGGGTGGGCTTGGTGTCGAGGTCGACGGTGTCTTCCAGCGGGGCTCCGCTCGGGGTGTGATCGCCTCTCCGGGGAGGATCGGCGTGGCTGCCACGGTGCACCCCGAGGGTCCGCTCGGGCAAGATCCGCGAACCCTGGGGCGTGATCGGGCCCACGCCGCGCACGATCTTGTGCCCGGTGCGCTTGCGAGGCCCATGACCGTCGGGCGCGTCGGGCGCGGGCGGGGCCTCGCGGACGACCGGGGCAGGAGGCCCCGGTGGGTCGGCCACGGGGTCGGCCACGCGGTCGGCCACGCGGTCGGCCGGCCGGTCGGGATGCGCCGGTGGATCGGGCACGGGGGCCGGCGGCTCCACGCTCGCCGGCGGCCCAGGCGTGGGGGCCGGCGCCGCGATCGGCTGGACCCGCGGGGCCGCAGCGGCGTTGCCGGCGGGCGGATCGCCGTGCGTCGCGTAGGTGACGCCGACCGCCGCGATCGCCAGCGCGCAGAGCGCGCCCGCGGCGAGCGGCAGCGCGGACCGCCGCCGCACCGCCGCGGTCGTGCGCGCGTCGGGCAGCGCCGCGCTGCTGGCGGCCGGGTGCTCTCCGGGCTCGACGGCGACGCCGCCCGGAGCGGTCGCGTCGGGCGCGGGCTGGGGCGCCCGTGTCATCTGGCGCGTCGGCCGCCGGTCGAGCTGGGTCAGCGCGCTGGCGAGCTCGCCGGCGCTGGCGAACCGCCGCGCCGGTTCCTTGTCGAGCAGCCGCAGCACCAGGCCCTCCATCTCGGGCGTGACCGGCGCGAGCCGGCTCGGCGGCACGACCTCGCCGAACATCTGCAGCGCGATGATCTCGCCGGCGCCCTCGGCGACGAACGGCGGCCGGCCGGTGAGCATGTGGTAGAGGATGCAGCCCAGCGAGTACAGGTCGGCGCGGTGATCGATCGCGGCCGCGGCGCGCGCCTGCTCGGGGGCCATGTACAGCGGGGTGCCGATCAGCGCGCCGGTCGTGGTGTGGCGGTGCTCGGACGCACCGTCGGCGAGCTTGGCGATCCCGAAGTCGAGCACCTTGGTGCGGTCGACCCCACCGTCGGGATCCGGCACCAGGAACACGTTGTCCGGCTTGAGATCGCGGTGGATCACGCCGACCCGGTGCGCCGCGCGCAGCGCGCTCGCGACGCCGTGCGCGATCGCGGTCGCCTCGACCTCGGGCAGCCGCAGCCGCGCCAGCCGCCGGCCGAGCGACTCTCCGTCGAGGAACTCCATCACGATGAACGCGTGGCCGTCCTCCGTGTAACCGAAGTCGTAGACCTCGACGATGCCGGGGTGCTTGCAGGCGGTGACCGCCTTGGCCTCGTTGACGAACCGCTGGACCAGCGCGGGGCTGGTCGACAGGTCGCGGCGCAGCAGCTTGACCGCGGCGGGCCGGCCGAGCAGCACGTGCTCGGCGCGAAACACCGTTCCCATGCCGCCGCTGGTGAGCTCGTGCAGGATCCGGTAACTCCCGAGAACCATCCCTCCGGGCGTCGGGCCGGCGTGTGTGCGGGCATCACTCATTCGGGCTCATCCGGCCGAGACCACAAGGATGCGCCAGTGCGCCGGCTGCTTCAAGCTCCGCCACGTCGTGCCAGGTGGCCCTCGAGCGGCCCTCGAGCGGCCCTCGAGCGGCCGTCGGACGGTGGGTGAGGGTGGTACGCTACCCGGCGGATGCCGAGCTTTCAGCGTCATGTCTTCGTGTGCATCAACGAGCGCGCGCCCGATAACCCCAAGGGTTGCTGCAAGCTGAGAGGCGGTGTCGACGTCCGCGACCGGCTCAAGGCCGAGCTGTCCGCCCGCGGCCTGTCCAGGGTCATCCGCGCCAACAACGCCGGGTGCCTCGACCAGTGCGAGACCGGCGTCACCGTCGTGATCTACCCGGAGCAGGTCTGGTACGGGCGGGTCACCCCCGAGGACATCCCGGAGATCGTCGAGAAGCACCTGATCGGCGGCCAGGTCGTCGCGCGCCTGCTGCTGCCCGACCAGCCGCACCTCGGGGGTCGGACGTCGTTCCCCGCGCTCGAGATCGGCGCCCGATGATCGGCCGGCTCGTCGTGATCGGCGGCCTGGCGGTCGCCGGCGTCGCACACGCCGAGTCGAAGCCGCCCGCGGCAGCGCCGCCCGCGGCAGCGCCGTCCGCGGCGCCCGGTGCGACGCGTGCGGCCCCGGCGCCGGCGGTCGACGCCCCGGATCCGGCCGTCGAGTACGCGACGGACGCCAACCTCGAGTCGACCGAGAACCGCCAGGGCCTGACGTTCGCGGGGTCGGTCGGCGGCGGGCTGCTGGTCGGGCTCGGCATCGCGGGCTCGACCGGCCGCGGCGGCTCGTTCGACCTGCGGCTCGGCCGCGTCGCGACGCCGCGCACCGTGATCACGTTCGAGGTCGGCGCCACGATCGTGCTGCACGGCACGGCCATGCCGAACACGATGGATTCGGCGACCTACACCAACACCGACCTCAACCTGCTCGCCGGCGCGCAGTACTACGTCAGCGATTCGCTGTGGCTGCGGTTCGCCGGCGGCGCGGGCAGGTACCAGGCGACCCACGTCCAGGGCTCGAACAACAACGTGTTCGTCGACGTCCAGCAGATCGGCCCGGCGGTGCTCGGCGGCATCGGCGT
>JBGQCL010000537.1:0-7948 GCA_041495365.1 Kofleriaceae bacterium | reverse complement strand
GCTCGCCGGCGAGCTGGCGTTCCCGATCATCCCGTGCAACCTGTGCGGCGCGCAGGACGGCCTGCGGCGCGACGCGATGACCCGGCTGCTCGCCGAGCTTGAGCGCGACAACCCGAACGTCCGCGCGGTCATGCTGAACGCGCTGCGCAACGTGCGGCCGAGCCACCTGCTCGACCGCGAGGTCGCCCGGGCGTGGGCCGAGCGCGATCCCGACATCCGTCCGGCGGTGGTCGCCGAGCCGCGGCCGCGTCACGCCGCCGCCGAGCCGGTGGTCGACGGCAAGCGCCGGCTGCGCGTGGTCGACTGAGGCGTGTCCGGGATTTCCTCGGTGCCGCCGAGTCCCGCCGGTTCTGTTAGCTAAGTTAGCTAATTTAATTTAGACGTCGACGGCCGCGACCACGATCCCCTCGATCATCGTGAGCGCGAGCAGCGACCGTGCGAGGTCGATGGCACCCGAGCGGGGCTCGCAGCGAAGTCGGTCAAGAACGCCTCCTGCGCCGAGCAACGTGACGCCCTCAAGGGGATGTGTCTCATCGAACGGCTCCATGGCCATGAAACTGAGCTGGGTCGTGGAGCACGGATCTGGAACAAGTAGCGCCGGAGTCGGAACGCCGAGTATCTCCGCGGAGAGGGGAACGACGACGCCGCGGGCGCCGAGCTCGGTCACGCGGCGCAGGATCCTGGCGCACTCGGCCTCGTCCGTGATGATGCCGAAGCCATCACCGTGGGCCACCACGACGACCTCGGAGCCTGTCGTTCCCGCTGCTCTCGATAGCGCTCCGACTGGCACGAGCTCATACACTGCGTAATACGGTCCCGGGGCGTTGGTGTCCGTGACCGTGAACAAGAGCTCATCGCGCCCTAACGAGGATTCACGCTCATCCCTGCCTGACGCGGGCAGGAACGCGCCCAGGCCGATGGACAATCGGCATGCTCCCTGGGACGTCGGCGCACGGCGCAACACCGACCCGCCGGTCCGGTCGTGTAGGGAGGCAAGTACCCCCCTTCTGGCATCGTCCCGTGTTGCAGCCTGAGCACGAGCGATGGCCTCGGTCCTCTTGCCGCAGTAGTGGAGCGTGCTGAAGACCGCGCCTGAGATCGCCGTTTCAGCAAGGGCCCCGAGGGCATGAATCGATGGCCACCATGTCCCGACGGGTCCCCACACCTGTTGCTGGATACAAGCCACATGACGGTCAACACGGAACATGTCTGGACGTACCGCACAGGCTGGCTCAGCTTCGAGCGTCGCGAGGGCGGCCCGACAGCTCTGCGCATCAAGGAACACCAAGTACCCGTTAAACTCCATTTTTTCATGCAGTCTCTCGCGCATATTCTCCCGCTGCCAACCCCGCCCCGCACGGCGAGAGCTGTTAGTCGCTGTCCCGATGATATTGTGGTTGCGCTGGTTCCGTTGCGGACGCGTCCCATAAGCCCAAAAAGCGTTGCACGTAGCTACCAGGAAAGTGCCGACGCATCGACGCCAGCCCAGGCCAGGAATCACGACGACGAATCCAGTGCGACAAGGACTGAGGAGCAATCTCGAGGCAAGTTGCTGCCACACTGATATTCGGGGAGGCACGAAGCGCCAAGATATAGCGCGTCGCCTTCTGTATCCTAGTCAAGGATACCGAATCGTTGTCCCGCACCCATTGACGATCCTCTGGCTGAAACAAGGTCCAGTCAACGCTGAGGTCCTCGGCAGCATCATTTACATACTCATCGATGATGCGACCGAGCTCATCCGCCCGAGACATCAGTGGAGGAATCACTATCCTATTCACTGCAAGCCAGCTTGGCGTCTGCAATGTGCAGCTGACCATCAGATTGAAGTAGCGACACGGGTCACGCAGAGCAGCAAGGATGACCTGATAGTCGCGCGGCAGCCGCCGTAATCGTAGGCAGACCGTACCGTTGGCAGCGGCGTCCACTGCAGCAGCGCCGATAGTGTACCTCTCGGCGATCCGCGGATTCTCCTCGCCTGGTGAGCGAATGCGTGGATCACACAACACGAAGGGCCGTCCGGTGCCACAAACGCGGCGATGGATCGACCCGGCTATCGACACGAGGTCGCATTCTCCGCACAGTATGAGCGGCGTTCGGTGCAAGATGGCCGTACGGATCGAGCGCAGCGCCTCATCGACGTTCCGGCGCTGCTCCGGAGACCAGCCGATCAAGCGGCACATGAACCCACGCAAGAGGATCGACCGAATGCTCTCCGCGATGAAAGTGCGCCGACCGATGCGGACCTCTGCTCCGGGTTCAAGAGCGACTTCGTGCTCACGCCCGCGGTCGATCGTGGTTCCGCCGGTTGGCAGCTCCTTGAGTAGCCATTTTCCACGGCAGCGGACCAGCAGAGCTGCGCCCTCGGCAGCAACGTCGGCCGCGCTGCCAAGGCGCAGCTCGAGCCGAGACGCGTTCGCCAGGTCGGGCGGCAAGAGGTAGGCCGTGTTGGTTCCCCATTCGCGAAGGCGGACGATCTCGTCGATGACACACGGGTGACCGTCCTCCAGACCGATCATCGAGTTCTCTATCAGCGTTGCCAAGCGCAGGTCATCGACGAGTGCCAGAGCACTGTGAACCCTGGATTGCTCACCCACACCGCTCGCCTGCAAGGTCAGTCCACTCGGTCGCATTGGTGTCCGCAGCATTTGTTCACCGTTCCGCATTCCCCATGGGCACTAGGCAACACCAAAGCTTTGCGACTGAAAAGGGGTGTTCAACTAATTCGTGAATCACCACTGACCATTGAACACTATGAGGCTCGGATGTCGGTAAGTTTCAGCATGTTATGTTCGTGGAAGCGTGGTCAGGCCCGGGAGTTCCCTCCGGCGCTCTGTGATATCCCTTACAATTGGGGCCGTCGCTCCTGGAGGTCCGCCAGCCCCAGAGCGGTGGCGGCGTTTGAAGCGGTCCCGAACCAGTCGCGGCGCTCGCGATGCGGACGACCGGGGAGCTGGCCGCAGGCGATGCGGCGGCCTGGCGTGCCCGTCAAGCAGGCCAAGGACATGCCACGCCAGGTTCTCCTGGGGCGCATCGGTATCCACTACCGGCTCCTGTTCCGCACTGACGAGGACGTCTTCGACGTACTTGACCTGGTGACTCGCGAGAATCTCATGACAACCCTCAAGCGGATACGGTCCATCTAATGGCACAGGTCGTAAGTTGTCAGCACGCAAGCAGATCGAACACTGCGAACTTCAGACCGCAGCGGTCCGTACAAGCGGCGGCTATTCAAGCACCTTTTGATGATATATGGCCCTTGACATGAGCAGAGGGACCTGATCATCTTGCGCCATTCAGCGAGGAACCAATGATCGACTTGCAACATCAAATGAACCAGGTAGTGGAAGGCTTCGTCGAACAAATCACGGAGCTCGCGCGTCGAGCGGCCTTGAGCACTCTCGAATCGGCCTTCGGCGATCGCGCGGCCGGGAGTACCGGCCGCCGCGGCGCGGCGGCACCTACGATGCGCGAAGCATCCGTGGGCCGCCCCCGTGGCCGTTACGGCGCCAAGCGCAGCGCCGAGGACCTCGAGGCGCTGTCGACGAAGTTCGCCACGTTCGTCAAGGCGCATCCCGGCCTGCGGATCGAGCAGATCAACAAGGAGCTCGGCACAACGACCAAGGACTTGGCGCTCCCGATCCGAAAGCTGATCGTGGACAGGATGATCAGCGCCAAGGGTGCGAAGCGGTCGACGCAGTACTTCCCTGGCAAGAAGCTGAAGTAGGGCAGCGCCTACCCCATGTGATTCGGCGGCGTGGGGCCTCGCCGGCCACGGTCAGCCGTACCTGAGCTCGCCGAACCGCCCGGACCCCCACGGCGCTCAACGTGTCCCGAGCGCGACCTCGACTAGGCACAGCTGCGCGGGGCGAGGTCCTCGTGGTCGTCACTGACCGCGAGGTGGCTACAGCGCGCCGGTCGACCGCCTCGCTCGCCGCCGACCGCGGCACCCGATTCGCAGCTTGCCCGGTCGGGGACCGCCTCGAGTTCGCCACGGCCGTCGCCGGGTGACCTCGGCCGATGGCGGCGAGATCGCGGTCGCGATAAGAGTCGGGCTCTCGCATTCGACAATCTCGGAGTCGGGCTCATGCTGCGGTAATCTCTGCGAGGCAGGCTCGCAGCTGCTTGGCAGTGACAGGCTTCTCGAGCTGTCGCGCACCACTGTGCGCAAGCCGCTCACGGGTCTGTGCAGTGAACGCACCTCCGGACAGGAAGATTACCCGGTGCGCTTGCTCCGGCGCCAACCGCTGCAGCTCGTCGAGCAACTCGATCCCCGTCATATTCGGCATCATCACGTCGCTCACGATCGCGTCGAACCGCGCGCCGTTCTGGATGTACTCGATCGCCTCCCGTCCGCACAGCGCCACCGTGATGTCGTAGTCGCGCTTCAGCAACCGCTGGATCGTGTCGGCCACTCGCGGCTCGTCGTCGACCACCATCACACGGCGACGATGCGGCTCGCCTGGCTCCGCATGGGCTGTGCCGACCACCGGAGGAGCAGGCACAGGTGCGGGCGGTTCGAGATCCGCGCACGCGGGCAGCACGACACGTACCGTCGTGCCAGTGCCCAGCTCGCTGTCCAGCGAGATCTGGCCACTCAACGAGGTCACGATGCCGTGGCAGATCGACAGCCCCAGCCCTGTGCCTTCGCCGATGTCCTTGGTCGTAAAGAACGGTTCGAATGCCCGCGCCTGCACCTCCGCCGCCATCCCTCGCCCGGTATCATGGATCTCGATCACCGCGCGACCTTGATCGTCGGTCCGAGTGCGTACGGTGATCCGGTTGGTGTCCGAGTGGCCCTCGGGGAGGGCGTGCGCAGCGTTGACCAGCAGGTTGATGAACACTTGGGTCAGGCGGCTGTCATCGGCGAAAACCGGAGGGGTGGCGCCGATGTCCTGTACCAGCTGCGCACGGTGGCGCACCTCGTTGGCCGTTAGCCGAATCGCGGCGTCGAGCACCGCGGGCACCGTGAGCGCCCCAAGCCGTTCATCCCCGGCTCGGCTAAACCATCGCAGATCATGCACGATCCGGCGTATCCGCTCGGCGCCGTCGCGTGCGTCGCTGATGACGGTTTTCAACTCCGACACCGGCGGCGCCGGTGATTCCAGCGCGTCCGCTGTCATCTCCAGGTTGCCGGCAACGTACGCTAGGGGGTTATTGATCTCGTGTGCAATGCCAGCAGCGAGCGTGCCGAGGCTCGCCATGCGCTCGGCGACCATGAGCTTCGCCTGCAAACGCTTGCGCTCGGTCACGTCGCGCGCGCTGGCGATGACCGTGGGTACGCCGGCGATGTCGACGATTATTCCGGAGACTTCGCACATCCGCCAGCTATTATCGAGTCCACGCATCCGGACCTCGGTGACCTCCGGCACTTCCCGCGTACCCTCAGCCTCAAACAGTCGACGGAACTGCTCCTGGATCGCCAGTAGATCATCGGGATGCACGCGCTCGATCAGCCCGGGTTTGTTCCAGCCTCCGCTCTGCCAGCCCTCTGCCGCCGTGATCGCCAGCAATTGACGAGCGGCGCGATTCAAATAGATTAACGCGCCGTGCCGGTGCACTGAGATCATGTCCGGCAGCCAATCGATCACGGCTCGAAGGCTCGCGTCTGCGCGATCGCGCAGCTGCCGATCGCGACGGAGCAAGCCCGCGCCACCCGCGCCATCGCCTCCTTCCACAGCCCGACCAATTCATCGCACTGTGGACGATCGAGCGCCCCCCCCGAATCGGCGAGCTCGCTCTCAATGCGATGCGCGACGTCGGCATACGACTGGAGCCCGTAGATCGCACAGTTGCCCTTGAGGGTGTGGATCACCCGCTTCTGGATCACCGGATCGGTCTCCTTGCGCAACGCATCGACCAGGCCGGCGGCCTCGGCGAGAAACTCCTCGACGCCGGTGCGATCGATCGAGAGATCACCAGCAGGCTGTCGACCTGGTCGTTGCCGATCACGCTGTAGCCGACGTCGAAGGTCTGCGCGCCGGCGATGAACCGCTGCGGCAGCTGTGCGAGCGCCAGCTCGGCCGGTAGGAAGCCGTCGCGAAGCTCGCCGAGCCCGAGGTCGAGCCAGGCCGCGAAGTCGGGTGCGAGCGCGCGCAGGTACCCGGATAGGGTCGCGCCCGGCGGGGGTGCACCGAACCAGCGCTCGAGGATCGCGGAGCGGTCCGCGGCCATCGCGCCGTCGAGCCCGATCGTCAGGAAGCCCTGCGCGACGTTGTCGAGCACCAAGCGCATCCCGCGGTTGCGCTGCGCCAGCTCGACGGTGCGCGCCGCGACGGTCGCCTCGAGCTCGACCGCATGCGCCATGGTGCGGCGGCGCTGGTCGCGCTGCTCGAGTAGCCAGACCGCGACGACCAGGCTCAGGGCGAGCACCGCGGCAACCTGCAGGGCCAATGCCCAGCGTGTCACCGAGGCGCGCTGCGCCGAGACGATCGCGTCCATGCGCGCGAACGCCTTGCCCATCCCGCCTGCGTAGACCGCCTTGTCGGCGCGGTAGCGCTCGCCCTCGAGCAAGGCGAGTGCTTCGGCGTGCTTGCGCTGCTTGTCGAGCGCGAACGAGCGGGTCTCCATGTCGACCAGCCGCAGGTTGGCCGCGTCGGTCGCGCTGACTGCCTTGGCCACCTCCTCGTCGGGCACCAGGGCAAGGGTCGATTTGATCGAGGCGTCGAGCTCGTCAACGTGATTGTTGTAGCGCGCCTCGTACCCCGGATCGTGTGCCGCCGCAGCCATCCGCGCCGACATGGTCAGGATCTCGTCGAGCGTCATGATCCGACCGGTGTTCTTGGCCAGCTGGCGCTCGAGCGAAACCGCCTGATCGAGTGGGCCCTGGATCCAGATGTAGGCACTGGCCGCCCCGAGCAGCAGTACGAGGCCGCCGAGAAACACAATCTGGCGGAGGGTCGGGGACCGACGCTTGTTGTGTGAACTCATGATCAGAGCCCGACGTGGGATGGACGGGGGGCAGCAGCCACCTCGGTCGCTCCCACGTTGATGCTGGGGTCCGCGGCGTGTGCGCTGCGTGCGCTCGCGATGTTCGGCAGTGCGGTGAAGATCGGTGCGGTGACGGCGAGTGGAGTCCGAGGCATGTCATGGCGGGTCGACCGGACGCCCAAAAGTGTAGGGCTCCGAACGCTTAAAAGAGCGAAAGTAACTGCTGTGAGCAGTGCTCTAGGCCAGGCGCAGAGCTCGGAGGTGGCCAACTGCGAGAATCTCTGGAGCTCGACGTCCTGGCTGCGCTCGCCGTCGCCACGATAGCCACCTCGCCGCCGTCGGCCGCCGCCGCGATGCCGATCTCGACCGCGCCCGACCGACCCTCCGCATGTCGACGCCGCCACGGCGGCGATGAGGACCTCGGCCGCGCGAAGCGTCACGTCGAGGCGTCGAGCGCCGGGAGCGGCCCGCCCTGCAGCACGAGCCCGCGCTCCGCGGCCAAGGGCCGCGACGGGCTTTGCCGGCGATCACCAGCCTGTCCGAACTCACAAAGGGTGCGAGGGCGCGCGGTCTGCACCGAGCGAGGGCACGGATCTATGGCTGGAGCTTTGGTGAGGAGCTCTACGGCAGACGGTTATCCTACATTGGAGGCGCGTGCGCGGGAACGCAGTGATGTAGCAAGAGGCTACGGTGAGCTATTGCCCTCGTACGGGTTGTGGTGTCTACGCTTTGCGCCGAGGAGCCGATGGCAGATCGTGATCTTGACCTCTCTGGGCGTACGCTGGGTGACTTCCTTCTCCGGTCAAAGATCGGGGAGGGTGGCTGCAGCGTTGTGTATCGAGCGGAACAGACCTCGCCGAGCCGCGAGGTCGTCGTGAAGGTGTTGCACGGCAAAAAGATCGAGAAGGGTGCGTCGGTGGAGCGCTTCTTGCGCGAGGCGGAACTCGCATCGCAGCTCGATCATCCCTACGCGGCGCACGTCTATGCGTCCGGCGTGGAGGAGGATGAGGAGGATCAG
>JBGQCL010000536.1:0-7992 GCA_041495365.1 Kofleriaceae bacterium | reverse complement strand
GCGATCCCGAAGTCAACGACCTTGACGCCCCACCGGCCCTGGCTGCGCTGGACCAGGAAGATGTTCTCGGGCTTGACGTCGCGGTGCACGATGCCCTCGGCGTGGGCGTGGGCGAGCGCGCGGGCGACCGGCACGGCGACCGCGACGACCTCCTCGATCGACATCGGAGCGTCGCCGAGCCGCTGGTCGAGGGTCTGGCCGCGCAGCAGCTCCATGACGAAGAACGGCCGCTGATCGGCGATGACGCCGAAGTCGCTGATCGTGACGATGTTCTCGTGATCGAGTTGCGAAGCAGCGTGCGCTTCTTGTGTGAAGCGCGCCCTCGCCTCGGCGCTGGACGCGAGCTCGCTCGACAGCACCTTGGCGGCGAACCGCTTGAGCAGCGTCTGGTGCTCGACCAGATACACGACGGCCATGCCGCCGGTGCCGATCACCTGGAGCACCCGATAGTCCTTGCCGAGCGTCGACCCGACCAGCGTGTCGATTCGCTCAGGCAACACGACGAACGAACCTCATCGACGGCGATTCTGCACGTAACTTCGTCTGAGGACAACCGAATCCGATCGTGATATCGACAACACGATGTCCGAGTTCGTCGGGGAGTGATGAGTTCGCCGGCACCGTGAGAGAGAGTGATACACCGCGCACTGGTGCATTCTTTGCGCAAGTGTTGAATCAGTGGTGCCGCGGTCGTGGCGGAGCGAGGCATGACTCGGGTTCGAGTGCGGGGCCGTCACAACTGCGTGGTCGGTATTCCCCATCGGGGCGCACCCCGGACCTCGCATCTGGCCAGCCGATGTGAGAATCCGTGCGTGCGGTTCGCCACCGCGGGTATCGCCGAGCGCCCACGCTCGGGCCCCCGGAGACGCGAGCCGGCGCGGGGGCGGTCGGGCGGCCGGTGCGCTCGCTCGGTGATACAACCGCCGGGTGAAGCTCCCCCCGCTGCTGGTCGTGGTCGCGCTCGGTGGAACCGCGCATGCCGAGGGCGAGCGCGCGCTGTCGGTCGGCCTGGGCTGGGCGACGTTCAGCGCACTCGGCAAGCCGATGGGCCGCCAGGCGCCGCCGACGCTGAGCCCCGACATCGGCGGAGCGCTGGTCGCCAGCTACGAGTACTCGATCAGCAGCGACATCGCGCTGCGCGGCGAGCTCACCGGCGGGGTGTTCCACGGCGGCGCCCAGGCCAGGCAGAGCCAGACCTCGTTCGCCTCGCTCGGCGACGCCGGCGCGGTGTTCCGGTTCGACGTCCTCCAGGTCGTGCCCTACCTGTTCGCCGGCGTCGGCGGTGTGGTGTCCGGCGGCGGGCCGCTCGACCGGGGGGCCGACTTCGTGCTGGTGGTCGGCGGCGGCGTCGACTGGCTGATGAGCCGCGAGCGCTCGGTGGGGCTCGAGGCGCGGATCGCGAGCTTCGGCGGCGACATCACGGTCGCGACGTTCGGGGTGCGCGGCACGCTGCGCTGGGGCGAGCTGTGACCGCTCGCCCGGTCACGACGGGCGGAACCTGATCACGACGACGACGCGCGCGGTGCCGACGTCGGGGGCCTGCGTGGTGTGGATCTGGCCTGCGACGCCCGCGGCGCAGCGCGCGAGCGAGCCGAACCCGACGTCGCCGGTCGCCACGTGGGTCGCCACGCTGTTCTCGTCGACTTCGAAGCTCAGCCGGAGCTCGATCGCGGGCGCGGCGCGGCCGGCGCGGGCCGCCGACGCGTAGCACGCCCGCAGCCCGGGCAGCACCCGCTCGACGCTGCGCCGCGCGACCGACGCGGGCAGCGAGCCCTGCAGGTCGACACTGGCGATCTCGGGGACCGCATCGAACGACCGCGGCACGGCGGGCGCGGCGGCGACCTGCGGACCGACCGCCGGTGCGACCGCGGGCGTGGCCGGCGGTGGCGGCGGTGGCGGCGCGGGGGCCGGCATCGGCAGCGGCGCGGCGTGGCGCTCGGGCTCGGCGGCCGGCGCGGGCGCGCTGTCGCCGACCGGCGCCGCGGCTGCCGGCGGCTCGCTGTCCGCGGCGGCCGGCGCCGCGTCGGCCACCAGGTGCGGCCCGGCACCGCGCCGGGGCACCGGTGGGCGCAGCGCCGGCTTCCTCGGGCCCGGAGCCAGCCGTCCGGGGCCCGGACGCACGGCCGACAGCGCGGCGCCGGCGACGGCAACGGCGGGGGCCGGCGCAGCGGCCGGCTCCTCGGTGGCCGCGGCGGCCGGCTCCTCGGTGGCCGCGGCGACCGGGGCGGCGGCGGTCGCCGGCACGGTCGCGGCCGGGGGCACAGGCTCGGCCGGCCCGGTGAGCAGCGCGCTCCGATCGCCGCCGTCGCTCGCTCCGCGGGAGCGCCCGGCGAGCTGGTACGCGGCGCCGGCGGCGATCAGCACCGCCGCGATCGCTGCGATCGCGAGCGCCACGGCCGCGCGCGACCTGCGCGGCGCGGCCGGCCGCACGGCGATCGGCGGCGGCGAGGACGGCCGGGCGAGCGGCACCACGCCGATCGGCGGCGGCGAGGACGGCCGAGCGATCGGGCGCGGCCCGGTCACGGTCATCGGCATCGCGCCGGCGAACGGCGTCGCGTGCGCGGCGGTCCCGGACTGGGCCTCGATCAGCAGGCGCTCGGCGCCGTGCGGCAGCGCGGCCTCGAACTCGATCAGCAGCGCCGCCATCGACGCGTAGCGGTCATCGGGGTGCTTGGCCAGCGCGCGGTCGACGACGTCGGCGAGCGCGAGCGGCAGCGCCGGGTTGACCGAGCGCGGCGGCGGCACCGGCGACGACAGGTGCATCTGCATCACCTTCAACAGGTTGTCGTCGAAGAACGGCAACCGCCCGCACATCATCAGGTAGAGCAGCACGCCGAACGAGTACACGTCGGTCCGCTGGTCGACCGCGTCGTCCTCGCCGCGGATCATCTCGGGCGCCATGAACAGCGGGCTGCCCAGCGTCTCGTTCATGTTGGTCAGCTTCGGGTTGATCGGCGTCTTGGCGATCCCGAAGTCAACGACCTTGACGCCCCACCGGCCCTGGCTGCGCTGGACCAGGAAGATGTTCTCGGGCTTGACGTCGCGGTGCACGATGCCCTCGTGATGGGCGTGCGACAGTGCGCGGGCGACCGGCACGGCGACCGCGACGACCTCCTCGATCGACATCGGGCCGTCGGCGAGTCGCTGGTCGAGGGTCTGGCCGCGCAGCAGCTCCATGACGAAGAACGGCCGCTGATCGGCGGTGACACCGAAGTCGCTGATCGTGACGATGTTCTCGTGATCGAGCTGCGACGCCGCGTGGGCCTCTTGCGTGAACCGCGCGCGGGCCTCCAGGCTCGACGCCAGATCGCTCGACAGTACCTTGGCGGCGAACCGCTTGAGCAGCGTCTGATGCTCGACGAGGTACACCACGGCCATGCCGCCGGTGCCGACCCGCTCGAGGACGCGGTAGCTCTTGCCCAGCATCGAGCCGATCAGCGGATCGGTTCGCTCAGCCAGCATGCGCAGACCTCGCGCCGAGGGCCAGAGTCACGAGATACATCCAGGAGGTAGTCACCATCAAAACGAACAACCAGGTGGTGAGTCCGAGCCACAGTCTCGCATGCCCGTGGACTCGCCCGCACGTGACATTTACGTACGCGCATGACTTTGCCCGATGCGCGGCCGCATCGTGATCACGGCGCGCGTGGTCGGAGTGCACGTGATCTTGGCGCTCGCAGCGCTGGCGCACGATGAGCCGCGGCGCGGCGGCAGGACGTGGGCAAACGCTGTGTTGCCGCCCACGCACTGCGCAAATCACACGGTGCGCCGGTGTGGGCGATTGCGCGATGCGGAGTTTTCTCGCGTTGCCCGATACTGGATCTAGCGACGTCAACCCGCCTTGTGACGATCGGGCCGAACCTTGACGGCGATTCGGAGCGGCGTGCCTTCGAACCCGTAGCGCTGGCGCAGCCGGTTCGTGAGGAAGCGCTTGTACGACGGGGCGAGGCCATCGGTGTTGGCCCACAGGACGAACGTCGGCGGTCTCACGGTCGCCTGGGTCAGATAATGGATGCGGACCGCGCGGCCGTGGTGGAGCGGCGGCGGCATCTCCTCGATGACCTCGGCGAAGAACCGGTTGAGCTGCGCGGTCTGAACCCGGCGCGCGTGCTCGCGGGCGACCTTGTCGACGGTGTCGAGCAGGCGATCGACGCCGTCGCCGCGCTGCGCCGACAGCATCACGGTCGGGGCCCAGGTCAGGAAGTGGAACGTGTCCTTGGTGAGCTCGCGGAGCCGGGCGCGCGCGGCCTCGCCGGCGACCCGGTCGGACTTGTTGAGCGCGATCACCAGGGCCCGGCCGGCCTGCTCGACCATGCCGGCGATCCGGGCGTCCTGCTCGGCCGGTCCGAGCTCGGCGTCGATCACCAGGACCGCCACATTGCAGCGCTCGAGCTGCGACAGCGCCATGGTGACCGCGAGCTTCTCGACGTCGTCGTCGATCTTCGCCTTGCGGCGGATCCCGGCGGTGTCGACCAGCACGTAGTCGCGGCCGCCGATCGAGAACGCCGAGTCGACCGGATCCGTCGTGGTGCCCGCGACGTGGTGGACCAGCGAGCGCTCCTCCCCGAGCAGGCGGTTGGTCAGCGATGACTTGCCCGCGTTGGGCCGGCCGACGAACGCAACCCGCAGCGCGCGCGGCTCCGTGCGCCGGGCGCGGGCATCGTCGGTCTCACCGGGGTCCTCGGCGACGTCGTCCGCAGCGTCGAGTTCGGGTTCGTCGGGCTCCGACGTCAGGATGTCCCAGGGGTCGGGCTCGCCGGTGTCCGCCGGCTCGGGCCGCCGGGCGCCGACCGCCGCGGCGATCGCCTCGAGCAGCGGATCGATCCCGCGGCCGTGCGCCGCCGACACCGGGTACGGCGGGCCGAGGCCGAGTGCGTGGAACTCGTGGACCAGATCGTCGCGCGTCGGGTGATCGATCTTGTTGACCGCGAGAAACACCGGCTTGCCGGTCGCGCGCAGCTCGACGGCGAGCCCCTGGTCGACCGCGGACAGCCCGGCACGGCCGTCAACCACGAGCACCAGCGCGTCGGCCTCACCGATCGCGCGCATCGCCTGGCGATGGATCCCGGCGCCGATCACGTCGCGCGCGGCGTCGGGGTCGAGCCCGCCGGTGTCGACCACGCGCATCTCGGCTCCGAAGTAGTCGCACTCGCCGTAGCGCCGATCGCGGGTCAGCCCCGGCGTATCGTGGACCAGCGCGGGCCGGCCGCCGACCAGGCGGTTGAACAGCGTCGACTTGCCGACGTTGGGCCGGCCGACGATCGCGATCAGCGGCGCGGTCACGGCGCACCGTCCCCGCCGGCGTAGCCCAGCCGGCGCAGCCCGGCCTCGGCGCGGCTCCATTCGCTGATCACCTTGACGAACAGCGACAGGTGCACGGTCTTGCCGAGCGCCTCGCCGACGGCGCGGCGCGCGGCGATGCCGAGCTCGCGGACCCGCGCCCCGCCCCGCCCGACCACGATCGCCTTCTGCGACTCGCGCTCGACGACGATCACCGCGCCGATCGCGAGCTCGGACGGCGATTTTTCGCTCCACGACTCGATCTGCACCGCGCTGGCGTACGGCAGCTCCTTGCCGAGCTGGTGGTATAGCTGCTCGCGGATGATCTCCTGGGCGATGAACTGCGGCGAGCGATCGGTCACCATGTCGGGCGGGAACAGCGCGGGGCCGAGCGGCAGGCGCAGCGCGATCGCGCGCTCGAGCGCCGCGACCCCGTCGCCGGTCAGCGCGCAGATCGGCACGACCTCGACGCCCGGAGCGAAGCTCGTCCACGCCTCGATCACCGGCAACAGCTCGGGCTTGGCGACGCGGTCGACCTTGTTGAGCCCGATCACGATCGGGTGCTGCCGGCTGGCGTCGCCGAGCGCGGCGGCGTCGGCCTCGGCGAGCCGCTCGGGCAGCCGGCCGCGCCGATCGGTGGCGTCGACCAGCAGCAGCACGACATCGGCGTCGGCGGCCGCGGCGAGCGCGGCGTCGCGCATGTAGCGGCGCAGCGGCCCGCGCCCGTCCTGGACGCCGGGCGTGTCGACGTAGGCGATCTGGGCGTGGACCGGCGGCTCGCCGGGCGGCGACGCCAGCTCGACGGTGTGCACGCCGACGATCCGGTCGCGCGTGGTCTGCGGCTTGGCCGACACCGCGACCAGGTGGCGATCGACGATCCGGTTGAGCAGCGTCGACTTGCCGACGTTGGGCAGCCCGACGATCGCGCAGAACCCAGCACGGATGTCGTCGGACATGGCCCCCGCGTGTAGCACAGGCGCCGAAAACTGGCGAGACCGGGCGGCGGCGGCTAGCGTCGGGCCATGGTGCGCATCGCGCTGATCGCCGCCGCGGGCGCCGTGGCCTGCGCCGCGCTGCCGTCCCCCGGCCTGTTCGCCGCGATCGGCCTGGGTATCGCGGCGATCGGCACCGGCTGGCTCGGCTACCGCCGGCCCGGCGAGCCGGGGTTCGCGCGGCTGGCCGGCGCGGCGGCGGTCACCGTGGGCGCGGTGGGCTGTCTGCTCGGGGCGCTGCGCGTCGCGCTCGCGCTCGCCGCGATCGACCGGGTCGATCTCCTGCTAGGCAGCCTGCACGGCTGACCGTCACGTCCGGAGCAGGAAGTACCAGGTCGCCGCCGCGCCGATCGCGCCGAGCACCACGACCAGCAGCGCGATGCCGCGCGCGAGCTTCCAGCGATCGACCGATGCGAGGATCTCGCGCAGCTCCATCATCCGGCGGTCGGCGCTGCCGAGCTCGAGGTCGATCTCGTCGATCGGGGCGAGCTCGGCGGTGAGACCGGCGGGGCGATCGACGTGGAGCCGCTCGCCGAGCTTGAACAGGATCTTGTCGCGCAGCGCCTCGGCGTCGGCCGCGGCGCGATCGACGACCTTGCGCTTGGCGCCGATCGCGGCGAGCAGCTCCTCGACGCGGCGCTGGTCGTCGTGCTCCGCGGCCTCGAGCTCGGCGCGCTGGCGCCCGGCATCGCCGCGGGCGGCCTCGAGCGCGGCGACCCGCGGGCTGAGCGCATCGAGCTGGCCGGCGATCACCGGCTCGTCGCTCTGGATCGCCTTGCGTTCGGCCTTGAGCGTGGCGATCTCGGCCTGGACCTCGGCGCGATCGAGCTTGGCGGCCCTGGGCGACGACAGGCTGGCCTCGGTCGCAGCGATCTTGGCGTCGATCCGGCGCAGCGCCTCGTGGAGGCCGACGCCGCGCCGCTTGGCCGCCGTGACCTCCTTACCGAGCGGCTCGAGCTTCCTGGCCAGCGCGGCCAGCTCGCCGTCGAGCCTGGCGATGTCCTCGGCGTACTGCTTGGCCTTGGCCTCGCGATCGCGGCGCACCCGCGCGAGCTCGGCGTCGGCGGCGACCACGTGGCCGGCGTGCTGAGAGCGCTCGTCCTCGATGCTGGCCAGCTGCTCGCGCACCGCCGGGAGCGCCGCGTGGTCGAAGCCGTCGGCGGTCACCGCGGCGCGGCCGAGCGTGATCAGGTGGTGGCGCCGCGACTGCTGGCGGGTCGCCTGGCGCGCGGTCAGCGCGGTGAGCTCGCGGCGGGCGCGGCGCTTGCCGGCGATCACGGTCGCGATGTACAGCAGGTCACCGGCGATGCCGCGCCGGCGGGGCAGCGACGCCGAGCTGCGCAGCGTGCCGGTCGGGGCCGCGGCGGACGCCGGCGCCTGCAGCGCGGTCGCGTCGGGGCGCGGATCGCCGACCGTCGGATCGCCGCGATCGAACCGGCCGGTCGATGCGGCCGACGCATCGAAGTCGGCCCGCGCGGCCTCGCGCGTGGGGTCGTCGAACTCCTCGTCGCGCGGCTCGTTGACCGAAGGCGGACTTTCCCGTCCCCTCTCGCCCGGCAAAGCCGTGCGATTCACCCCTCCGCGCGTCGCGTCGCGCGGCTCGTTGACCGAAGGCGGACTTTCCCGTCCCCTCTCGCCCGGCAAAGCCGTGCGATTCACCCCTCCGCGCGTCGCGTCGCGCGGCTGGTCGATCGAAAGGGGACTTTCCCGTCCCCTCTCG
>JBGQCL010000535.1:0-7993 GCA_041495365.1 Kofleriaceae bacterium | reverse complement strand
GGCACGACGGATCAGCGATGGCCGAGGGAATCAACTCGCGCAGAGAACCGCCGGCCTGGCCTCGGAGGTCCTGGTCATCGATCCACGGCCGCGCGCCATAGGGCGCAACCCGACGAAGAATGTCGTGAACGCGTGGCTTGTCATCGTGGGTGTGGCTGACGAACGTTCGGATGATTCCCATACGTGCTCCCGGCGACGTGCCCCCAGCATGAATCAATCGTCTGTCGTCTGGTCGACGATCCATCTACGGCGGCGAGGATGCCGGATCGGCCTCGAGAGCGACAATCCGCCTGAGGTTGCCTTGTTCTTCCCACGTCACGAGCAGCCGAACCGAACGGTTCTTCTTCAGGTCCCGCTGCACGCTGTCTGGTAGCGCTGCGAACAGGGCACCCGCCGCTGGCAACTGTGCGAGTGCGTTGCCGACCCCATCGATGACTGCCCGAAGACTGCGGTCGGACTTGTTGAGGGACACGAGCGCCACTTGACCAGGTTGCTTCGTGGCATCGAACAACGAGGTGGGCCGTCCCCCACCCTGACTTGCGATGTCCTCGACAGCCGCTGGCAAGTCGAGATCGAGGCGACCATATCCGGCGCGCGTTCGGGCGCCGATGCCGTCCTCTCGAAGGGCGTCGCGCAGCAACGTCGCCACCACCCAATCGAGCAAGTCCTTGACCCGGTCTGCTTGAGCGAAGCTCTCGACCACGATCAAGAACCGCGTGCGGGGTGCGACGGTGAGGATGTGCGTCGGTATGGGCGCGTCACCATCGGAGGGCGGCGGGCGGCCATCTGTGCTCGTGTAGTAGTCGCCGTGGTGCGGGTTCACGATGTCCTCGACCAGTGGGGCAAAATCGGAGCCCCCGCCTACGAGCTCCGGCACCCACAGCGCATCCCAGAAATCGAACAACCCACTTTCGCCGCCTGCGTCACCCTCCCCGGTCCAGCCGAAGAGCAGTCGCGGCCAGTCCTTCACGCCGGACAGGGAGACTCCATCGGCCTTCAGCCGCTCGGCGCGATGGCGACAGATTCCCTTGAGTGCCGATCCGGGCAAGTAGGGCACGCCGTAGGTGTGGTGCAGGAGCAGGCTGCCGTCGGTCACGGTGCTCCCGGTCGCCGGGTGAAGCAACACACGGCTCCGCGCCGACGCCTCGATCACCCGTCTGGACGTTCCTGCCGCGACCGCGTGGGCCTCGTCACGATGGCGCTCGTACCGTGCGCGGTAGGAAATGACCGCCGGCGGCAAGGTCGAACCGCCCAGACGGAGCGCCTCCATCGCGATGGCGTGGAGCCGCCGCCGGTCGGCGTGGTCTTCCGAGTCGTCCCCCTGCACCTGCCGCTGGATCAAGCAGCGATCCAGCCACAGCCCGACGTGTGCAGGGAGCGGCTTCACGTCCAGGGTACCCCCCGCGGGGTTGCCCCCGGGCGCCCGCGCGGCCTTGAGCCAGTTCGCGAGCGCGGTCATGTCACCTCCTGCGTCGCGGGCGCCGCCTCGCGCGCCTTCGCGAGCAATGCGATCCACACCGCCGCCTCGATCGCTGCCTCGTTCACCATCATGTACTTCTCGAGGCGCAGGGTCGCCAGCGTGGACGATGTGATCGACGATCCAGTAGTTGCCTTCACGCACGTGTCGAGTAGCTCGAGGAGCCTGCCGTCCATCGTTGGCTGGTTGTTGCTGTCGCGGCTCTTGCTGCGGAGGAATGCAGCGGTCTGGAGGATGCCGTGCCGCAACACCATCTCGGGAAGGTTGGCGACGCGCGGGTGCTTCACGAGCGTTGGTGTCAATCGACCCTCGATGAGCTCCACCACCACGTGCTTGCGGCGAACGGCTTCGGATGAACGCGCGACCTCGGGTGAGCTCATGGCGCCACCTGCATTCGCGCGCGACCCATGCCCGCAGAGGCCTTGCCGCCGAATCGGAGGCTGCCCCCTGTCTGGAGCACAGCTCGAAGCGTTTTCAGTGCCGCGCCTGCGTCGACCTCGACCCCTTTGCCGGCCCCGGTCGTGTTCCGAGTGCTCGGATCGAAGTACCTCGTGGGGCGCCCGATCACGAGCCCGTGCAGCAGCGTCTCGGCTGGAACGTGCTCTTCCGTCCAGGGCCCCGAACTCGCGGCGGTGCCGGTGTCGGTGTCGATCTTCACCCGGTGGCGGATCTCGGTCGCCGTGCGGCTGAAGAATCCGAAGTGGTCGTCCTTCACGACCACGAGCCGGCCGGAGAGGAACGCCCTTGCTGCCTCCGACTTGGCCGCCGCGGCCGTCGCTGCCGCGGCGCCCTTCTCACCTGGCTGCTCTTTCGACCAGATCGTCCCCGCGATCCAGTTCGCGACCTCGGCGATCTCGGTGCTCGGTACGAGACCCGGGATCAGCAGCTCCTCCAGGTAGAGATTTCCTTCCGATGTGGGATCGAGCACCGCCGTCGTCGCCACCTTCGGGGGAGAGCCACTCCCTTGCTTGAGCGTCTCGAGAGCGGTCTTCACGTTCGACGGGAGCCCGCCGGTCTCGAGCGTGTCGCGCAAGAATCGCCCGAGGACATATGGACACGTCACCCACGCGAACGTGCCGAACAGGCTCCGGACCGGCAACGCCAGCAAGCTCGCGTCGCTGAATACCAGGCCGCCGCGAGCATCCCCGGCGTACTCCGTCGAGGGTCCGAAAGCGCCGAAGACCTCCTTCTGAGTGAGCTCCTTGCTCTCCTCAAGGCGCTCCGCCACCTCACGTAGCACTCCCTTCACCGACGAGCCCGGCAGGAATGGGTAGCCCGTCCATCGCTCACGCGCCGTCGGCAGGTTGATCGCGTCGAGCCCGGTCCCCACACCCGCGTGGAGTGGGCTCGTCGCATGGATGAAGTAGAGTTTCGCCGCTTGTTTCATTCGATATCTCCCTTGAACCAGAAACCGGGCAACGCCAGTCCAAAACCGTCCCTCGCAGGCAGAGCGAGGTGCTGCTCCTCCTCGCCAGGCGTCCGAGGTCGGTCAGGGGTGATCGGACATCCCCAGAGCTGCCGGCACGCTGCGAGCAACGCACGGCTCAGTGCCTCGCCTCCGAGCTCGGGGAACACGTAGTAGTACACACTCCCGACGGGCACCAGACGGCGCACCGCGCGGGGCGCGCCACGCCCGTCGGCCGCCTGGAGGTCCCATCCGCTGATCGCCGACTGGCCTGGGATGCAAGCCGCCACGAGCTCGAGACCCGCTACCGGCGGCGCTGGCCGCCATGCCGGCGTGCCGGGCTCGACGTCATGCTGCAGACACGCCGGCGTCAGGAGCTGGACCCGAAGGCCGCGCGGCGTTCGCGCCAGGGCGTTCGCGTACTGCGGCTCGTACGCCTCGAAGGCGGGGAAGGTCGCGCCCACGTCCACCCGGCGGAAGCTCAGCCTCGACTCCCCCCCGAGCACGACCGCGCCGGGAGGAGCCGCGTCCGACTCGTCGTGAGCGGTGACGTCGATCGCGATCTCGAAGTCGCGCTCGAAGCGCATCCCCGGGGAGCTGAACAGCGCCCCAGGCTGCGCCGTCCCGGTCCGGTTGTCGATCGCGACGTGGACACGATGCTCGCGCGCGACGATGCTGGCCGGGTCGGCCCCATGCTGGAGCGGAGCGACCTGGGCCGGCGTGACGGCTTCGCCGAGCGCCCACCGCACCGCTGCGCCGAGCGGCCACAGCGGCGTGTTAGCGGCGATGGGGGCTACCTTCGAGCCGTCCGGACCGCGCTCCGGCAAGTGGACGAGCCACAGGTCGTCTGGATTGCTGTCGGGCCACAGGACGCCCTCGCCGTGGGTGGGCTCATCCACTTTCGCAGGGACGAACGCGTCGCAGGCCCGTACGCCATCGTGCGGCGCCGGGATCCAGTGCTCCTTGGCGCCGGATGCAACCGGACCGCGCAGCCACGGGCCGCGGATCGAGATCCGCTCGAGCAACTCGGCGGCGCGCGCCGGGCTCACGTAGGAGCCACTGGCCACGAACCTGGCCCGCACCATCCCTGCAACCGTGTTCGGCGAAGGCAGGGCCCCCGCGCGCGCTACGAACGAGGTTGGTGGCGCGCCGGTGCCGAACACCAGCGGATCGCGCGGGTCGATCACCCATGTCTTCCGGTCGACTGTCATGGCGAAGCCCCCCTCTCCGGGTTCCGTTGTTGCTTCACGCGCACGACCCGCTCTGCGAGCAGAATCTCCGCGGCAAGGCCGCGGACGTCGCCCCAGCTCGTCACGGCGGTGAGTCGTTGCTGGAGCCTGGTGAGCTCCGGCATGGTGGCCTGGCCTCGATCACTGCGCCGGTCCTTCTGGCCCAGCCTCGCCCGGGCGAGATCGAGCCCGAAGGTCTTCCCGTCGAGGCGCTCCATCGATTGTGCATCTGCCAGGAGAGCGTGAGCCAGCGAAAGCGAGATGTCTTCGGACTCCAGCAGCGCGCACAGGATCCCGTGGAACTCCGCCAGCTCCGCGGTTCGTCCGCCCGATGGGCGCGTCGAGCCGCCGCGGGGAAACTCCCGCACGACCGCCCATCCCCAGTCCTTCGGGTCGAGCGGTGCGGCGGTCTTCAATCTCTTCAATGCACCGTCGAGCGCTTCACGGCGGCGCGCCTTGGCGTCCTCGAGCGCGCCGTGCGCCTGTGCGCGCACCACCCGAAGATCGTCGCGGACGTGTGCGATGGCCACCCCCGATGTCAATGTCGCGGGCCCGAGCTCGGTCACGGAGGCTGGTAGCAGGTCCGCCACGGCGTCCCCGACGATCGAGGCAAACTCCGCCGCCAGCGTTGCGACGGCCGACATCGCGCGATCGGCGGGCAGGTACGCCGCGAGCTCGTCGCCTCCGACGTAGAACGCGCAGCCCTGGTGCTGTTCGATGACGTCCCACGCTTTCGCGGAGAAGTCGTAGAGAGCCTGGACCAACTGCTGCCGGATCTCGTGCGTGTTGGCCCGCGCGAGGAGCCGCCCCACGCCGTCGCCGTCGGCCTCGAGCAGCGCGTAGTACGGTTGGGGGGCCCCTCGCTTGCGGTGCAACTCTGCCACGGGGTCCGTGAGGGCCTGCAGCGCGTGGCGCGCTCGATCGAAGCTCCCTTCGAGGTGGGCGTCGCCGTCGTCCTGGGCAAGCTCGTCCACACCGCTCGCGTACACGGACAGGCGGCGCGGGGCCTCGAGGGCTTTGCGGAGCGCCGGGATCGCGCCCTCAAAGAGCACGTTGGGGTCGTAGCCGAAGCGCCTGACGGCTTCGAGCGATTGACGAGGTCCAGGATCTCGGACTGGAGACGAGAGGAAGAAGAGCGCCGCGTCTCCCTCGGAGACTTTCTCGTCGAGCTGTGCGAGCGTGGCGAGGACGCTGGCCATCGCCTCGGGAGCGCCGGCGAGGGCGCCTTCGATCCATGGTTCGAGCGCGACCCGGCCAAGCGACGGGAAGGGCAGCTTGCCGAGGTCCGCATCCGGGACCCGGGAGAAGATGGCCCGACGTCGCGCGAGGGCGACTGCATCGAGCCGCTCCTCCGGCCGGATCCCCGCCCGCACTCGCCGCACCTCGAGACGGCGCGCGACCCGGACTTCGTCGGAGGAGCGAGGATCGATCTCGATCAGCACCGAGTCGCGTCCGGGATCCAGCGAGCTCTTGGGCACGCCTGCCCCGACGGCGGCCGGCGCGGTGAAGATCCGCGTGGCCTTGCGATCAGCGAGGAGCGTGGAGGCACGGGCGATCGCTCGCGCCTCGGCGTCCGGTCCGCCATCGATCGCAGCCCATGCGCCGTAGAACTCCACGAAGTCGCCGTGCTCGATCGCCTCGGCCTGCTTGCGAACGTACTCGCGCACGATGACCCGGACGAGCCGTCGATCATCGAGCAATCCCTTCATCTCCGCCGCGACGAGCTCGCGCACCTTGCGCTCGGTCGCCCGGAGGACCTCCTTCGGGCCCACATCGCTGGTGGCGAGGATGCCGAGGATCTTGTTGCTGATCGTCGGGCCTTGATACGACTCCGGGGAGAGAAACGGGGTGTGTAGCTGCGAGGAGAGCGGCACGGCGAGCTCGACGCCTTGCTCCTCGAGGGCCTTTGCGGCGACCCGCGTGACCTCCGAGAGGAAGCGCGACCCGTACCAGAGATCCCGGCTGCGGCGGCCGGCGGCGATGAAGGACCCCACCGGCCCGAGGGCGACGGCGAGAACATGGCGACCGCTCATGGGCGCCTCCAGAACGTTCGGTCGGCACTCAACCACTCGAAGAATGCTCGTGCCGCGTCCCCGCTACCGCGGACCATCCAAGAGCCGATCTGCCCCGTTGGACCAGGCTGTGCCTTGCCCACCTTCAGGTAGACCGGTTTCCCATCGATAGTGATGGAGTCGCTCGCGCAATTCCAGGGGCGCATGGCGAAGAGCAGCAGGACGGGGATGTGCTTCCCGTCGGAACACGCGATGGGACGGAGCCGCAGCGGCGACATCCACCGGCCGCCCGGACGTTCAAGGCCGATCGTCGCATCGGCCGGGCTATCCTTGCCAGGGAGGGCAGGCTCATCCATGAACTTCACGACGATCGGCAGGCCAAACGCGGCGCGCGGCGGTATCCACTTCGTGCTCGTCGGGGTCGGGCTGACCAGCGCCCTCACCGCCGGCAATGGAGTGTGAGCCCAGCGAGTGTGTCCCTCTGCATGCTCCGCATGCACTCGCAGCATGTGTGGCTCCGGCCAATGACTCTGGCCGGCGGGCTTGCGTTGGTCAGTTCGTGGTTGCCGCCCTACGTTCTCCCCTTGACGGAACCTCCGCAACTCATTCAGCAACAGACAGTGAGCCTTCCCCTCGTCCATCGCCGCACCCACGGCGAGTTGCGAGCCGCCGAAATGGGTCCAGCCGGCGGCCCCCGGTGGGGCGGTGTACGGCACCGGACCTTGCTGCCACGACGACAAAAGCCACGCTGTCGCGTCGCTCGATCTGGGACGAGTGAATCGCTGCGTCCATCCTGACGGTAAGCCGGTGACGTTTGCGGTCGGAGCGAGCGCACCGAATCCGCGCGTCGTCCGACCTCCGATCCCTCCGAAATGGATCCACGCCCACAAGGCCCAGAGGATCCGCTCCACGTCGTTCGTCTTGTCCCTGGCCGATGGGTCCGTTGCCTCGGCGCGAAGTTGGAGGCGCAATGTGAATCGAAGGCCCGTACGGACCTCCCACGTTGGAAGGCACCGCTGTCCTGCGTGAAAAGCTTCATCCAACTCGCCCTTGTTCCGTTGGAGCGGAAACATCCCGTAGCCAAGATCTTCGTAGCGGGGATCCCACCTTGGCATTGGCTTCAGCCCGGGGCGGCCACCTTTCTGCTCATGCACCCCAGCAGGAAACGACTCGCCCTCGTCGTCGACCTTCTCGATCGAGACCCGCACCCGGCTGGCGACCGCAGCCCCGTTCACGCCGCCACTGACACCGCCCCAGATCCTCATCTCGTTGGCGAAGAGCGTCGCCGGGTCTGGTTCGCTTCCCAACGCCCGCCACCAGAACCGGAGCTGGCCCCGGATCCCGGGTACGCGCACGATATCCACCGTGTCAGGCTCGCGGGCACGCACACCGCCGCCGATCACCGGGGTGATGCACTCGAGGCCGATCGCTACATCCAGGAGCGGCTCGCGTGTTCCGCTCGGGGAGAGGTCGTACACACCTTGGTGTTCGGCGATCTCCTTGGGCAGCTTGCGCCTCATCGAGCCCCCTCCTCGTTGTCGTCAGCGTCGCGTCGTGGCGACCGCAACAGGTTGAGATCAATCACCGGGGAGTCCTCGAACGCGGGTGCTGCTGGCGAAGTCGTGCGGTTCATGCTGACGAGACGTCCGACCGCGCCTGGACCGAACGAACAACCGCAGATTTTTTCTGCGCCCCGGTTGTTCGGGCGCCGCTGGCTCCGGCGTCAACGCTGGAACCATGCCGACCTTGCCGCCAGGGCACCGATCGCGCGCAGGAGGTTCGAGATGATCCAGTTCGAGAGCACGGCGATCTCGCAGACGCCCCCACGTCGGCCCACCGCGGATGCAGCCGCACCCACGGTGGCCTGGTT
>JBGQCL010000534.1:0-8007 GCA_041495365.1 Kofleriaceae bacterium | reverse complement strand
CGCGCGCCAGATCGCCGCGCTGCTGCTGGCCGTCGCGCCGATCCTCGGCGCCGGCTACGGCATGGCGATGACCGGTGGCTTCCAGACGGTCCAGCACCTGGCCCGACCCGATGCGCGCGGCGGGATCACCGGGCTGTACTACGTGCTGTGCTACCTCGGCTTCGTCGCGCCGTACCTGCTCGCGCTCGCGGCCCGCGGCACCGCACCGGCGATCGGACTCGTGGTCACCGCGGGGCTTGCGGTCGCAGCCGCGCTGGCGCTGCCGCGCGCCGGTGGCCGCGGATGAGGTTCAAAGGCGGCGCAGCGCGGCGCGTGAGGTGCGCACCGCTGGACCTAACCTCGTGAAGCTCGAGCGCTGCCGGCACGTGCCGCCGGGCGGACCACAAACCCGATCGCGATTCCACTGACGACCACCGCCCCGCCGATCACCGCGTGGAGCGGCGGCTGCTCGCCGAACGCGATCCAGGTGATCAGAGAGCTTCCGATCGGCTCGCCGAGCACCGCGAGCGCGACCAGGTGAGTCGGCGTGGTCCGCACGGCGGCGTTGAGCAGGCTGTGGCCGATGAACGACGCGATCACGGCCGAGCCGGCGCACGCCACGTAGGAGTGCACCGGCAGCGCGGCGAGCGGCGCGCGGAGCACGAGCGCGGCGGTCACCAGCGCCACGGCGGCGATCGCGTTGACCGCGCCGAGGTAGGGCAGCAGCGGCGCGGCGACGCGCAGGCGGCGGCCGACCACGAGGTACGCGGCGGCGCTGGCGGCGCCGATCAGCGCGAGGCCGTCACCGGCCAGCGCATCCCCGCCGGCGACCCAGTCGCCGCCGGCGAGCACCGCGCACCCGGCGCCGGCGATCGCGATCCCGGCGAGCTCGCGCCGCGCGACCCGATCGCCGAGCGACGTGCCGAACAGCGCGGCGAACATCGGGTTGGTGCACACCAGCGCGACCGACGCCGCGGTCGAGGTCAACGACAGCGACGCGATCCACGAGCCGAAGTGGATCGCGAGCAGCGCGCCCGACAGCACGACCAGCGGCCGATCGCGACCCGCGATCCGGCGGAGCCCGGCGAGCTCGCGCCATCCGGCGGCGAGCAGCACCGCCGACGCGATCGCGACCCGCAGCGCGGCGATCGCGATCGCCGGCGCCGGCTGGGCCCAGCGCGCGAACGGCGCGCCGGTCGAGATCGCGACGATCGCCAGCACCAGCGCGAGCGGGAAGCGGCGGGGTGCGGTCATCGGCGCGCGCGAGCCTACCAGCGCGCGCGGCGGGGCGTCACGCGGGGGCGGCGCCGTCGAGGATGCGCGACAGGCAGGCGCGGAGCTCGCGGGCGGTGACCGGCTTCTCGAGCTGGGGAGCGCCGAGCTCGTCGAGCCGCTGCCGGGTCTGCGCGGTGAACGCACCGCCGGACAGGAAGATCAGGTGCTGGGCCTGGTCGGGCGCGACGCGCTGGAGCTCCTCGGTGAGCTCGATGCCGGTCATGTTGGGCATCATGACGTCGGTGACGATCGCATCGAACCGGGCGCCGGCGATGATGTGCTGGATCGCGTCGCGGCCGCACAGCGCCACGGTGACGTCGTAGTCGCGGCGCAGCAGGCGCTGCATCGTGTGCACGACCTTGGGCTCGTCGTCGACCAGCATCACGCGGCGGCGGCGCTGCCCGCGCGCGACCGGGGCGTCGTCGGGTGCCGCAGCGGGCGCAGGAGCGGGGGCGGTGACACCGGCGCACGGCGGCAGCACCACGCGGACCACCGTGCCGAGGCCGGGGCTGCTCTCCATCGAGATCTGTCCGCCGAGGCCGGTGATGATGCCGTGGCAGATCGACAGCCCGAGGCCGGTGCCCTCGCCGACCGGCTTGGTGGTGAAGAACGGATCGAACACCCGCGCCTGGACGTCGGGCGGGATGCCGCCGCCGGTGTCCTGGACCTCGATCACGGCGCGGCCGTGGTCATCGGTGCGGGTCCGGACCGTGATGCGGTTGTCGTCGGAGTGGCCCTCGGGGATCGCCTGCGCCGCGTTGACCAGCAGGTTGATGATCACCTGGGTCAGCCGGCCGTCGTCGGCCATCACGCACGGCGTCGGGCCGAGCTCGCAGACCAGCCGTGCGCGATGCCGGATCTCGTTGCCGGCCAGCCGGAACGCGGCCTGGAGGACATCGTCGATCGCCAGCGCGGTCCGCTGCTCCTGGTCCCTGGATCGGCTGAACGAGCGCAGGCCATGCACGATCTTGCGCACCCGCTCGGCGCCGTCGCGCGCGTCGTTGACCACGGCGGCCAGCTCGGTGCACCGGCAGGCGCCGTCGGACCGCGCGGCAGCCAGCGACTCGGCCATCGCCTCCAGGTTGCCGGTGACGTAGGCCAGCGGGTTGTTGATCTCGTGGGCGATCCCGGCGGCGAGCGTGCCCAGGCTCGCCATGCGGTCGGTCACCATCAGCTGGGCGCGCATCCGGTTGCGATCGGTCACGTCGCGGCTGCTGACCACCACCGTGAGCTCGCCGGCGATCTCGACCCGGACCGCCGACACCTCGCACACCCGCCAGCCATCGTCGGCGGCGCGGACCTTGAGCTCCACGACCTCGGACGCGAGGCGCGGATCGAGCGCGTCGGCCCGGCGGAACAGATCTTCGAGCATCGCGTGGTCGTCGGGGTGCACCCGGTCGAACGGCCGGCGCGCGCTCCCGCTGTCGCGGTCGGGATCGACCCCGAGGAACTGGCGGCTCGCGACGTTCATGTAGATCAGCTCCTGATCGCGATACACCGAGATCAGGTCGGGCATGAGATCGATCACGGCGTGGAAGCTCGTGCCGGCGCGCTCGTGGAGCTGGCGGGTGCGCCGGCGCAGCATGGCGCGCAGCGACGCGGTGACCGCGGCGCCGAGCAGCGCGAGCACGGTCGCGGTCACCAGGGCGTAGAACCACCGGGTCTGCCACCACGGCGGGAGGATGGTGAACCGGAGCGCTGCGCTCCGGCCCCAGCTCCCGGCGCCGATCCGCGTGCGCACCTCGATCCGGTAGGCTCCGGGCGCGAGCGTAGGGACGTGGACCTGGCGCTGCCGGATCGTCCGCCACGCGGTCTCCATCGGCGACAGCCGGACCTGGTACTCGAGGTGCTTGGGGTCGAGCAGGCTGGTCGGCGCGAACGCGACGGTCAGCGTGTTGTGGTCGTGGGGGACCTCGGCCGCCGCCCGCGCGTCGAGCAGCGGTATGCCGTCGAGCTCGGCGGCGAGGAACGCGGTGCGCGGCGGCGCCAGCGGCCCGTCGTAGGACTGCGCGAACAGGTGGGTCGCGCCGCCGCTGGCACCCAGCCACAGCGAGCCGTCGCGGTCGGCGAAGAACGCGGTCGCGGTCGAGTCGTCGCCGGCGAGCCCGTCGCTCTGGTCGAAGTGATCGACCCCGCCGGCGGTCATGACATCGACCCCGGCGCCGGTCCCGATCCACAGCCGGTGCCGGCGATCCTCGCCGAGGAAGTACACCATGCCCGCGGCCAGGCCGTCCGCCGGACCGAGGTCCTCGAGGTGGGACAGCTGGCCCGCGTCGTGGTGGAAGCAGGTCAGGCCGATCGCCTGGTCGTACGACACGCACAGCCGGCCGTCGGCGCGCCGGATGATGTAGCGCGTCGCCGCGCGGCGCAGCCCGGCGGTCTGGTCGAAGCGGTGCCACGTGCCGTCGTCGAGCACGGCGACGCCCTGCTCGCCGGCGGTCCACAGCCGCCGGCCGGCCACGAGCAGCGACGCGAACCAGCCGTCGGGCCGCGCGCCGGGGATCGCGACGTGCTCGATCGGACCGGGCACGGCGCCGGGCAGCCGGTCGAGGCCGGCGTCGCTCGCGATCCACAGGTCGCCGTCGGGACCGAGCGCGAGCGCGAGGATCGCGCGATCGGGGCGCCGCCCGACATCGCCCACCGAGATCGCGCGGCCGCGCGGGTCGATGTAGACCAGATCCGCGGGCGAGCCGCCGATGAACACGCCGCCCTGGGGCGGGAACACGAAGCTGCGGACCACGCGGCCCTCGGTCCCGGGCAGGCACTCCCAGCGCCCGGCGCGGGCGCGCGCCAGGCAGTGGCTGGTGCCGGCCCACAGCGCGCCGTGCGGATCGCGGCGGAACGCCCACACGTCGTCGCCGGGCAGCCCGCTCGCCGGTTCGTGGTGCTCGATCACGCCGCGGCCGCGCAGCTGGGCCAGCCCCGCGCCGCCGATCCAGATCGCGCCCTCGCGGTCGACGAACAGCGCGCGGATCGACGCGCCCGGTACGCCCGCGGTGTGATCGAGCAGGCGCCAGCGCTCGCCCGCGCGGTAGGCGATGCCGAGCGCGGTCGCCACCAGGACCTCGCCGCGCGGTCCGATCGCCATCGCCGTCGGTGAGCCCGCAGCGGTGCCGTCGGCCAGCCCGTCGCTCAGGTCCGCGGCGCGCGGCGCATCCGGCGGCACGCGCCACAGGTGCGATGGCGTGCGGATCCACAGCGCACCCAGACGATCGCGCAGCACGCTCTCGATCCGATCGCGGCCGTCCGGGAGATCGCCGAGCCGCCGCCACGCCCCGCCGACCGAGGTCACCAGCACGCCGGCGCTGTCGGCGGCGACCAGCCCGCTGCGATCGGCCCACAGCGCGAGCACGCGCGGCGTTCCGGGCCACCCCGCGGCCGGCGCGAACACGCCGGAGGCATCGCGGACGTACAGCCCTGCGCCGTCGGTCCCGACCCACAGCTGGCCGGCGAAGCACGCCAGGACGCGCACCGGCACCGCGGGCAGGCCGAGCGTACGCGCCTGCGAGAATCGCGCGCCGTCCCAGCACACCAGGCCGCTCGAGCTGCCGGCGCACACCTCGCCATCGGGCCCGACGCCGACCACGATCACATCGCTCGACGTCAGCCCCTCGGCGCCCGAGAAGTGCGCGAATTGTTCACCATCGAACCGGTACACGCCGTCGTCGGTGGCGAGCCAGAGAAATCCGTGCGCGTCCTGCGCGACGCTGGTGATCGCGAGGTTGCGCAGGCCGTCGGCCGCGGCAAACGCGCGAGCCGTCAACCGACCCGGGGGCACATCGTCGCCCGGGTCGGCGTCGTCGGCGCGCGCGGATCCTGCCAGGGCCGCGATCGCGAGGATCGCAGTCGCGCAGGCCGCAAGTCGCGTCACGGACCATCGACCCGGCCAGGGCAGGTGATTCTGTAGCCCGGATCAGGTGCGGCTGGGGTGCCGGGCGCGGCGCGCGCAGCGCACGACCGCGTCACACCAGGGTGAGCAGTGCCTCGGCCGGTGTGAGGACCTGTCGGGCCATCAGCTGGAGCGCGGACTGGCGGAACGAGTACAGGAGCCGGGCATCGCCGGCGAGCCGCTCGAGCTCGGTGATCGGCGCGCCGGCCATGATCTGGGCGCGCAGCGCGTCGTCGAGCGCGAGCATCTCGACCACGGCGACCCGTCCGGCGTAGCCGGTCTGGTTGCACTCGGCGCAGCCGACCGCGCGCGGCAGCGCAGGGTGCCGCCCGGGCTCGACCAGGCCGTGCTCGGCGAGGTTGGCGAGCACGATCGGCGGCGGGACCTCGGTCGTGGTGCAGCGCGGGCACAGCCGGCGGGCGAGGCGCTGGACCACCGCGAGCGCGAGCGACTGGCCGATCAGCGGACGGGCGCAGCCCAGATGCTCGAAGCGCTGGATCACGCCGACCGCGTTGTTGGCATGGACCGAGGTCAGCATGAGGTGGCCGGTCATCGCGGCCTCGAGCGCGAGCTGGGCGGTGTCGTCGTCGCGGACCTCGCCGACCATGATCACGTCGGGGTCCTGGCGCAGCATCGCGCGCAGCACCTTGGCGAAGCTGAGGTCGACCGCGTGGTTGACCTGGACCTGGGTGACCCCGGGGAGCCGGTACTCGATGGGGTCCTCGACGGTGAGCACGTTGGTGTCGGGCCGGGTCCGCAGGCGCTCGCCGAGCGCGGCGTACAGCGTCGTGGTCTTGCCCGAGTCGGTCGGGCCGGCGACGACGATCGCGCCGTACGGCCGCTGGATCGCGAGGTGGACGGCCTCGAGGATCGGCGCGTCGTGGAAGATCGCCTCGAGCGGCCGCAGCATGCCCTGGGCCTCGAACACGCGCAGCGCGACCTTCTCGCCGCGGCTGGTCGGGATGGTCGAGATCCGGATGTCGACCTCGCGCTTGCCGACCCGCACGCCGAGCCGGCCGTCCTGGGGCAGGCGGCGCTCGGTGACATCGAGGCCGGCGAGCACCTTGAGCCGCGCGACCAGGCTCTTGCCCGCGCTCGCCGGGATCGGCTGGTCCCAGCTGTAGAGCTGGCCCTGGACGCGGAACCGGATCCGCGGGCCGGTCACGCCGTGATCGACGTGGACGTCGGACGCGCCGCGCTCGATCGCGTGGGCGATCATCCGGCTGGCGAGCGCGACGATCTCGTCGCCGACCGGGCTCGGCTGCTTGGCGTCGCGCTCCTGGTCGGCCTGGTCGAACACGAGCTGATCGGGCGACACGGGGTCGGGGCCGCGGGTGCCGCGGGCGGCGCGGACCGGGTCGATGCGCAGCCGCACGTAGGCCTCGTGGAAGTCGTCCTGTCCGATCGCGACGACCACGACATTGCTGGTCGACAGCACGCGCTGGAGCTCGAGCCGCGACGCGGTGTTGAACGGGTCGACCATGCCGACGATGAGCGTGCGATCGCGCAGCGCGAGCGGGAGCAGCCGGTGCTGCTGGATCAGCTTGGCCGGGACCGCGGACACCACCTGCGGCGACGGGTCGTACGCCGAGATCCGGACGAACCGGATGTCCTCCGGGATCGGCGGTGCGGTGCCGCGCCCGGCGCGCGGCTCGCCGGCCGGCGGGGTGGTCTGCGACGGCCGCCGGATCGGCATCGGCGACGTGAACGACCTGGCGGCGAGCCGGCGCGCCGCGGCGTACGAGAACGCGGCGCTCCGGGCCGCGAGCTGGGACACGAGGTCGTGGCTGAGCAGCAGCACCACGCTGTCCTCGGCCGCGGCGACCTCGTGGGGCTGGGTGGTGCCGAGGAACGCGCCGGTCTCGCCGAACGCGCCGCCGGCCGGGACGTCCTCGAGGGTGTCGCCGCCGTCGCGCACCGTGGCGCGCCCGGAGTAGACGATCCCGATCCCCGGGGTGGGCGCGCCGGCGCGCACGATCACCATGCCGGCCGGGACCTCGACCGGGAACACGTGCGAGGCGATCTTGGTGATCGTCACGCGATCGCACCCGGTGAACAGCGGCGTGGTCGCGAGGAAGTCGGCGATCGTCGGGGTCGGCACCTCCACGCGCCTCGGCCGGGTCTCGCCCTTGAGCTCACCCTCGGTGGTCATCCGGCGGATCGTACACCCGGGCGGTCGCGGCCCGCGCGGCGATCAGTCGGGCTCGGCCTTGGGCGTGGCGGGCTCGTCGAGCACGGTCAGCGCGATCGCCATCGCCTTCTTGGCGCGCGCGACCATCGCCTCGTCGGCCTTGATCTTCTGGTAGGCGCGGAGCACCTGCTCCTGGTAGCTCGTGTTCTCGTGCTCGATCGCCTCGATCTCGCGGCGCAGCTCGGCGATCCGCTGATCGCGCTCTGCGATCGCCGCGGCGTGGGCGCGCAGCTCGGCGTTGCGGTCGGCGAGGGTCTGGACCGCGCTGGCGAGCTCGGCTTCGCTGCGCTTGTGGGCGTCGCGCGCCGACGACAGACCGCGGCGGAGCTCGTCGCGCTCGGTCGTGAGCTCGCCGAGCTGGCGGGCGTGCTCGGCCGCGAGCTCCTTGCGCTGGCGGTCGTGCTCGCCGGCCGCGGCGGCCAGCGCCCGGCCGTGCTCGGCCTCGGCGGCGGCCCGGGCCCGCGCGGCCTCGCCGTGGGCCGCGCCGAGCGCGCGCTCGTGCTGGGCGCGCAGGTCGTCGAGCGCCTTGGCCGCGGCGCGTGCGGCGGCGTCGCGCTCGGCGTCGTGGCGCGCGACCGCCTCGTCGAGCGTGCGCCGGGCGGCGGCGGCCGCGGCGCGCTGCTCGGTGAGCGTGCGGTCGGCGGCCTCGGCGTGGCGCGCCAGCTCGGTGCGG
>JBGQCL010000533.1:0-8017 GCA_041495365.1 Kofleriaceae bacterium | reverse complement strand
CAGCAGGAGCTGGGTCGAGCCCAGCACGCCGGCCGACACCACCACCTGCGGGGCGACGACCGAGCCGGGTTCGCCGGTCCCCGGGCGCTGCGGATCGAGCCGCGTGAAGTCCACCCGGTAGCCCGCGGATGCCGGCGTGATGCAGTCCGCGGAGTGCAACGGGAAGACCTCGAGTCCGTACTTCGATTCGGCCATGGCCAGGTACGTGAGATCGAGTGTGTTCTTGGCATGGATGCGGCAGCCGAACAGGCAATCGCCGCTGTAGTCGCAGGACTCCTGGATCACCCCGCTGTGGCGGTTCTCGCCCGCCGGACCGATCTTCACTGCGATCGGCACGCGCTCCGCAGTCCGCCCCGCGGCGGCCGCGGCGGCGGCAAACGCGGTGGTCCGCCTGGGCAGCGGGTAGTGCGGCAGGCGCGGCTCGAGCGGCCGAGAGTCGAGCATGTCCTGCGCCAGGTCGTAGTAGGGTTCCAGCGTGCTGCGCTTGATCCGCGCCGGCCACTCGGGCCGGTCGAGGATGTCCTCGGGCGCGCGCAGGTGGACGTTGAAGTAGTGGAGCGATCCGCCGCCGACCCCTGCGCCCTGGATCACGTCGATCCGCCCGAACACCTTGTATTCGATGAATCCATAGCTCTCGTTGTCGCGCCACATCGCGTTCTTCACCTGGCCGATGCTGCGCGGGAACTCCCGCTTGTCCCATCGCCGGCCGCGCTCGAGGATGCACACCGAGCGGCCGGCCTGGGCGAGCCGGGCGGCGGTGACCGCGCCGCCGAAGCCCGACCCGATGACGATTGCGTCGTACTGTTCGCGCATTGCAGACCTCCTCACCGCGCCGCAGTCCGGCTGCCGCGCTCGAACCACCGCAGCAAACATGGTTGTAGCACGCAGCGGGGCCGGTTTCGGCGCGGCCGGCGCCAAAGTCCGCCACCCGGTTTCGTTGCGCGGGGGGTTCGGGTGTAATACCCGCGAGGGGCGATCGAAACCCGTTTGTCGTCGACGCACTGCAACCCTCACGCGCACTTACACCCGGACGGATCCCGCTCGATGCCGCCACGGCCCGCCGGATTCCGCCGGTTGTGGCAAAGCGTTTGGCAAGGGATCCGGCCGCGCGAGTCGTCGCCAGGAGGATTTCCATCGCGGCCACCGCGCGGCACCCCTGCGCCAGGCTGGCTGCGAGAGCGCGCCACTGGCTCCCGCGCCAGGCCCGCCCTGGCCGCTCGCCCTGGCCGCTCGCCCTGGCCGCTCGCCCTGGCCGCTGCCGCTCGCCCTGGCCGCTCGCCCTGGCCGCTGCCGCTCGCCCTGGCCGCTGCCACCGCTCGCGCCGACCGCAAGCCTGCCAGGCCGACCGCGAGCGCTCCCAGACCGACCGCGAGCACCCCGACCGAGGCGCCCCGCCGGCCGCGCCTGGCGCTCGCGAGGGGGCAGTGGCAGGGCGGATCGCGAGCGTGCCGCTGGCCCGGGCGGCAGGCTGACCGCGCGCGCGGGCGACCCGGGCGGACCACGAGCGCCGCCAAGATCGACCGCGGGGCCCACCAGACCGACCACGAGCGCGCCGCCAGACCGACCGCGACCGCGCCTACTACTACCGGTGTCAGGCCGACCGCGACCGCGCCATCGCCCGGCGCCAGGCCGATGCGACAGCGCCGGTGGGCCGGGATGAGCGCCCTCGCACACCGGCCACAAGCGCCTGCCGTCTGCCAGCAAGCCCTCGGCGGGAGCGAGGCGCGAGGTGCTCACCATGAACTCCGCGATGCTGTCCGCGATCTCCCTTCACGCCGATGATACAAGCCGGCCATGGCGCAGCGTGATGCGCGGGCCAGCGACGTAGGAGGCATTTCACGAAGCCCGTTGCGGCATGAGGCCACTCTTTCGCCCGGAAAGAGCTCGCTCGTCGAACAGCTCACTGTGCAGCGCCAGGTCCGTGCGCCAGGTGTCGGGCCGACCGCCCACAACATCGAGGCAGGTGCAGCGCCCGGAGCGATCGGTGCCGGGCCACCAACGCCAGTGCAGCGGAAGCCCGCCGGGGACACGCCGGAGCCGGCGAGTCGGCCCAACCCTGCGGGGCCGGACACACAGGCGCGTCGCGGAGATGACGAGCTGGCCTACCTGATCGGTGCGCCGTGGCAGCCAAGTCTCGGAGGCGATCCGCTGGTTGCCCACCTTGAGAGGCTCGATACGCAGCGACTGCTCGACGAGCTCAGCGATGCTGTCGCCTGTGGGTATGCGCTGCAGCTTGAGCCGCGCGTCAGCGCATCGCCGCGCTTGAACGCCGCGCTGTGCGCTGCGGAGCTCGCGCGACTCTCGCGAATCACCCCGTATCACCCAGCGCTGCAGCGCGCCGCGGTCGCGCTCGACCAAGTACCCACCGACCTGCAGCTGCAGATCCTCTCGTGGATGCTCCATCGCCGGGGCGTGAGCATGGAGGCAACGACCCTCGTGGAGGGTGTGCTCGCGATGCGCGAGCAAGGCGCCGCGGAGTCGACGCCAGAGGTCGGCGCCAGCAACAGGAACCGCGCGTCATCGCCTGATGCAGCGTCCGCCGGCATGGGTCCGATCGCTGGCGCAAGCATGCCGCCACCCGTTGAACCAGGTCCGTGGGAGCCACCGGGTGATCAACCGGGCGGGTACTATATTGGTAACGAAGTGCACAAAGGGATCGCCAGGCAATACGAGAGCGTTCATCCCGGGGATAAGGTGCTCTCCAATTACAGCCCGATCAGCAGCATCGTCCGCATCCTCCAGGCCCAGGGTGCCGCAGGCGCGCTGAGCGACGCTGAGCTCAACATGAGGCCCGACATCGTGAACCTCACTCGCCTACACCTCTACGAGATCAAGCCAGCTACGGCGCAGGCGCTCGGTGCCGCGAAGGCTGCGCTCTACGTGGGACTCTTCGGCCGTGCTGGCGTCGCGATGCAACTTGGATCGCCCGGCGAGCCGGGGACCGAGGGCGGCATCCCAGCGCCGGGCGGCGTGTGCATGTTCTGGTCACCTCAGCCCGGCGTGATCGTCTACCAGTACCGTCGGGGACGTCTCGTTCCGGTGCCTCTGCCCCGACCAGTGCCGATGGGCGAGCGTCCCTGGCGCATCGAACTGCAGCCGTTGATCCGAGAACAGCGGCAGGCGGTGACTACCCTCACGCTTGGCGGTGCCCTGCTCCTCATGCTGATGATTGTGCTGGCTCCGGTCGGAGCCTAAACATGTTGCTGCCTGCGATCCAATATGGCAACTGGCCCACGGTGAAGCGCCGCATGCGCAAAGTGGGCACCCAGCTCAAGCGCGGCGCTGGACTGATCGAGCTGATGACCAACGATGGGATGCTCGACACGGCCGACCACCCCGGTCTGATCGTGATGGTCAGAAGCATCCTCGGGCCGGCTCCGAACTTTCATAGCTTCGCGCCGTGGCGACTCGCCTGGGAGACAACGCCCTTGGAGGAATCGATCGCGGATGCGGTGTTCACAGCGTCGCTACAAGTTCCATGGGGCGTTCTCGGGATAATGTCATCCGACAACGGACCATGGGTGTGGCCTGAGCATCGACATCGGCCATTTCTACACGCGGCACTGTCGTTCTGGGAGGAGCTTGACGCTGTCGGTGCACGTTACTACGTCGTAGGCAAGAGCGAGCGACTTTGGGGTACTGCCCGGAATCTGAAGTATGTGCTCGCGAACATGGGTGTACCGAACGACGTGCTCAACTCACCGCTTTCAGCCGAGGGACCACGCGCTCTGCTGCAGTACGCGCGGCCGTAGCGCAGGCGTAAACGAGCGGATCAGGCCCAGCGGGCTTTCTGCGGCGGGATCGGCGCCGTGGCCGGGTAGGCGCCGTGCTTCGGTGGCCTCGTCGTCCGACGCCGCGGCGTCGATTGCGTGGCGATCACATCCGCGGTTGCCGCACCGAGCTGCGCCGCCCACCGCCTGACTGGCGCACCGCTGGTCTCGTCCGCGCGCGTGTGGAGGCGGGTGTCCCGCGCTGCGGTGTGGGTCGCTCCAGGTCCAGTCAGGGAGGGGCGCTAGCCGGCGCTAGCCGGCGCTAGCCGGCGCTAGCCGCGGTAGCGCGCTGGCACGGGCCCGACCCCAGCGACGGCGTATTCGCCGAGCGAGTACCGTGCCGTCCGGCCCAGGCGCGACGACCATCCCTGCGCCGTAGGCGCCCCCCTGCCACATCACACCGCGGCCTTCAAGCACGGGGTTCTTGCACCGGTTACGAGGCATAGACGGCCCGCCGCGCGGCGATTCCGCGGTGAAAGCTCGACGAAGCCGTGTCGTGCGGCCCGCTGCACCAAACCTCGTGCACATTACCGATGGCCGTGCTCAACTCGTCATGAGCGACGACATGAGGCGGTTGGCGGCGGTCTGGATCGTGTTGCGTGGCGTGCCCGCGAGCGCGGAGCGCTGGCGGATCCGGGTCTGCACGACGGCGGACTGCCTCGCCAACGACCGCGTCGACCGCGGCGCGCGTGATCCGCTCGGCTATCTGTGGTTCGCGACCATCGACGGGATCAGCCGGCTCGACCGCTCGGTCTCGAGAACTCCGGCCGATGACTGCGATCCTCAGCGAGGTGCCAGCCGGTGCGCCGCGGCCTGTGAAGCCTCACTTCAATCCCAACCGGTACCTACACAAGTTCATACATGGCCGCTAACAGCCCTTGGCGGGAACAACCTCGCGCTCTGGAGACCCATATGAAGCACCACTCCCAGTCTCGCCTTTGCGCAGACCCCGTTGCCGCGTCGCTCGCAGCAGCGCAGCGGATCTTGCGCGTGCTCGTGCTTCTCCTCGTGGCGATCGTCCCTGGCTCCTGCGGAGGCGGTGAACCCAACGAGAACATTGCTCATCCTCGGTTTCCAGGTTGTGGCACGGATGACGACACGGCCGCCCTGACACCGGTGTTCGAGTGTCTCTCCCTGACGCCGAGCGGCAATGCGTATGCGGTCTGGGGTTACTCGAATTCCGGACCTCCGGTGGCGGCCGTTCTCGGTCCAACGAACATCTTCGAACCTGACCCCTCCGGGCGGGGCCAACCAGTTTTCTTCGAGCACGGTAATCACCATGCTGTGTTCGCGACGCCGCTAGCAGCGACCGATAAGACCCTCGTGTGGACTCTCGGCGGCGGCACCGCGCGCGTGCGCGCGTTGGCAACCTCGGCGATGTGTCCGCCTTCGTTGACCGGCGCTGGCCTGGTCGTTACCATCGCTTCGAGCAGTCTGGTTCTCGAACCAGATGTCGAGCGGGAGTTCGCGGGCGTTCTTGCAGACACTACGACCGAGGAGCCTCGCAGCGGCGATCTGCCGCGCACCACCACGGTCGGAACACTCGAGGGGTCGTTCGAAGCAGCTGCCGATGGGGCGGCCACCTACTCGATTCCTCTCGCGGTCCCACAGGGTCGTGCCGGCATGCAGCCGAACATCTCACTGACCTACAACAGCTACGCGGGAAATGGTCCCCTTGGAGTCGGTTGGAGTGTCTCCGGATTCTCTCAAATTACTCGATGCAACAAGACGTTCGGTTCCCCCACCACGAGCAGAGGATTTGGAGTCGACGGCATTGCCGAAGAGATTCATTTCGATTTGCGCGATCGCCTTTGCCTCGACGGTGACTACCTCATCGGGACGCGGGACTCGAACGGAGACATTCGCGAGTACCGGCCAGAGCACGCGCCATTCGATAAGGTGGTCGTCGACTCGTTCGATGGGCTCGGGCCGACCACATTTACGATACTTCGTCGCGATGGCCGAATTCAGCGATACGGCGTCGGCAGCCGGAATCGCCTGGAAGGCTTGCGGCGCGGATGGAGCATCGACGCGAAGGAAGCGATTACCAAGCAGGCCGCGATGCTCGTTCGATTCTCATGGTTGCTGTCCGAGACGGCAGATCGCGCAGGCAACGCAATGTGGTTCGAGTATGCGGACCCGGACTCGACCTGCGCCGCTGGGTTTCCGTTCGCTTGCACCAGCTATGAGCTTCTTCCGACCGCGATTCACTACACCTCCAGAGCCTCCGACGCCGCAGCGACGGCGGGCGGCGTCGATCGACCGAGCCGAAGAAGCGTGCGCTTCTTCTACAACGGTGACCCGAGGCCGCGACCCGATCAAGCCGAGACGTACATCTCCGGTTTCGCACTGCGTCAGTCGCATCTACTCACGCGCATTGAAATGTGGGCTCCCAATCCCAGCGAGGGAGGATTAGTCAGGTACTACGAGCTGGCCTTCCAAGGCGATCGCCCCGATCTAGGTACTTCCGGAAGCATCACCGGACGAAGTCTGCTTCAGTCGATAACCGAGTGCGACCCGAAGAGGACGTGCAAGCACCCGACGCGACTTCACTATGAGCCGGGGGACATCTCATTCACAGACGTCGACACTGGTATCACAGGGCCGGTAGACAACCCGAGCTCGTTGCATTGGGCCCTCGTGACGGGCGACTTCAATGGCGATGGTCGCGACGACATTCTCTACCCGCGGTTCTCGCGCGAGACGCAGGTCGGGTTCTATGAGAACAAGTGGTACTACCGGCTGAGCACGGGCACAGGATTCGGCCCCGAGATCGAGACAGCGCTCAAGCAGACCTACAACCCGCACCTTCGTCCTCCGACACCATTTGCCGTTGATATCGACGGGGATGGTGCGGCGGAGATTGCGTTCCCGATTACCTGGGGCGGCGACCCGGGGCCGCCTGCCTACTGGACGTATCTCAAGTTCACGCCGGCTGGATTCGCCCCCTATCCATCAACAACGGAGGCGGTCGAACAAAGTGGTTGTTACCAATTCGCCTGCACGCAGGCCACCGGCCTTTACGCCGCGGATCTCGATGGGGACGGCCTGCCAGAATTCCTGCGCCAACGGGTGACGGACAAAAAATTTCCACCGCCGACGGGTGGCCCTGGTTTCTATCTTTGGTCGCACTGGGCCATCCGGAAAAACGCTGCCGGGTTGCTGCACGCCTCGTGGGGGATCATGAGCGATACCAGCGGCACGGCGAACTACTTCGACGTACAGGGCGGTTGGAACGCCTATGCCGCGGACGTCGCCGGAGCCGGTCGTTCTTCGCTCCTCTTTCAAGAGCTCATTGACCCCGACTTCAAGCGACTGCGGAAACGCTTCAGCAGCGCTACCACCGCGGAGACCGGCCCGGCCGGCACTGTCATCGTACAACCTACGACTCTAGAAGCCGCAAACGAATCCGATAGCAGCTTCCGCTATGTCTTCACCGACATCAATGGCGACGGCGCATCGGATGCGATTCGGATTCCAAACAAATCGGGTTTTCCCCTGATCTCCGTGAACACCGCCCGCGGTTTTCCCGAACCGAGCGAGGCGGTTGCTCCTGGACCGTTGAAGACGCCCGCTTGGTCATTCCCTCCCGTCACGACCGACCCCCTTGCGCCCCCAGTCGACGGTGGACTGCGCGTCATGGACGTCGACTTGGATGGACATCCGGACCTCGTCCTGATGGGAGTCAACGGCCCGGCGCGTGTGTCGGAGGGGCTTTTCAATTCGATCTTCTGGTACCGGTCGAGGTTTGCCGGCGGTCTCCACGGTCTACAATTTGGAGGTCATCTTGTTTCCGGGGGCCCCGGCACCAGTGCGACGATTCCAGCGCACAGTTTCGGTGACACGGCGCTCTTTCTATCGCAGATCCTCGACGTCAACGGCGACGGACTTTCGGACATGGCGCAGATCGTGGATGGGCCGGCTCCGCGGCATCTGCATCTCTACATTAGATCCGGCCACAAACCTGATCAGCTCACCGGCGTCATTGATGGGTACGGTGCGGCCACTTCGATCGGCTACGCGCCCGTAGTAAAGACCAGATCCGACTGCAAGTTCCCCACGTACTGCGTCTCCCGCGGCGTCTGGGCGGTCTCCGAATGGGAGCTGACCCCTGGAAAGAAGTCTGGACCGGGCACTCGTCACTTCTCGGTCGAGTACGAAGCACCAAGCTTCGACGCCCACGGCCGGGGCTTTCTTGGGTTCGCACGACGTACCGTTACTGATCCGGTCTTTTCGAGTACGTGGGT
>JBGQCL010000532.1:0-8037 GCA_041495365.1 Kofleriaceae bacterium | reverse complement strand
TGTCGTTGGCGATCGTCGTGGCGCGCGCAGTGGGCATCAGGCCGCTGACGCTACCCGCTCGCGGTCGATCCGGATAGCGACTCCGAAACCAACTTCGCGAAATCGATCAACTTTCCGCCGATGCAAAGGATCCGCACCCAATGAATTTGTGCAGCGAGGAACCGTGAAGATACTCCAGCGCGATATACCATTGAGCATTCGGAGCATTCGATGAGGGAAACATCCCGCAGTCCAGCACGTCCACCACGTTTCGATGATTCATCTGTGCGGCGATGCGCGCCTCGTTGATGAACCTCTGCACGAGGCCAGCATCGGAGGCGACGTGCGGGAGCAGCGTCTTGATCGCGGCCGGCCGGCCCAGAACAGCATGCTCCGCATAGTAGACCGCACCCATGCCGCCCTCGCCGATGAGCGAAAGGACTCGGTACTGACCGATCATGGTTCCGGGAGCGATAGGCATGGGGCGCGCGCCTGTGCGAGCGCAGCGGATCTTGCCACCAGCGGGACGGCCCCTTCAAGCGCGGACCACCTCCAGGCGCTCACCGCGGACGAACGCATCGGAGACACCAAGCGTGTGGACGATGCGCCAAGCCCGCGAAGTTGGCGTGCAGCGACGAGACGAACGCGAAACCTCATGCGCGGTTCGCCCCTCTTGCCTCCGGGTGCTGGTCGAGCCTGGCCGAACCAGATCGAAGCTTGGATGACGCTGATCGTGCGATCCCAGCCTGCGGCGGATCGCTCCAGGCGCACCGACCTCGACCTACAGCCTGCGAGTCATGCCCGCGGGTCACTGTCGGCACGCAGCTCCGCGGCGTCGAGCGCGTCTTTCCACGTAGGAAAATGATGAAACGCGCTGTTGATGATGTAATGTCCGTCAGGAACATCACGTACGTGCGATATCGTCGTGGGCTGATCCGAGCGATGCAACTTGCGCAGAGCCTGCACAACCTGTGCACGAGTCATCGCCCGACGCCGGATGCGAACAGGCCACCCGACGAGTCCGGCAGCTTTCGCTGCTGCTTCCAGCGAACCCCAGCGTCGTCGACAGACGACTGCATGTTCACCATGCTTGTCGAGATCGAAGAGTGCCATGTGTGGCTTCTTGCGTGCTAGCCCCCGCAACCACGCAAGAAGCTCGTGATCATCATAGCTCCTCAGCAACAGCACCGAGTCGTAGTCGATACCTGCCGCACCCACGGCGCTGCGCCACGATCCGAAGATTCTGCTTGCCGCACATGTCAAAGACTTCGGCGCCTTGGATAGGGCGAGGGGGAGTCTTTGCTCGTGGCGTGCTTGAATCTCCCCCACGACGGTTGCAGCATCCCAGATAGGCAGCCGAAACACTCGATTCGCTTTGAAGCTGACACCTGCAAGGGCACGAGCGCGTACCCAGCTGCCCACGTACTTCAACGCCGCGATGACCAGATCGTTGCGCCCCGCGTTCGCGAGCGCGCTGGTAGACATGTGCTGACCAGCCCGATGTAGCTTGCGGATCTCATCGATGACGCGCTCGCGAGACCATGCCTGGCGCCGCGCGGGGGGTTCTCGGAGACGAAGTGCCTTGCGTGCGCGTGCCATGTCGCCCCAGTAGAGGAGCACGGCACGACGCAGAGGTGCATCGAGTTCCGTGTAGAGGGGGATGTCCTTTCGGGCAATGCGCCTCAATGCCGCCGCGGCGGCTCGCCGGCTCGGTACTGGATTGGGGCCACGTTTTGGTTTCACGTGCATCAACTCGTCAGAGCGACGTCCATCTCCACAGCTAATGCGTGATCACGGTCAACGTGGTGATCTTGTCTGCAACCAGCGGAATTGCTCCGGCGCCGTTGGCCCCTCCCGTCACCGACAATGTAGCGGTACCGCCAGCCGGATCCACATCAGGAATAAAGACCTCATGACCAGTGTCACCCGGCGCCCACGTATCCGTCATCACGGCCTGTGTTGGCCCATGCGAGTGTGCAACATCAAGCGACACAGTACGCGCTGGGCCAGAGATGTGAACATACACATGGGCCTTGCCCGCCTGCACGGTCTCGCGTCCTTGTACGAAGTTGCGGCCGCTCCAAACAACGCCTTCGAGTATCACCGCCTTGTTCGCAACAGCCAGCGCTGGCAGTGTATAATTGTGTGTTGTATCGACCAAGCATGGCGGGGGCGATGCCGGAGGTGCGATGTCGATCGGAGTCGTTACCTGATCAGGCACGCAGACATCAATCCGGCCATTCGGCGGAAGGCTATGAGGGGGACTGCCACTACCTTGCACCGTAACCTGTGCGTTGAAAATTCCACAGAACGTCTTGTCATTGTCCCAATCGACGTACTCACCCTGGAAGCGGATCATCGTGCCGCACGTTCCGTTATCGATGTCGGGAGCGGCATCATGTGATCCGGAGCCGCCGCTGCATGCGACGCAGAGCGTCAGCAACAAGTTCCTCGATGTGGTCATGGTACGTCCAGGGTGCATGTGCCTGGAGACTTCCACGAACTCGGCAGCGTGGCTACTCGTTGCGCAGCCCCAAAGTTACCGGGATCACAGCGGCGCGAGGCCAAGGACGATCGCATCGTAGCCGCCGTCCGAGGTCAGGCCTTGCCCTCCGAACTCGGCGAACCCCTGGAACGCACCGGCAACGAAGGTGCGTCCATCGGGTGCCTGCGTCACGCCGTAGCCAACATCGAGTCCCGTGCCACCGGCCCGATTCGAGTTGATGTGCTTCCCGGTACTTCCTGAGAGACGGACTACGAAGATATCCCAGTCAAACTCCGAGCACGAGCGCACCGACGACATCGGCGCGCCTCCGAAGGAGATCGTTCCGCAGAACTGCCCGGTAACGGCCAGATCGTTCGTGGTATTGGTCGAGATTGAGAGACCAATGACACTCGCCGGATCTCCAAATGAGGTAGCCCAGAGATACGAACCGGCCAGCGAATACTTCACGACAAACATCTTGTCGCCACTCGCACTCTCCGGTAGCGGAGTGGGACCTCCGACATCCATCTGTGTGAGATAGAAACCCATGATGAAGATGTTATCCTGAGAGTCAATGGCGACCGAAGTTGCAGATTCAAAGCCCGCTCCGCCGAAGCTCTTGGAGAAGAGATGTGCGCCATTGCTCCCTGCGTACTTCACTACAAAGACATCGTCATGGCCCTTGCCGGTGAGCGTTTCGCCGCCGAAGTTGGTTAACCCGCCGAAGCGTCCAACCACCACGATGTTGTCATGGCTGTCGACCGCCACGCTGTTGGGATCTTCGTTTGCTGGTCCACCGATCGCCTTTGCCCAGCCAATGACGCCATTGGTGTTCAGTTCGACTAGGAACATGTCGTCACTGCCCGCGGCTGTCACCATCATGCCGTTGATCGTCATCGATGTCTGGTAGCTGCCGATGACCGCCACCGTGTTGCCATGAACCGCAACTCCAGTGGCTGCATCGAAGTCCGGTCCACCAATCCCGTATGCCCACACGTAATCCCCAGCAGGGGTCAGCTTGGCAATAAAGCCATCGGCGTTTCCACTCCCGAGTCCACCTCCTCCGAAGTCGATCGTTCCGGTGAATGTCCCAGCGAAGTAGATGCCACCGGCATCGTCCACGGCAACTGCCTTCCCGACATCATCGGCCGTACCTCCGAAGCTCCTGGCCCACAGCACGTTGCCTGTTGCTGTCTCGAGCTTGGCGACAAAGATGTCGGAGCCGCCGACACTTCTGAGTGTCATTGAGCCAATCTGCATGCTGCCCTGGAACTCACCGACGACAATCAGATTATTCTGACTGTCCCTTGTGATCGCACGCGCTAAATCATCGATAGTGCCTCCACCTTGTCGCACCCACAGCGCCTGTCCAGGGATTCCAAACAGTGCGCCCACGGTGAGATCTTGATCCATCGTCAGCACGCACTTGTCGTACCCATGGCAGGAATCCGACCATCCCAGGAACGCTCCGCTGATCGAACTCGCCGTGAGTGCCAGTTGAGTCCCGGCCGGAAATGACTTGTTACATGTGCCCAAAGTACATGTGAACGATTGCGCAGTGGATGCTATGACTCCCGGAGCACTGCCACCAACGGACACCGTGAGGGTGAACGCCTGAGTGCATGTGTCACCCACGCTGTCTCCAACGTCATCATCCGAGAAGCGGAGACCACTCGGACAGGCCGAGTCGGGGTAAGCACACCAGCGGTTCCCTGTCTGGGCGCTGATACATAGCCCTCCACTCGATAGATTGCAGTTCTCATCCTGAACGCACTGGACGTTCAGCTGGCTGCTGCAGCCGGCAAGTAGAGACAAGCATAGGAGTGCGCCAGGGATTCCCAGGCCAGGTGAGTTAGTAGTCATCTGCAGGATCTCCGCTAGCTGCATGATCAGCTCTCTCAGAACCGTCCGAATGCCATCATTCCATTGGGAGAGATCGTAATGTTCCATGCCGTGGTGTTCGTCGGATGGTGAAGGGCGAGCTTGACGAGCCCGATCGTCAAGAGGCCTGCTCCGCTGATCCCGACCGCTGCACCAAACAGGGTGCGCGTCCTCACCTGGTCCTTGAGCTGATCGCGCTCCTGTTGGTTGAGCGTCATACCAGTTTTGTCGTTCAGGCTCTTCGCGTCGAGTAGGAGCGCACCGCCTACGACAACACCCACGACGCCAACTCCTGCCAAGGCGACGTGGAAGTGGTCATCGTACCAAGCTGCCGAGCGATGTTCGTCGCGAGCTCCGCTACGATCGGTTCCGGTGGCCTCCGGCGGACCGTCGGGGCGCGCAACCTTCGTGGCAGTATCGGTCGCCGGTGAGATGCCGTCGCGGCGCATTGTTCCTGTTCCGGCTTGATCGGCTGCAGGTCCGGTTGGCGGCGCCGTGGACGCCGCATGTTCGAGCTCGGCTTTCATCGTCGCGATATGACACAGGACCAGAGCGCGGACCTCGGGTCCGGGTTTCCCGCGCTCGAGAAACAGGTCGTACTGCCGGATCGCCTTCTCGTACGCCTTCGCGGCGCGATACGTCTGGCCGAGGTTGTACAGGATCAACGGGGCCTCGTCGTCGAGACCAGCGCTGGTGTACTCCTCGGCGGCCTTGTCGTACAGCTGCACGCCGAACGCGCGCCGCCCGGCTTCCAGGTGTTCTCGCGCTCGGGCGTCCTTGGGGTATGCCAGCGCCAGATCGCGCTGCTTCATGTTCTTGACCGCGGCGGCTTCATCCGAACACGGAGGCTTGTCGTCAGCGGACGCCTGGCCCGGCGCTGCGAGGAACGCGGCGGCAAACAGGGGCAAGGCGACAGAAAGTGCTCGGGTCATCGTTCGCGCCCGATGGTGATGGGGTCCGGGGTGCCGGTCAACGGCTCGATGCAGAGCGACCTCGCGTCCGGTAGCGCGAGGATGAGAACAGAGACGTGGACGACACGTGCACGATGTACGGCGAGGTTCGGCCGCGCGCTCCTTCGTGGACATGAGCTCGGTCACCGAAGGCGTTTGCGGCGGCCATCGGTGCCTGAGCGATCTCGGGCGATTCTGCTCGCGTTGCTCCAGCTGCACGGGACGCCTGGCGGGGTGCGGGGCGTCTCGCGCCGTCTGACCCTGCCAGCACAGACGTGCGACCTGGGTCACGTCGTATCATCGACCGCGATGAACGTGAAACGGGACCAGCAGAGCTCCACGAGCGAGCCGCGTGAGCGTGCAAACGGTGCTCCGAGCGTCCGGACTGCGCCGGCCGAGCAGACCGGATTGGCGCTTCCGCCCGCCGGTGCCGTCACGGCGCTGCGAATCGTCGGGACGAATCTGCCGGAGATCGCCTTGTCGTCGGACCGGGGCGGCCCATCGAAGGTCAAGAGCCCAGTCGAGTTCAGCAGTTGGCCACGCTGCGGCGTGATCTGGGTCACGCGCGCTCGACCCGCTCGACGCGCTCCTCCGGCGGACGCGCCGCGCGGAACGCGCGCCACAGCAGCAGGTCGTAGCTGATCTTCATCACCGCGCCGATCACGAGCGGCAGGTAGAGCCGGTCGCCGGTCATCAGCAGGCCGGCGAAGCTCGGAGCGATCGCCCACGCGCCGAGCCGGACCAGGTTGGTGATGCCGGACGCGAGGGTGCGCTCGGCCGGCTGGACCACCGCGAGGACGTAGGACTGGCGGGTCGGCACGTCCATCTCGACCAGCCCCTCGCGCGCGAGGAACAGCACCGCGGCGATGCCGAAGCTCGGCGCGAATGCGACCGTGACCAGCAGCAAGCTCGACGGGATGTGGGTGAACACCATGGTGTTGACCAGGCCGATCCGGCGGGCGAGCCAGGCGGCGCCGAGGTGGGACACCGCGTTGAGCACGCGCGCGCCGAAGAACAGCGCGGCGACCGTGGTCTCGGACGCGGCGAACCGCTCGAAGAAGAAGTACGAGACCAGCGCGGTGGTGAGGAAGCCGCCGCCGAGGCCGTCGAGCGCGAACAGCGCCGAGATCTTCGTGAGGATCGCGCGGCTGGCGGGCGCGAGCGCCGGGCGCGGCCGGCCGCCGGGACGCGCGCGCGGGTCGTGCCGGCCGCGATCCACGGCCTGGCCGAGGGCGAGGTAGAGGCCGATCCCGGCGGCGGTGACCACGGCGCAGCCGAGCACGATCGCGCGGTGCGCGCCGGTCGGGTCCAGCGCGGTGCGCCCGGACAGCCAGACCGGGAGGCCGGCGAGCAGCGCACCGAGCGCGTGGCCGGCGTCCTGCAGCATGGTGTACACGGCGATCACGCGGGTGCGCTCGGCGTCGCCGGCGGTGGCGGGCAGCGCGGCCTGCTCGAGGATCAGCGCGGCGCCGCGGTCCTTGCCCATGCCGTTGACCATGCCGGCGAACCCCACGATCGCGAGTGCGGCGGGCCCCGAGGCGAAGGCGAACCCGGCGGTGCCGGCGGCGCCGCACGCCGTGACGGCGAGCAGGAACCGGCGGCGGCCGATCCGGTCGGCGGTGAACGTCGCGAGCAGCGCGGCGAGCGCGGCGCCGGCGAGCCCGGCCGAGATCACGGCGCCGAGCGCGGCGCGATCGATGGCGAGCGCCGCGAGGTAGCCGCCGAGCGAGACCCCGAGCGTGCTGGTCGTGGTGGCGCGGAGGAACGCGGAGACGAACAGGATGCGGCGGTCGCGGAGCGCCGGTGTCATCGCGGCCTCGCCGGTGGGCCGGGGCGCGCGGCGCGCATGGAGCACTTGTATCACGCGTGCAACGGGCGTATCAACGCGCCATGTCGATCCATCGTCGCGAACTCCTCGTCAGCGGCGCCGCCGGCGGCGCCGCGCTGCTCGCCGCGAGCGCCGCCGCGCGCGCCGCCCCCGAAGCCCATGCCCGGTCGCGCGCGGCCGCCGGTCCCGGCAAGCACGCGCCGGTGCCGCTGCCGTTCAAGGCGAGCTCGCTCACCGGGATCTCGGAGAAGATGATCGCGTCGCACCACGACAAGAACTACGCCGGCGCGGTCAAGAACCTCAACGGCGTCGAGGCCGACCTCGCGGCGCTCAAGCCCGGCGCGCCGGGCTACCTGGTCGCCGGGCTGCGCGAGCGCGAGCTGCTGTTCGCCAACTCGATCACGCTGCACGAGAACTACTTCGGCAACCTCGGCGGCGGCGGCAAGCGCGTGGGCGCGCTCGACACCCGGCTCGGCGCCGACTACGGCGCGGCGGCCTGGGAGGCCGCGTTCCATGCCAGCGCGCTCGCGCTCGGCGGCGGCAGCGGCTGGGTCGTGCTTGCGCTCAACCTGCACGACGGCGCGCTGCGGATCTCGAGCGCGATCAACCACACCCAGGCGCTGGCGTCCGGCGCGCCGCTGCTCGTGATCGACATGTACGAGCACGCCTACGCGATCGACTACGGCGCGGACGCCGCGTCCTACGTCGAGGCGTTCTTCAAGAACGTCGCGTGGGAGGTGGTCGAGCAGCGCTACGATCGCGCGCTCAAGGCGTTCGCGGCGCTCGGGTGATCGCGACGTGCTCGGCAGCGTGGCGTCCGCCCAGGACGCGCACTGGGTCGCGGCCGACGACGCCGGGCACGCGTACGTGTGCGCTCCCAGTCAAGGCGCCGTGCTGGTGGTCAACGACCCGTT
>JBGQCL010000531.1:0-8048 GCA_041495365.1 Kofleriaceae bacterium | reverse complement strand
TGCCGGCGGGGCGGGGGGCAAAGCCCCCCGTGGGATCGAGCGAAGCGAGATGGGGGGTGGGGACCCTGCCGGCTCTGCCGGCGGGACGATCCCGCCGCTGTCCGCGCTCGGGCTCGCCGACCTGATCGCCGCCTGGCTCGATGGCCTGGGCTGCACGGCCCCGGTGACCTACGTCGGGGCGAGCCTGGGTGGGCTGGTCGGCATCGCGTTCGCGGTCCGCCACGCCGAGCGCTGCGCGCGCCTGGTCACGATCTCGGCCGGGCTGCGGCCCGACGGCTGGGGCACCGCGACGCGCCACCTCCAGCGCGAGCTGGTGCGCGACGGGATGCGCCGGGGCGATGTCGCGACCGGGATGATCCGCGCGCGCCAGCTCGGCATGCTGACCTACCGCGGCCGCGACGAGCTCGATACCCGGTTCGGCGTGCTGGTGCCCGGGCTCGAGCGCCCGCCGATCGCGGCGTACCTCGATCACCACGGCGAGCGGTTCGCCGCGCGGTTCCCGGTCCGCACGTTCCTGCTGCTGTCCGAGGCGATCGACCGCAGCCACTTCGGGACCGATCGCGCGTCGCTGCACGCCCAGCTCGCGCGGGTGACCGCCGACGTCCTGGTGGTCGGCGTGCCGGGCGATCTGGTGTTCCCGTTCGCGCTGCAGCACGAGCTGTACCGCGAGCTCCAGGCGGTGGGCGCGACGTGCTCGCTGTGGAAGCTCGACTCGGAGTACGGCCACGACGCGTTCCTCGCCGACCAGGACCGGCTCGCCGCGCTGCTGCGCGACGCCAGCGCGTTCGGGGCGGCCGCGCCGCGCGCCCGGTTCGAGGGCATCGGCGCCCGGCCGGTCCGCGAGATCAAGATCGGGATGGTCGGCTGCGGGACGGTCGGCACCGGCGTGCTCGAGCTGCTCGACCGCCAGGCCGGCGCGATGGCCGAGCGCTACGGCGTGCGGTTCCGGGTCACCCGGATCGCCGTCCGCGATCCGGACAAGCCGCGCAGCCGCCTGGCAGATGGCATCGCCCGCACGGTGACCGCCCTGGAGCTGGTGGCCGACCCCGAGGTCGACGTGATCGTCGAGGTCGCCGGCGGCCTGGCGGTCGAGGCCACGGTCGCGGCTGCGCTCGCCGCCGGCAAGCCGGTGGTCACCGCGAACAAGGCGCTGCTCGCGAAAAAGCTCGCCGAGCTCGGCGTGCTCGCCCAGCGCACCGGGACGCCGCTGCTGTGCGAGGCGGCGGCCGCCGCGGCGCTGCCGATCATCCGCCACCTGTCGCATCGCGCCGACGAGATCGACAGCCTGATGGCGATCGTCAACGGGACCTGCAACTACATCATCACGCGGCTCGAGCAGGACGAGTGGGCGCTCGATCGCGCGATCGCCGAGGCCCAGCGGCTCGGGCTCGCCGAGGCCGACCCGTCGGCGGATCTCGACGGCCTCGACGCAGCGGCCAAGCTGTCGATCCTCGCCTACCGCGCGTTCGGCGCCTGGCTGCCGCCCGACACCCTGCCGGTCCGCGGGATCGGCGAGCTGTCGCCGGCCGACTGCGACCTCGCCGAGTCGATGGGGTTCCGGATCCGGCTGATCGCCCACGCCGCGCGGCGCGGCGCCGAGCTGACCGCGGCGGTCGAGCCGGTGCTGCTGCCCGACTGGCACCTGCTGGCGTCGGTCGAGGAGGAGTACAACGCGGTCTACCTCAAGTGCGCCAGCGCGGGCGATCTGTCGCTGTTCGGCAAGGGTGCCGGCGGGCTGCCGACCGCGACCGCGATCCTCGGCGACCTGATCGACCTCGCCCAGGACAACTCGGTGCAGTGGCCGGTGCCGCACCGCAACCTGCCGGCGCCGTCGCCGCCGCGCCGCCACTACCTGCGGATCAGCGCCGAGGCCCACCCCGGGCTGGTGCGCCGGGTCGAGTCGCAGGTCCGCCGCGCCGGGCTGACCGTGCAGAACCGCGCGGCGCGATCGGAGCCGCTTCACACCCACCACGGGTTCGTGATCTCGCCGAGCGACGACGCGCAGATCCGGGAGCTCTCCGATCACATCCGCGAGCTCGGCCGGGTCGAGCAGACGCTGTGGCTGGGGGTCGTGGAATGAACGACGAGCCGACCCGGCGGACCCGCCCGCCCGGCATCGCCGCGTGGCTCGATCCCGGCGGCTGTCCCGGCGAGCGCCCTGCCCTCGCCGACATGGCCGCGGCGACCCGGGAGCTCCACGCCGCGCTCGACGCCCAGGCGCGCCGGACCGGCGTGCGCTGGCTCCACCCGGAGCACCGGACGATCCAGCGCGACCTGCTGGGCTCCCCCGAGGTGGTCGCCTGGCAGGAGGCCAAGGCCGCGTTCCTGCTCGCCGGCGGCGGCGCGTGGTCCGAGCTGCCCCACCTCTATGCGCGCTACGGCACGCCCGGCACCGGCGAGCTGATCGCCGCGCTGCGCGGGCTGGAGGGCGCGCGCGCCGCGCTGGTCACCGACAGCGGGATGCAGGCGATCGCGCTGGTCGCCGACGTCCTGCTCACCGCCGGCGGCCACGCGGTCGTGATGCGGCAGGTCTACAACAAGACCCGCACGTTCCTCGAGCACAGCGCGCGGCGGATCGGCGCGCAGATCGCGCTGGTCGACGACGGCGATCTCGCCGGGCTCGCCGCCGCGATCCGGCCCACGACCCAGCTGGTGCTCGCCGAGACCTTCACCAACCCGCTGACCCGGGCGCAGGACATCCCGGCGCTCGTCGCGCTGACCCCCAACCTGGTGATCGACTCGACGATCGCGACGCCGTGGGCGTTCGCCACGCCGCTGCTCGCGCGCGGGGTGCGGGTCGTGGTCGGTAGCCTGACCAAGGCGCTCGGCGGCCAGGACACCGCGCTCGGCGGCACCATCGCGACCGACGACGCCGAGCTCGCCAACCAGCTCATGGACCTGGTCGCGATGCGCGGCGGGATCCTCGACGACGAGCGCGCGCGGCGGATCGCGGCCGGGCTGCCCGCCGCCGAGGTTGCCCACGCCCGGCGCTGCGCCTCGGCGGCCCGGCTCGCCGCGTTCCTCGCCCACCACCCGCGGATCGAGCGCGTGTTTCACCCGTCGCTGCCCGATCACCCCGACGCCGCCGTGATCGCGCGCGACTACCGGCGCACCGGCTCGCTGCTCGCGTTCCGGGTCGCCGGCGCTGACGAGGCGCGGCACCGGCACATCGCGGACGTCCTGGTGTCGTGCGTCGTGCCGCGCTACGCGCTGTCGTTCGATGGCCTCGCCACCAAGGTCAACCACCACCGGACGGTGTCGGAGTACTTCACTCCGCCCGAGCAGCTCGCCGCGCTCGGGATCGATCGGCTGATCCGGATCGGCGTCGGGATCGAGGACGCCGACGACCTCATCGCGTGCGTGAACTGGGCGCTGCATCACGAGCGCGACGTGACTCCGGGGGATCTCGATGCCTGGCGCGCCGAGCGCGCCGCGCACACCACGCCAGCGGCTGCCAGCGCGAAGCCCGGCTGATTGTTGTTACCCACCCCGGGTGCCGCTCGATCGCTGCGAGTTGTCCGAAAGATCCGTGATCTCCGTCGCGAACCGGCGGGATCGCTGAGCTCGCGCTCACGCTGCGGCGACACGGCGCGGCACCGGCCGCCACCGCGCGCGCCAGACCGACTACGCTGCGCACGTGGCTCGTCCCTGCTCGCTGGCCCTGGTGGTCGCCGCGGCGCTGTCCGGCGCCGCGCACGGGGCGCCCCACGCGCAGCAGCGCGTCGTGCTCGCCGACCCGGATCCCGAGCTCCGCCACGCGATGGAGCAGGCGCTCGCGCCCTACCACCTGCAGGTGGTGATCGAGGGCCCGGCGCCGACCGATATCGCGATCGCCGCGCAGCGCGCCGACGCCGACACCGCGCGGTTCGTGGTGTGGCGCGACGGCGCCGAGCTCGTGGTCTACGATCGCGAGCTCGACTCGACCGAGCGGCGCGCCAGCCAGGCCGGCGTGCTCGACCCGCCGACCGCGGCCGCCGCGGCGCTGACGATCAAGACCATGATGCGGCTGCCACCCCCTCCTCCTTCCGACGAGCCCGCGCCACCGCCCGCGGCCGCGGCGGCCGGCATCGAGCTCCGGGTGCAGGCCCAGATCGCGAGCCGGATCGCGCGCGGCGACGAGACGTCGGTCTCGGCGCGGTACGGCGGCGCACTGGCGATCCGGCCGTGGCCCGGCGCGGGCTTGCGGTTGGGGATCGCCGCCGACACCGGCAGCGCGACCGGCGTGGACCGCGCGAGCTTCAAGGGCACGTGGAGCGAGTGGGCCGCGCTCGGCATCGTCGGCTGGACGTTCGCGCGCGGCGCGTGGGAGCTCGAGCCGCACCTCGGGTTCGGTGCCCGCCGCTCGACGCTCGACGGCAGCGAGATGAGCACGCCGCGCAGCGAGACCGCGACGCTGGCGACCGCGCGGGCCGGGGTATGGGCGCGCTGGCGCCTCGCGCGGTTCACCGTCGGCGCGACCCTCGCCGTCGACGAGGTTTTCGGCACTCCCACCTACACCAAGACCGACACGCCTGCCGAGATTTTCCAGGTACCTGGCGCGGGCGTCGAGATCGGTGGTGTGATCGCCGTCGACCTATGAAACCTTGCGACCTTTCGGGACCGCATGCCCACTGACATGGTCGTGGGATTCCCGGCATCCACGACGCGAGAACACGATCTCGAGCTCGCCCGGCGAGCGGCGACCGGCGATCGCGCCGCGCAGCGCGCGCTGTTCCTGGAGCAGCGCGCCAACGTGCACCGGGCGCTGTTTCGCATCCTCGGATCGAACCGCGACCTCGAGGATCTGCTGCAGGACTCGTTCATCGAGATCTTCAAGGCGCTGGGATCGTTTCGCGGCGACAGCACGCTCGGCCGGTGGTGTCAGACCATCGCGGTCCGCGTCGCGTACCTCGCGATCTCGCGCCGCCGCCCCCCTGCGGTCGAGCTCGCGCTGGTCGAGGAGACGGTCGCGAGCGACACCGACGTCCGCCGCCACGTCCAGATCCGCGAGGCGGCGCGGCGGCTGTACGGCGCGCTCGATCGGATCGAGGCCAAGCAGCGCATCGCGTTCGCCCTCGCGGCGATCGACGGCAAGCCGCTCGCCGAGGTGGCCGAGCTCACCGGCAGCTCGGTGTTCGCGGTCAAGACCCGGGTGTGGCGTGCCCGGCGCGAGCTGATGCGGCGCGCCGGCAAGGATGCCGTGCTGGCGGCATACCTCGAAGATCTGAAGGAGGTCCGTCATGACCGATGACCACCGCCTCGATTCCCGACTCGGCTCACCGCCGATCGAGCCGCTGTCGGAGGCCGCATGGGCGCGGGTCGAGCGCGGCGTGTGGTCGGAGCTGGACGCCGAGCGCCCGGTCGGCTCGCCGTCGCCCGGCCCGCGGCGGTGGTGGCTGGTCGCCGCGCCGCTCGCGGCCGCCGCCGCGGTCGCCGTGCTCCTGATCGCGGTCCGGCGCGCGCCGAGCGCGCTCGACGAGCCATCGCGCGTGGTGACCGGGGCGGCGCCGTCGTCGGTGCTGTTCGGGGACTCGCACATCGAGCTCGACGCCTCGACCGCGCTCGTGATGCGCCACGAGGCCGAGCACCCGACCGTCACGCTCGAGCGCGGGGCGGCGTGGTTCACGGTCGCGCCGCGGCTGTCGCGGCCCGCGTTCATCGTCCGGGCGGGCGACGCGATGGTCCGCGTGGTCGGGACCCGGTTCCGCGTGCTGCGCACCGAGGAGCGGATCGCGGTCGAGGTCGATCACGGTCAGGTCGACGTGAACTTCCGCGGCAGCGAGGTCGCGGTCGGCGCAGGCCAGCGCTGGTCGTCGGACGCGCCCCGCCTGATCATCGCGGCCGCGGCCCCGCCGCCGGCCGAGCCCGTGCCGCCCCCGGACCCGGCGACCGCGGCACCGGATCCCGAGGTCCCGGCCGCGGCCCCCGAGGGCGCGCCGGCCCCTGCTCGCCCGCATCGTCCCGCGCGCCCCGGATCGCCTGCGCACGCGTCCGCCGGCAGCGCCGACGCGCGTCCCGAGCCGCCGCCGGGGGCCCACCCCACGGCGCCCCAGATCGATCGCGACGGCGCCGAGTACGACCGGCTCGCGGCGCTGGAGGCGACGTCGCCCGGCGCGGCGCTCACCGGCTACCTGGCGCTCGCGCGCGGGACCAGCCGGTGGGCGGATCCGGCGCTGTTCGCCGCCGCGCGGCTCGCGGTCGATCGCCACGATGCCCGCGCCGAGACCCTGCTCGGCATCTACCTCCAGCGCTTCCCGAGCGGCGCGAACGCCGCCGACGCCCGGCAGCTGCTCGTCCGGCTCCACGGCGACAAGCCCTAGCGAGGGCGACCCAGGCCCGTGCTGCTTGCGGTCAGCTCGAGCGGTCGCACCCCGGGACCATCGGGGCGGAGCGCCGCTCGCGCACCCGGCGCCGGCGCGCCGGCCGCCTCGGCGGGGGCGTGCGACAGCTCCATCGCAGGCGAGAGCCGCGCGGCGTCCTGCACCCCCGTGTCGGGCGGCGCGGTCGCGACCGCCGGTCCGTCGATCCGTTCGGCCAGCGCGCGCCGGGTCGCGTGCAGCAGCGCATCGAGCGCGTCGGCGGTGGCGAGGAACCTGCCCCGCGACCAGGCCGCCGCCAGCGCGGCGCGCAGCGGGTGGCGCAGGCGCCACGGCAGCGCGACCCCGAACGCGCGCGCCGACAGCGGGAGCGCCGTCAGGGTCGCGTAGGTCACCGCCGCGCGGACGCCGGCGTCCGCGGTGACCGGCAGCCAGCGCCACAGTCGAGGAACGAACGCCAGCGCGGGCAGCGCCCGGTCGAGCACCACGTCGCGATCCGCCCCGCTGCCGTCGAGGTAGCGCGCGAACCGCAGCCCGCGCCCGGCCGCCTTGCACGCCGCGAGCGGAGCGCGCGCCTGCGGCGCCGCGAGCCGCGCCGCGTACACCACGGCCTCGACGTAGACGCGGCCGACGCCCGGGCGATCGCTGCGCGCGGTCAGCGCACCCTCGCCGATCCGATCGATCGCATCGCGGCAGCGCCACCGGGCATCGTTGGGCAGCGCCTCGAGCGCCGCGCGCAGCATCGGGATCTGTGCTGCGAGCACCGCGTCGAGCCGATCGCGCTCCCGCGCCGGTTCTGCGTCGCACGGCGCGAGCCGGATCTGGAACTCGGGCGCGTCGCGGGTCGCGGCCTCGTCGGCGAGATAGCCGATCGCCGCGCTGACCTGGTCGCGTGCGGTCGCAGGATCGGCCAGCCGGTGGAGCGCGCGCAGCGCCCGGGCCGCGAGCACGGCGATCGCGGCCTCGCTGCGCCGGCTGCGCGGCAGGAACGCGATCGCGAGCGCGAGCGTGCGGCTCGCCGGGGTGATCGCCGCCGCGACGAACCGCCGCGGATCGGTGATCTGCGCCAGCCGCCGCGATCCGGAGCGGCCGAGCCCGAGCCACGCCGCGGTCACCAGCCAGAGCCGGGCCACCGTGTCCCACACCGCCGCGGCGAACGCCCGCACGGCCGCGAGCACCGGCGCGCCGGATCCCGACGCGGCGGCCATGCGGTCCGCGCCGCCTACCCCAGCTCCGTGGTCGGGCAATGCCGGTTCACGCTCCATCGCCACCTCGTATCGATCTGGATAGCGGATCGGCGGTCGTAATGACAATGACAGAGTTTCGCTGTGACGATGGGGCACACTGACCCCACTACGTGAGCTCAAAATTTTCATCCCGGGTGAAACGCGACCCCCCATGCTGGCCAGGCCGGGCGCCGTTACCGGTGTGTGATCGGCTCGGCGCCCGTCGCGTCTGTGTCTACACCGTGTCAGGCTTGTGGCGGATCTACAGCAGCCTGCCCAGCCGGGGGTTGGTCCGCCGCCACAGGAAGCCGTCGAGCACGTAGTGAGTGAGCTGGGGAACCGCCAGCAGCGGCACGACGAGCAGCGCCGCGCGGCCCACCCCGTTGCCGGCCCCGAACAGCCACGCGCGGTCGTGCCAGATCGCGCGATCCCAGACCAGCTCCTCGACATACGCGATCGCCCACAGCGATGCGCAGAACACCGCGAGCCCGCGCAGACGGCCGCGGCCGCGACGGCCCTCGCCGAG
>JBGQCL010000530.1:0-8057 GCA_041495365.1 Kofleriaceae bacterium | reverse complement strand
CGCTGCTGGTCACCTCGCAGGCGGGCGCGAACACCGGCCTGCGCAACAACGCCGACATGTCGACGCCGGCCGACGGCGGGCGGCCGCGGATGCGGATGTTCCTGTGGACCGCGGGCACGGTCACCGGCCTGTTCGCACCGACCGGCACCCCGCGCAGCGAGCCGTTCTCCGCCGGACCGCGCAACTTCGACCTGACCGGTACCCTGATCGAGGTCGCCGACGGCACCCCGCCGGCCAACGACGGCTGCCAGCCGATCACCAACAGCGTCGCCGGCAAGATCGCGCTGGTCACGTTCTCTGGCGTGTGCGGCTCGGCCGCCACGGTCAACAGCGCCAAGGCCGCCGGCGCGATCGGCATCATCATTGCCGACCCGGCCAGCGACGATCCGCGCGCGTTCGCCGGCAGCGCCGCCGCCAACATCCCGGGCCTGGCGATCGGCAAGACCGACGGCGCGGCCCTCCAGGCCGCGCTCGCCGCCGGCCCGGTCACCATCGAGCTGCAGAGCGCCGCGTCCGGCCCCGAGCGCGACGGTGACCTCGACAACGGCGTGGTCGCCCACGAGTGGGGCCACTACCTGCACCACCGGCTCGCGATCTGCGGCACGCAGCAGTGCGCCGGGATGAGCGAGGGCTGGGGCGACTTCAACGCCCTGATGATGATGGCGCGCGACGGCGACAACCGCGACGGCACCTACGCCGAGGGCACCTACGCGCTGTCCGACGGCGTGACCTCCAATGTCGGGTACTTCGGCATCCGCCGGTTCCCGTACAGCCGCGACCGGACCAAGAACGACCTCAGCTTCCGCCACATCGGCGACGAGAACCCGCTGCCGGCCGGCAGCAACCGCGGCGGGGCCAACAGCGAGGTCCACAACACCGGTGAGGTCTGGGCGAGCATGATGTGGGAGGCGTTCAACGTCCTGGCCGACGCGCACGGCGTCACCGTCGCGCGCCGCCGGATGGCCGACTACGTCGTGGCCGGCATGCTGCTCACGCCGCCGGAGGCGACCATCACCGAGGGCCGCGACGGCATCCTCGCGGCCGCGAGCGCGCTCGACAGCGACGACATGATCCTGATGGCCGCGGCGTTCGCCGGCCGCGGCGCCGGGTCGTGCGCGGTGTCGCCGCTGGTCTCGTCGCCCACCAACGCGGGCGTGGTCGAGAACGGCACGCTCGCCGGCAAGCTCGCGGTCGGCGGGATGAGCCTGACCGACGACGGCATCTCGTGCGATCACGACGGCTTCCTCGATCCGGGCGAGACCGGCAACCTGCGGTTCACGCTCGCCAACAACGGCATCCTGGCCGCCGAGAGCGTCACGGTCACCGCGTCGACCACCAGCACCGGCATCAAGCTCGGCGCGCCGATCGTGATCCCCGCGATGCAGCCGTTCTCCAGCGCCCAGCTCTCGATCCCGGTGACCGTGCTGCCGACCGCGCCGCGCAACACGACCATCTCGATCAAGCTGCACACCACCGGCCAGAGCACCTGCGACCGCAACGGGATCGACGCCACGATCTTGGTGAAGACCGGCGTGGACGACGTGCCCAACGCGTCCAACATCGATCATGCCGAGACCCGGGCCACGCCGTGGACGCCGACCGGCGACGCGATCTCGACCTCGGTCTGGGGCCACGCCGCCATCGCCGCCAACCAGCTGTACTTCGGCGCCGATGCCGGCTTCCCGACCGACACGCAGTTCACGTCGCCGGCGCTGACCGTCGGCGCGACCCAGCCGCTCGTGCTCAAGTTCAACCACGCGTTCGACCTCGAGGCCTCGGGTGGCTCGCTGTTCGACGGCGGCGTGATCGAGATCTCGCTCAACGGCGGGCTCACGTGGAGCGACGTCTCGACGTTCGGCGTCACCCCCGGCTACACCGGCGCGCTGTTCGTCGGCTCGGGCAACCCGATCGCCGGGCGCCAGGCGTACAGCGGGACGAGCCCGGGCTTCCCGGCGCTGGTCCCGGTGTCGCTCAACTTCGGGATGGCGTTTGCCGGGCTGACGGTCCAGTTCCGGTTCCGGATCGGCACCGACGCCGCGGCCTCGCAGACCGGCTGGCTGCTCGATGACATCGAGGTCGACGGCATCACCAACACGCCGTTCCCGATCCAGATCCCGGAGCCCTCGACCTGCACGGCGCACGGCATCGCCCCCCCCGAGGGCGGCGTGCTCGCGATGCGGGCCGCCCCGGCGACCAGCCTGAGCGGGTTCGACAACGGCGTCTGTATCCTGAACGAGACGCGGTAACCCCGCGGGTCATCGCCCCCGGGCGCCCCCGGGCGATCGCGAGCGACCCGCGCCCATCGCGCGGGTCGCCGCGCCGGCTCGCTCGCCGAAGCGGGCCGGGTGCCGTGACGTCTGCGGCGATGAACCTCCAGCGTCGTGGCCGCAGGCGCCCGGGTCCACCCGCGGGCTGGCTGTGCGACAACCTGTGCTACGAGACGATGATGGGGAGCGGTCGTACGGCGTGTCGTCGGAGTCGTCGGACGAGCGGCGCTCTACCACACGAGCACCGTGCCGTACGGTCCGGACGAGGAGCAGATCAAGCGCCACCTCCTGCACTGTCTGGAGATGCACTACGGGGACCTGTCGGCCGCGGTGGTGCAGCCCGACGACGCGGTGCTGACCCTGCGCAAGATCGCCGAGCTGACCCACAGGTACCGCTGAGCGATCCGCGGGGCGTCTTGTCCGTGATCCGCGGCGCGGAATGCGGCGGCCGGCCCGGCGTGGATGAGCGCCACCGCGCGGGTCAACCACCTGCGGCCTGCACGGACCTTTGCATACCCGGATCCGGCATGTCAGGTTCACGACCGACACACCCCGATGCATTGCTACATCCAATTCGTGAGGATCCGTGAGAATCGGATCGACAATCACCTGGAAGCCACATCACGCGGTATGCAGGACGTGCTCGATCGAGGAGACTGGCGCGGGCTTGCCGCGGGGACCGGCGAATCGAGTGTTTGCTCGGATTGACCAGGGGACTGTCGAATGACCGTGAAGCGACTCCTCATCATCGGATTCGGAGGACTCTGGCTGGCAGCGGCGTGCCACGCGGCACAGGACCGGCCCGCGATGTTGCCGCCGGACAGCGGCGGCGGACCACCGACCGGCGGCAGCGATTCCGGTTCGCCGGGCGGTGACGATGCGGGAATGCCTCCGGGCGGTGATGACGCGGGATCGTCGGGCGGCAGCGACGCGCGGCCCCCCGGGAACGGCATCGTCGATCCGGACCCGAGCATCGCGTTCACCCAGGTCGGCCTGGCCGCCGGCATCCTCCGCTCGAACGAGCCGCCGTCCGCCGGTCGGTTCGACCCGACGAACACCCTTGCCTACGGCTCGTGGCTGGCCGATCTCGACGGCGACGGCCGGCTCGATTACTACGCGGTGAACCACAGCCAGGCGCCTCACCTGTCGGGACTGTTCCTCAACACCGGCGCCGGGTTCGGTCGCAACCTGTTCACCGTGTCGTTCGTGCCGTCGACCGTGGACGAGCCCATCCTGGGCAGCTCCAACGAGATGCGGTTCGTCGGTGATCTGACCGGCGACGGCAAGGTCGACCTGTTCTTCCTCGGCTGGTACGGGCTGGGCACCCACTGCGTCAACCAGGGCGTCGCCACCCACAGCGACTGGAGCGGACCGAGCTTTCTGTGCTTCGGGACCGGCGACGGCCTGGCGTTCGCCGATGTCAACGGCGATGGCAAGATCGATGTCCTCAGCATGCCTGTCGTGGACTCTTCCGTCTTCGACGTCTATGCCACGTACTACGCGCAGACCGTGCCGCACTTCTGGCGGCTGAACAACGGCGATCCGGACATCAACCACTGGCCGACCACCACGGACTTCCTGTCGCTGCAGATCACCGACCCCAGCGCCGCCGCAGCGGACTCGTCGTTCCTCGATCTCAACGGCGACGGCATCCCGGACAAGATCGTCGGCGTTCCCGCGCCGGCCAACAGCCGCGGCCCGTACGACACGCTGCTGGCGGGGCACCAGGTATTCCTCGGCCAGGCCGACCACACGTACCACATGCGGTCCGGCACCGGCCTCGAGGGCGCGACCGGGCCGATCACGCGGATCGAGGACATCAACGGCGACGGCTGCCTCGACATCGGCACCGACGTCACCGGGTATCGCGACAACCAGACGTGGTACATCCAGAAACGCAGCGGCAGCACCTGCACCGTCACGTTCACCGCCACGCCGCGCACCGCACTGCCATTCTATCCTGGCTTCAAGCACTACCCGGTGGACATCGACAACAGCGGGCTACTCTCGCAGGTCGTGCTGATCCACGGCGGCTTCGGCAACAACGACGGGCAGCCCCCCGGCGCGTCGATCTACCGCCAGCTGCCCGACGGCAGCTACACGGCGATCCCGCCCACCCAGAGCGGCATCAACCTCGAGGAGTTCTACGCCGACAACCTCGCGCCAGGCGACTGGAACGACGACGGCCGGATCGATCTCGGCGGCAGCGGCGACTCCGGGATGCCCGCCACCGACAGCGGCTTCGGGCTGTGGACGTCGAAGCTGTCGACCACCAACGGCTGGATCAAGGTCACGCTGCCGACCGTCACCGGGTTCTTCCCCGGATCGGCGACGATCGAGGTGTTCGACGCCGGCTTCGCGGGCGACGCCAACCACCTGGTGACCCCGCCCAGGGCGCTGTTCACCGGCCGGGCCTGGGCCAGCCAAGTCTATCATTTCGGCATCGGCACGCGCAGCGCGGTCGATGTCCGCGTGACCTTCCCCGACGGCGGCAGGGTGACCCGCACCGGCGTCGCGCCGAGCAGCCGGCTCACGATCCAGCCGGGGGCGTGACGCCGGCCGCGCGCTGCGGGTAGCTGCTTCAGCCCGGCGAGATCGGCGGGGGCGCCTGGTGGATCTTCTCGTTGTCGACGTTGTCGTTGAAGTACGACGCGATCGTGCCCTGGCGCTGCGCGGGCGGCAGCAGCGGCGGCAGGCTGCCCGGTGTGATCGTCCGCGGATCCGCCGGCGCCCGGCTGGGATCGATGCCCATGCGGGTGTAGAAGTCGCCCCAGTTGTGGGCCAGCGGGTGTGCGCCGTTGGGATCGTGCAGCACCATGGTGCCGTTCATCGCGGTCAGCTCCTGCATCATCGTGTTGAAGATCGGCTGCAGGATCACCAGCTGCTCCTGGAACCCGACCAGCAGGTTGGCGTGCATCGCCTTGTCGTGGCGCTGCTGCCGCTTGGTCGCCGCCTCCGGCGTGCCCGGCGCCGCGCGCGCCTCATCGCCGAGCCGCCGGACCTCGCCGTACTCGGTGAACGCGGCGGCGAGGAAGCCGTTGGTGTCGCCGGCGAACGCCATCGGCCCCGGCACGCCGCTGGACGCGCCCTGCGCGGCCTGCAGGAAGTTGTGGGCGGCCGGCGCCACGTTCTCGTAGATCTCGCGGTTGCCGCGCTTCATGTTCTCGTAGATCTTCTCGACGGCCGCGATCACCGCCGGGATCGCGGCGATCAGCTTGCCGACCATCTCGGCGACGTGCCCGATGAACCGCACCAGGTGGTACATCGCGATCGGGTTCATGCCCACGGTGGGCGACTCGATCAGCACGGTCTGGGCCTCGCTGACCAGGCTCTGGATGTCGGCGACGGAGATGCCGGCCTTCGCGAGCGCGAGCTGGATCGCCTGCTGGATCAGGCCCGGCGTGTTGATCAGATCGAGGATGCGGCGGAACATCCGGACCGCGGTGACCGCGGCCTGGAACGCGGCGATCGGATTGCCGAAGGTGAGTCCGGACCTCGGCCTCGAGCCCCGGATCGGCGACCACCGCGGCGCCCTTGCCCTGCGGCACGCTTGCCCGCCCCTCGCGCTGCTGCACCACGTGCGCGAGCTCGTGGCCGAGCAGCGCCTGGCCGCCGTGGCTCGACGGATCGTACTGGCCGCCGCCGAAGTGGACGTGCTCGCCCTGCGCATACGCCTGCGCGCCCATCGCGTCGGCGCGGCCGTCCTGGTGCACGCTGACCCCGGAGAAATCGGCGCCGAACGAGCGCTCCATCTTGCCGCGCAGTCCATCGGGCAGCGGCGCGCCGCCCGCGGCCGGCTCGCTCGCCACCGCCGCGGGGTCCGCGGCCGCGGGTGCGCCCGGCGCGCGCGCGAGCTGGATCGCCTCGACGGCCGTGCGCTTGCCGACGGCGTGTGTGGATGCGCCCGGTGACGACCCGGACTGCTGCTCGGTCCCCACCGCGCTGCGTGGCTGTCGCATGTCCCCTAGAATGAGACGCGGCCCGATCCGGGGCAACACCGAATCTGCGCGGAATCCTCCGCAAGATCGGGGAAGGAATCGCGCGAACCCAGCGTATCCCGTGATCGAAGTCGCTGGTGCCGAGCTACCGGCCGAACGACCAGTTGAGCTCGATGCGATAGTCGTCGTGGTTGGCCACCACGCCGTCGTCCAGGCGCTGGAACCGCCGCGCGGACAGCTCGAGCTTGAGCGCGCTCCACGTGCTCAGATCGTAGTGCAGGCCGAGAATGCCCTCGACGAAGTTGCTCGGGATCGCTGCCTCGGGCGATGCCATCGGGTCCGGGTTGTAGAACGGATCGAACAGGCCATCGCCGCGCCGGGCCTCGAGCTGGGCATACGGGGTGTACGCGCCGACGCGGTATCCCGCGATGACGAAGCCGTCGGTGACCTGCCAGGTCCTGCCGATCGCGTGGTGCAGGACGTTGTAGACCTCGCTGAATGCGATCCATGGGTCCGAGCGCAGCGCGAGATACGCGCCCGACAGCAGCTCGAAGATCCTGGTTCCGGGGAGCAGCGGGCGCACGGTGCTCGGCTCGGGTGCGATCTGGTCGATGCCCAGGTTGACGCCGAACCGCAGCGCGTCGTGGTCGAACCCGGCCGCGCCGACGCGGATCAGCACCGACTTGGCGAGGTTGTTGTCGCCCAGTGTCTGGACGTCGACGATCGATGGCCCGTGGCCATTGCCGACCCCGAGCGCGACCTCGAGGCCGCGCTCGCCGCGCTCCGGGCCGTACACCACCGTGAAGCCGACCTGGTGGACCTGCAGCATGCCGCCCTCATCCTCGAACCGGAGCACGCGCGGCCGGTTGATCGTCAGCTGCAGCCAGCGGCCGTGGTGGAATGCGTTGTTCCAGTAGCCGAACTCCGCGTGGGTGCGGCCGGCCGCCAGCATCCAGTGTCCGCGCCGGTACTCCAGGAACGCGCGCTCGACGTCGATCACCGTGTCGCCACCGTCGAACGACAGCGCGTACTCGGTGCGGCCGACCAGGCCTTCCGCGAGGTGCGCGGTGACCTGGAAGCCGAGCGGCCCGATCGAGAAGCCCGGGTCCGCGCCGCGCAGCTGCAGCAGGCTGACGTCGCCGAAGAAGTTGAAGTCGAGCCGGCTGCTCGAGGCGATCACCAGCTGATCGACCGTGATCGGCTCGCCGCCGGCGGGCCGATCGACGACCGGCGGCGGCGTCCCGGCCGAGACCTGCTCGGGCTCGAACACCGGCTCGGCGTCGCTCCCGGCAGCTGGCCGCGGCGGCGCGGCGCGCGGCGCGGGCTGGGCGGCGGCCGCGGCCGCGCCGAGGACGACCGCGGTGGTGAGCAGCGCTGCGAGCCTCATCCCGCGCGCTACTCGAACACGAATGGATACAGGAAGGAAGCGGCGTGGCCACCGCGCGGCCGCGGCAAGCGCCAGCGCGCGATCTCGCCGGTCACGCAGCGCTCGACCGCCGCGGACCGGATCGTCGAGCGCACGACCTCGGCGCCGGTGACCGCGCCGTCGGGCGCGATCGTGATCCGCACCGTCACCGCGCCGGCGAGGGTCATGTCGTCCATCTTCGCTCGCTCGTAGCACTGCTGGATCGCGGCGACGTGGCCGAGCACCGCCGCGCGGGTCGCCGCGACGTCGATCTCGTCCTTCTTGACCGGGGCTTCGGGCGCGGAGGCCACCGCCGGCGCGGGCGCGGGCGCGGGCGCGCTCGGCGGGGCCGGCGGCGGGGTGGGCACCGCGACCGCCGGGGCGTGGGCCTCCGGGGCCGTCGCCGCGGGCCGGGCCTCGTCGGCGACGTGCGCCGGCGCGGCGTCG
>JBGQCL010000529.1:0-8057 GCA_041495365.1 Kofleriaceae bacterium | reverse complement strand
GACTGCCGGGCCGCCTCGGCGGCGCGCGGGAACATGTCGGCCTCGTAGCGGGCCAGCGCGGTCTCGACGTCATCCTCGTGCTCGAGCAGGAACCCGGCCAGGACGGCCGCGTCGAGCATCGCGGCGTTGGCGCCCTCCCCGTCGAGCACCAGTCGTCGCGCCTCGCCGACCTCGGCCCCGGCCGCGCATGGCTGATGCCCGACTGGCGCGGCCGCACCCTGGCGCTGCGCTGACCGCGCGCCGCGGGATGCGGCATACTGTGGCCGTGGCCGATGGATATCTGCTCGACAATGCCGTCGCCGTGGCCGGTTCGCGGCTGGACGCGCTCGCGGCGCTGTTCGATCCGGTGACGTTCCGCCACATCGACGCGCTCGGGATCGCGCCGGGCTGGCGATGCTGGGAGGTCGGGGCGGGAGGCGCGTCGGTGGTGCGCTGGCTCGCCGGGCGGGTCGGGCCGGCGGGGCGGGTGCTGGCCACCGACATCGACGTGTCGTGGACGAAGGCGGCGGCCGCCGACAACGTGACGATCGAGCGCCACGATGTCGCGGCCGATCCGCCGCCCGCGCTGACGTTCGATCTGGTCCACGCGCGGCTGGTGCTGGTCCATGTCGCCGAGCGCGAGCGGGCGCTGCGCCAGATGATCGGCACGCTGCGGCCCGGCGGCTGGCTCCTGGTCGAGGACGCGGATCCGGCGCTGCAGCCGCTGGCGTGCCTGGATGCGCGCAGCCCGGCCGAGGTGCTGGCGAACCGGCTGCGCACCGAGTTTCGCGCGCTGCTCGCCGAGCGCGGCGCCGATCTGGCGTACGGCCGGCGGCTGCCGCGTGCGCTGCGCGACGCCGGGCTGTGCGACGTGGCCGCCGATGCCTACTTTCCGATCGCATTGCCGGCGTGCGCCGCGCTGGAGCGCCGGACGATCGAGCACGTGCGCGATCGGCTGATCGCCAGCGGGCGGGCGACCGCCGACGAGATCGAGCGCCACCTCGCCGCCGTCGATGCCGGGGCGCTCGATGTCACGCTGTCGCCGATGATCTCGGCGTGGGGCCGGCGGCCGGACGCGGGATAGCCGGACCGGACCGACGGCTCGAGGCAATCAGGGCCGCCAGGTCCAGTCACGGATCTGCCCCACCGCGAGGTAGGCGCGGGCCGGCCCGGTCAGGATCCTTCATGCCGCGATCGAGGTGACTCCACTCGGACGGCAGTTCCTCAATACCTGCGTCCGCGCTCGGTAGCTCGAGGTGGGGCTCGCCGAGCGCAAACTGGACGGCCGGCGCGGTGGAGCGGCTCGCCGATCGCGGCGGCGGCAACCTCGACCCGCTCGGGCGGCGGTGGCGCGGCCGTGGCGCTCGCGGACCGCCGCGTGTCGTGCTCCCCGTTCGGGGCTCCCGGTGCGAGCACGAAGCCTCGCGCGCCGCCACGATGCGGACGTGAAGTCCTGGATGCTCTCCCTCGCCGCGGCGGCGTGCGGGTCGACGGCGCCGAAGCCGCTCCCCGCCGTCGTGCTCACCGGCCGGATCGCTCCTGATCCCTCACGCGTCGTATGGGTCATCGGGTTCGCGGCGGAACAGGAGGTCGTGGGTCTGGATGAAGTCGCAGACCCACATGCGTTCGGCGTGGTTCTTCAGGAAGGTTGCCCAGCGCTGGACGCTGCCACCGTTCCTGCCGCGAACGCTGCGCATGTACTTCTGGATGGTCCGCTTGGTGACCGGATCCCGCGCTTGAAGACAAAGCACCAGCAGTGACGTATACTTCCGCTGCGGTGAAGGTGATGCTATTGGCGCGGAGCGCGCTCGTGGGGATCGCAGCGGCGGCATGCAGTCCGCCCGCGTCGCTGCCCGCGCGCCCGCAGAGAGGTCAGAACATGAATGGCGAGCTGGTGTGCCAGTTGTCGGTCGCGTCCGAGGAGCCGATGGCGCTCGCGGTCGCCCTCGCAGTCCCCGCGTCTGCGCAGAGTCCCGTGCGCGTACCGCGCGTGTTGCTGCCGCTCGGCGCGTTCGTGCGCGTGCAGATCGTCGACGCGCAGGGCGCGACCGTCTACGAGACGAACCCGCCAAAGTTCACACCGAAGCTCTCCCCCGAGTCGCCCGACGCGTACGTGGCAGTCGCGCCGGGTTCCGCGCACGGCGAGCGCTTCGTGCTCGACGGCGCGTCTCTCGCGGCAGGCGACTACGAGATCCGCGCCACGTATTCGAACCTGTACTTCCAGGGACCCAAGGAAGACCCGATCGGCGAGCAACGCTGCACGGCCACGCTGCCCTACCACAAGCACTGAACGGAGGCGGAGATGAGCCACGGGAGGGAATACCGTCCAGGAAAGTCGTCGCTCTCGAACGGGGAGCACGCGGCGACGCCGACGGTGGCGCCGGGCAAGACAACACTGACGCGTACAGGCGCACGCAGCTCCACGAGCACTACCACTGGCAGACCGAGTGGCAGGGCGAGGTGAAGAAGGCGCTGAGAGTCGCGGAGACGGAGATCGCGAAGCTGTCGTCGTCTGCGGCGGACGCGACTGCGTCCGAGGCGGAGCTGGCGCCGAAGGCGACGCGGATCTTCAACGATCAGATGCGCGCGGCGCGCGCCGCGTACAACGCGCTCCCCGATACGCCCGGCAGCGCGCCGTACATCGCAGGCGCGGCGGGAGTCGACGCGCTCGTCGCGTGGATCGGGGCGGAGTCGACCACCCGGAAGTGGTGACGGCGCCGCAAGGTAGCCAGCACGGGGTGCGGCGTTCGCGGCGTACTGGACACCCGCCGATGCGGCGGGGCCATGGGCATGGGCGGCGCACGGCGTTGGCACATTGATCGCAGGCGGGGTTGGATACTGGCTCGGCAGCAAGGTCACGAGGCACATCTACGAGCTCGTGGTGGAATGATCAGAGACCTACGTACGCGCACCTGAACTGGCTCGAGGCCCGCGGCCCGGTTCGGCGGCTCGACCTCGACGACGCGCGCTGGGCGTCGTCGAACGTCGCGGTGGTGCGCGGCTTCTGGGCAGCCGTCGCCGCCGACTATCAGCCACCGCTGTCCGCCGAGATGGTCGCCGCGGCCATCGCGCGCGCCGAGGGCAACGTACTGCACGCCCTGATGCTCCACGACACACTGTCCAACCTGTCCGTTGTTGAGGAGCGTGATGCCGATCGGGTCCCGCGCGGTCTCCAGGAGCTGATCGGCGACGTGTGGGACCGAGCGGCCGCGCACGAGGCGGTGCGCGCGGGTCTGGGCGCTCTGTGCGCAGCGCAGGAGGCACTTTCGCTGGACGCGATCGCCGAGCTGGCCGGCTGGAGCTACGACGACAGGCAGCACTTCGTTCGCGGTGCGCGCCAGCTCCTGCTCGAGGAGCCGGCGTCGTGGGCGACGTCGGAACCCGGCCGGGCCTGGCCGAGCCTCGCGCACGCCGCGCGCCACCGCGCGGTCCTCCTGCGCGAGCTCGCGCGCACGCGGTCTTGGACGATTCGCGCGCAGCTCCCGGTTGATATCCCTATCCGACAAACGTGGATCACGCGAGAGGCGCGCGATCTGGCCCAGCGAGCGCTGTCTCATGCTAACTTCCTTGGGGCCGGTCCCCAATATGATCGGCGACACGGGATCTGCACCGAGCCGACCGATTTTCTTCGCATTTTTTGCGCACCCAAGAATAATGTCGGACCCTGCTCTTAGGGTCACCTTGCCATGGTCGCGCTAGCTCCACCAGATGGACCCGAACTCGTGCTTGGCCTGGTCGCGCCAGTTGGTGTCGATCTCCGGGCTGTGACCGCGGCTCTGCGTTCTGCGCTGCATACGGTCGGCTACGAAGCGATAGACGTGAACGTGATCGATGCCGCCGCGGCGTTGGGACGGTGGAAGCTAAATGATGAGCCTCGATATGATATCCGCGCTAATGCGCGGATGACCTTCGGCAACGAGGTCCGTGCCGACATCGGCCTTGATGGTCTGGCGTTGGTCGCGATTGGCGACGTGCAGCGAATCAGATTGGAACGCAACGGTCAAGCCGACAAGCCCATCCCTCGGGCAGCCTATCTCGTTCGCTCGCTGAAAACGCCGGACGAGGTCAAGAAGCTTCGAGACGTATACGGGAACAGTTGTTTCATCGTCGCCACCTACGCTTCTCGAGATGTGCAATTAGAGACCCTCGCACGGCAAATCGCGATATCGCACCACTCGGCGCCCGAGGGATTTCGGGCCGAGGCCGCTGCTCTCATGTTGCGAGACGAGAGCGAACGTGGTGTCGAGACCGGTCAGAATCTGCGTGACACGTTTCCGCTTGCCGACGTGTTTCTCGGAGGTGGTGACAACGAGACGCTCAAGTCATCAGCTTTGCGCTTTGTCGAGATTCTGTTCGGCCACCCCTTCAGGACTCCCACCAAACAAGAACTCGGGATGTTCTTCGCGCATGGTGCTGCGCTGCGTTCCGCCTCCCCTGGACGCCAAGTCGGCGCATGCATCGCAACCAAGGATGGAGACACTGTCTCGATCGGAACCAACGAAGTTCCCAAAGCGCATGGTGGCCAATACTGGGAAGGGGACGATCCGGATGAGCGAGACCATCACCGCTCTCATGACTCAACCGCTCTGCTCACGCAGAACATCCTCGCTGACCTCATTTCACGACTTCGACAGAAGGGATGGCTAAATGGAGAGCTTGAGAAGCTCGACCTCGCAACGCTTCTAAAGCGCGTCGACACCGACTCCGTGCTGAAGAAGATGCCGCGGGGGAAAGACGACCCGCCGTCTCTCACAGAGAAGGCTCTCCTTCGGGACATCATCGAGTTCATGCGTGCTGTGCACGCCGAGATGGCAGCCATATCTTCTGCAGCAAAAAGAGGCGTTTCTGTCGACGGCTGCATCATGTACGCGACGGCGTTCCCGTGTCACGAGTGCGCACGACACATCGTCGTTGTCGGCATCAGCGAAGTCTATTTCATCGATCCGTACCCGAAGAGCCGCGTCCCAGAGATGTTCGAGGATTCAATCGTTGTGGATCGCGAGGCCAAGGGAAAAATTCCGTTCCGCGCGTTCACGGGAATAGCACCTCGACTCTACGCGGACGGCTTTTCAGCCCCGAATCGACGCGATGGCGACAAGTGGGTCGATTGGGAACAATGGCGCACTCGCCAAATGCCTCGGAAGTCGGCCTCTCCAAACATGTACCTGGAGAAGGAAGACGAAGCCCTGAACTTGTTGAAGAAACGAATAGCCGAGAAAGCCAGAGGTATCCAATGAGCAAAACGCCTTTGATGGAGATCGTGAATGCTGCGGCTGAACGCTTCGACAAGCGTCCGCTCTACCGCGCAAGTGTTGAAGCGCGCGCGGAGCTTCAGTCCACCGGATTAGCACCACAAGTTTCCGCAACTCACATAGCCACTACAGCGACAACGGCAACAGCATGCAAAAAGGGTAACGAGTAGTATCCTTCCGGTTGCGCCCCGCTGCAGATCGACCTAGTCGAGATCGTCGATACGAGTGGACAACTGGGGCCAGGGGACCTGCCCACCTCGAGTCCACAGGATAAGTCACAGCTCCGGTCATCTTCGTTGCCCCGGGGTTCACCGGAGGATCATCGACTCGATCGCGTGGATTTCGGATCGGAGCGACGCGTCGTCCTTCACGCCCTCGATGATCGGCGGCGGGAGCTTGACATGAACCGTCCGTCGAGGACGATGACGCCATGACAGAGCCGAGCGGTCGGGATGCTTCACCGGAGAGGCCGAGCCTGCCGTCGGGTTCCGGGTCGATGCTCCCGGCGACCGCCCTTGCGTTGTCGACCGCATTCGCCGGGCATCTGCTCGCCCTGATTGCCGCGGTGACCGACTCGGTGCCGCCGAACACCGCCGTCGTCGTGGCGATCGCGTGCTCCATCATCGCCCTGGCCGCGTTGACGGAGCTTGCGCCGCCGCCGGATGTCCGAGCGCGGCGCGCCGTCACCGCGCTGACCGGCGGGCACGGCGTTGCCGCCGCGACCCTGCTCGCCGGACTCCTGCCGAGCGTCCCGCGGTCGATCCCGCTGGCCGGGCTCGCTGCTGCCGCGGCGCTCGGGATTGCATGCGTGGCGGCGGTCCGACGTTTCTCGACGGTGAACCGCCCGCTGCGACCGCTCACCCTGGCCCCACGCGTCGCTGCGATCGCCCTGGTGGTCCAGGCGCTGCTGCGGCAATGGGACACGTCCGCATCGGGCCTGTCCATGCCGCTCCGTGCGGCGATCTTTCTCTCGATCGCAGCGCTCGGCGTCGCCCTGCTGGCGAGCCTGTCGGTCATCGCGCTGCGCGTGCGGCCTCGCTGGGCGATCGCGGGGCTCCTGGCGTGGACCGTGGGGTGGGTGTCGATCACCGCGGACCTCGGCTCGCTGATCCGCTGGTCGCTCGGAGGACCGTTCCCCATGGGACCTCATCAGTTACGTCAGCTCGACGCCGATCTCGTCCAGATCCTGGCCACGGTGGGAGGTCTCGTGATCGGGGTCGCGATCGTGACCGCGATCCGCGACGCGCGATTCCGGCACTCGGCCTACGTGCTGCTCGCCGGCTACGCTGCGTTCGGCTTGATCGCAGCCGCTGGCGAGCACCGCATCGAGCTCGCGACGGACTTCCCCGGCATCACGGCTCTGCGCAAGAATCGAGACCTGGCAGACGCGGTCACAGACTTCGCGCTGGCGGGAGTGCTGTGGCTGTACTGGCGCCGGGTTGCCTCCTCCAACCGGCTCCGTGCGGAGACCTGGGGGCCCAGGTCAGCCGAGTAGCGTCGCCGCTCTACCCGGCGGTCGGCTCGGGGAGGTCCAGCGCTTCGAACGCCGAGCGATCGGCGCCGCAGTCGCGGCGGCGCACGACCGACCAGTCGCCGTCGTTCTCGAGCACCACTGCCTGGACCTCGGTGATGCCGGCGACGCCGGCGCGGCGCACGGCGGCGCGGATCTCCTCGATCGTGAGATGCCACCGCCGCAGGCGATCGGCGAGCACGCGGCCGTCCCACACGACGAGCCGCGGCGGCTCGATCACGATCCTGCGAAACATCTTCGATCGCGACTGTGCCCAGCGAATCACCTCCTGCAGCAGGACGAAGGTGATCAGGATCGCGATCCCGTCGAGGAGCGCGGTGTCGCGCGAGAACGCGATGTTCGCGATGACCGAGCCGAGCGTGATCGTGACGATCAGGTCATAGGCGCGCATCTTCGCGAGCGCCTGCTCCCCGACCGCGCGCAGCGCCGCGATGATCACGACATAGGCGACCGCGGCGCGGATCGCGTCGTCCAGGGTGGAGTGCCAGCTCTCGAACAGCATGAGGACCATCGCCGCAGTGGCCAGGTCATCGCCGTGCATCGCGCGCGCCAGGTCGCGCCTGCGGAGGCACGCGCGTTGCAGGGCATTGCGGCGACGCGAGCATCCGGCCGCCGGATCGGGAATTCCTGCGCGCAGCGGCGCGGCGTCAGCTGCCGACCAGGCGGCGCTCGACCACGAGCTGGATGTCCCGCTCGTCGCGCCGCAGCGTGAGGGCGACGGTGGTGCCGGCCTGGCCGCGAAGGCTGGCGAACGCGCGGTCGACGCCGAGCTGGGTGACCGGGACGCCGTCGATCGCGACGATGTGGTCGCCGAACTCGATCCCGGCGTCGAACGCGCCGCTGCCGGGGACCACGCGCGTGACCCGGAGCGCGTCGCCGTCGGCGCTCATGCCGACGCCGACCCCGACCCCGTCGGTGCCCCGCGGGACGTCGGGTCCGAGCCGGGTCAGCGCGACGGCGACCGGGCCGAGCACGGCACCGTCGCGCGCGGTCATCCCGGCCTCGAGCCGGGCGCGATAGCCCCCGGCCTGGACCCGGATCACCACCGGACCTCCGGGGATCCCGGCGAGCTCGAAGCTGCCATCGGGGCGGGTCACCGCGCGCGGGTCGTCCGCGTCGGTCCCCAGGCTCGGGGCGAACAGCACGACCGTCGCGCCGGCGATCGGGGCCTGATCGTCGCTCGCGATCACCGTGCCGCGCAGGGTGGCGCCGGCGCCGAGCGCGATCCGGAGATCGGTCGCGCCGGCCGCGCTGGCCAGCGGGGAGTTGCGGGCGAGGCCGCGCGCGGAGGCGAT
>JBGQCL010000528.1:0-8093 GCA_041495365.1 Kofleriaceae bacterium | reverse complement strand
GGCTGCTCGACGAGGCGCTCGCGGTCGGCGACGCCGAGGCGATCGAGCTCGGCCACCGCAACTGCGCGCTCGCCGTGCCGACCCGGCTCGGCCGGATCCAGTCCTGAGCCGCGCCGAGCGCGATCAGGCGACCCACCGCCGCCGGGTACGACACGCCACGCAACGATTGCGGCACCGCTGCCGCACCTACCTGACAGCGCGGAATTTGCCATCCAGCCGAAATCAGCGACGAGCGGTTGACGGAGGCCGCGCCCCCCGTGCCTCATTGCTGGATGGGGAAACATGTGGTCGTCGCCGGGCTCGCCACCGCGATCCTGGTGATCACGAGTGCCTCGGTGCGCCTGCCGCGCCCGGTGCACCGCCTGCGCGGCGAGCTCGAATCGCGCCGCGAAGCCGACGACGAGCATGACGGCGGCCGCCGCGAGGCCGACAGCCGGCGCCTCGATCCCGGCACGCACCGCGCCGGGCCGGCCGAGCTCGCGGTGCGCAACCGCGTCGCGCTGGAGGAGTCGGAGAAGCTCCAGCACCGCGCCCGGCTGCGCGCCCAGGCGGCCCTGCCCTCGGTGCCGGCGGCCACCTGGGTCAGCCTCGGCCCGACCGGCGCGCGCAACGAGTTCAACGGCGTCGACATCCCGGGCGTCGACTCCGGACGGCCCAACAGCATCCTGGTCGATCCGCGCGATCCCAACGTGGTCTACGTCGCGGTGTCGGGCGGCGGCGTGTGGAAGACGTTCAACTTCCTGTCGGCGTCGGGCCCGACCTGGTCGCCCGCCACCGACACCCTGCCCAACCTCGCGGTCGGGGCGCTCGCGATGGACGCCGCCAACCCCGACACGCTGTACCTCGGCAACGGCGACTTCGTCGACGGCGCAGGCAACACCGTCCTGAAGACCAGCGACGGCGGCAGCACGTGGGGCACCCCGGTCGCGCTGCCCCATCGGTCGATCCCCGGCTTCACGATCGGCGTCGGCGGGGTGCGCGCACTCGCGGCGCACGGCAGCCAGGTGCTGGCCGGCACCGACATCGGCCTGTACGCGTCGAACGACGGTGGCGCGACGTTCGCGGCGATCGACCTTCCCAACGTCAACGACGCGCAGCTCACCGAGTCGATCTGGAGCATCCTGCCGACCGGCGGCGGCCACTGGGTGGCCAGCGGCGTGCACGGCTGCGATCCGAGCTTCGGTCCGCCGCCGCTCGCCCAGGGCGTCGATCCCGGCCAGCGCGACCCGACCGGCGCGGTGTGCGCGCAGGGCACCAACGGGGAGATCTGGTTTTCCGCAGAGGGAACGACCTGGACGCGCGCGACGACCCCGAAGGCGAGCGGGATCGGCCGGCTCACGCTCGCCGCCGGCCCGACGCACGCTCCCACGGCCCTGGATCCGGTCGTTCGAACCGTGGTCTACGCCTACGTCGGCTCGACCGACGGGTTCAAGACGCTCGGGTTCTGGCGCTCGGGGGACGGCGGGGTCACCTGGTTCGACGCAACCGGCACGCTGCCGAACCCGAGCCTGGCGCCACCGCCTGACCAGGGCGGCGGCCCTCCGGACTGCCAGGGCCTCGACCTCGGCCACGAGCAGACCTGGTACAACCAGGCGATCGTCGTCGATCCGACCAACCCGGATCACGTGGTCGCCGGCGGCAACCTGTGCGGCGCGCGCACGCTCAACGGCACCGCGCCGTCGCCGACCTGGGAGCTGATCTCGCACTGGTTGCCGAACCCCGACTTCGGCGCCACCTCGCGCGGCGTGCTGCCCTACGTCCACGCCGACTGGCACACCGCGACCTCGGTGGTCATCAACGGCACGGTGAAGACCTTCGCGGGCAGCGACGGGGGCGTGTTCACCAGCGACGATCTGTTCACGGCCCCCCAGGGCGAGAAGGTCACCTGGACCCACCACAACACCGGCCTGGTGACCCACCTGATCTACGCGCTCGGCACCGGCGATCCGGTCAACGGCGACCCGTTCGTGCTGTTCGCCGGCCTGCAGGACAACGGGACCCGGTTCCGCGTCGATCCGGCCGCTCCGTCGGTGTTCAACCAGCCGATCGGCGGCGACGGCATCGGCGCCACGGTCCACCACTCCACGACCCGGGGCGCCACCTACTGGGCCAGCGTCGAGTTCGCCCACGGGTTCTGCCGCCCCTCGCCGACGGTCGACTGCGCCGACGGCAACAACTGGAACGGCGTGGATCCAAAGCTCACTCCCGAACCATCCCCGCTCCACGGCCCCGCGCGTTCGCAGCGCGTGGTGACCGACCCCGGTGTGGACGGTCCCGCCGACGAGGACTCGGAGCCGTTCCTCATCCACTACGCCAACGTCGAGACCGACACCACCGGGGAGAGCGTGCTCACCCACACCAACGGCCAGGTGTTCGTCAGCGCCGACGACGGCAGCGGCGGGCTGACCTGGAAGGTGATCTCGCAGGACCTGACCCCTCCCCCTCCCCCTGCGACCAACAACGGCCAGGGCTTCGCCAACGTCGCCGCGTCGCGGACGATCCCCAACCTGTACGGTGCCGCCGGCCTGGTGTCGCTCGCACCGTTCTACGTCACGACCCAGGGCAACACGATGGCGACCTGGACTCCGGCCAGGCCGGTGACGCCGGTGCCACCGATCGGCACACTGCTACCCCGGCTGACGGGAGCCTCGTCCATCGACTTCCCGCCGGTCACGCCGGTCGGCAAGACGCCCGGCCAGGTGTTCATCGGCGCGTTCGCCGGCATCATGAACAACGGCGTGCCGCCGCCCGACGACAAGGGTCGGCTGTGGCGCACCCTCGACGGCGGCCAGACCTGGACGTCGATCGTCGGCGCCGACCCCGCGCACCGACTGCCCAACGTCCCGGTCTACGTCGTCAGGTACGATCCGGTGACGCCGACGACGATCTATGCCGGCACCGACCTCGGCGTGTACTTCTCCACCGACGACGCCCTGACCTGGAACCGGATGGGCGATGGCTTCCCCATGGTCCCGGCGCGCGACCTCTACGTCGCCAGGAACCAGGACTTCATCCGGGTCGCGACCTACGGCCGCGGGCTGTGGGAGATCTACCCCAGCGCCGACGCCAACCAGGGCACGCCCGGCAACGGCGACTACGACCGCAACCTGAAGATCGACTGGGTCGATCTCGGCGCGATGGCGTCGCGGCTCGGCACCACGCCGGCCGGCGCCACCGCGCCGCTGTACACGTGGATCCTCGACATCGCGGGGAGCGGCAGCCCGCCCACCCAGAAGATCGACGACGCGGATCTCAGCGCGCTGCTCGCCAGCTTCGGAGGTCTCCCATGAACCGCCTGATTCCGCTGTGTGCGCTCGCGGTGGCCGCGTCCGCGTGCGGCGACCCAAACCCAGATCTGGCCTACACCGATCCGACCGGCGGTGCGCTGCGCCTGGTCAAGAACCCCAGCTCGACCACCAAGGCGATGGTGCTGGACTTCGTCGTCGGCGACGCTGCGCTCACCGGGTACTCCACCGGGTTCGACCTGCCGCTCGACATCACCAAGGTCACGCTCGGGCCGTCCCCGCCGGGCACGGTGCTGAGCCCGGGGAGCGCGCCGGTCGCCGCGAGCGCGGCGATGCCCGGCGAGGGCCCGCTGCGCGGCGTGCTGGTCGTCGGGCTGAGCCAGAAGGCGACGGGCACCGGGGCGGTCGCGATCGACACGGCCCTGCCGCCCGGGACCGTGCTCTACACCGTCGAGCTCGACGCGGTCGAGCCGCGCCACGGCGGCGTGGTGTTCGACGGCACCGCGAACGGTTTTGTGCTGCCGTCGGGCGGCCTGCGCAACAAGGCCGGCATGTCGGTGGTCGACGCCAGCCAGGTCAAGATCGGCAAGCTGGAACTCCGCTGACGCCGGCCGGTCGCTGCGGCGGGAGCCAGCTCTGGTATCAAAGGACGGCCCCCGAGCACGGCAGCGCCGAGGACCCCGCGCAGTTCCAGGCCCTGCTCGCCTACTCGCCGTACCACCGCGTCCAGTACGGCGCCCGCTACCCGGCGGTCCTGATGTCGAGCGCCGATCACGACGACCGCGTCGATCCGATGCACGCGCGCAAGTTCACCGCGGCGCTGCAGTGGGCCAGCGCCGGCGACGGCCCGGTGTGGCTGCGCATCCAGGCCAACGCCGGCCACGCCGGCGTCGATCAGCTCAAGCAGAAGATCGAGCAGAATGCCGACACCTATGCATTCCTGATGTGGCAACTGGGCATGAAGTGATACCGACGCTGCGACGGGCAGTTTCGATGACAGCATCGACGCGATGACTGCGTCGATGCTTGTGTGTTTTACCGATCTCGCTGTCAGGGCCGGCTGCTAGGTTGTCCTGGTCATGACCGATCCAGCTCGCCGCCGCGCGACCTACCAGGATGTCCTCGATGCTCCGGACGACAAGATCGCCCAGATCGTCAACGGTGTACTCCACCTGTTCCCGCGACCTCGCATCAAGCATCAGAAGGTGACGAGCGCCCTGGGCGCGGTGCTGCTGACGCGGTTCCAGCTCGGTCGTGGCGGACCCGCCGGCTGGATCCTGCTCGACGAGCCCGAGCTGCACCTCGGAGACGACATCCTCGTGCCCGACATCGCCGGCTGGCGTGCCGAGCGGCTGCCCGAGGCCGAGGCCGAGGGTGAGGGCGAGGACGACGGCGCCGCGTTCGTGACCATCGCTCCGGACTGGATCTGCGAGACCCTGTCCCGCTCGACGCAGCGCTTCGACCGCCGCGACAAGATGGCAAGCTATGCGGCCGCGGGCGTGAAGCACGCCTGGCTGGTCCATCCGGTCCGCCACACGCTGGAGGTGTTCCGGCTGTACCGGCGCAGGTGGCAAGCCGTTGCCACCCATCACGACCACGACCGGATCCGCGCCGAGCCGTTCGAGGCACTGGAGCTCGACCTCTCGCTGCTGTGGCGCCGGCTCGCGGCATCGCCGCCGCGCGGGGACCGTGCCTGCGAGCCGACCGCCACCTACCGGCCCGACGGGCTCCATGTGCTGGAATACACCCACGCGCTCGACGACGCCCACGATCTCGACGAGCCCTGCGAGGTCGGCGCGGCGTACCACCCGCACTGAGCGCGGCCACGCTCAGAGGAGCTCGGTGGCTTCGTGACTCCGGCACCGATGCATTCCTGATGAAGCAACAAAGCATGAAGCGATGCCGACGCTGTGACTGACAGCATCGATCCGGCGTCGGTATCGATGCTCGTCTGGTTCGCAGATCTGGATGTCAGTGTCAGCTGCTATGTTGTCCTGGCCATGACCGACCCAGCTCGCCGTCGCGCGACCTATCAAGACGTCCTCGATGCGCCCAACGACAAGATCGCCGAGATTGTCAACGGCGTGCTCCACCTGAGCTCGCGGCCGCGCTGGAAGCACCAGTCGGTCGCGACCTCATTGACCGGGGAGCTCGTGCCTGTGTTCCAGCGCGGCCGTGGTGGCCCTGGGGGATGGGTCTTTGTGGTCGAGCCCGAGCTCCATCTCGGTGACGACATCCTCGTGCCCGATCTGGTGGGCTATCGCCGTGAGCGCCTTCCCGTGATCGAGGACGTCGCGTTCGAGACGCTCGCCCCCGACTGGATCTGTGAGGTTCTGTCCCGGTCAACGCAGAGCTTCGACCGCGTCGACAAGATGGCAAGCTATGCCGCTGCGGGTGTCAAGCATGCCTGGCTCGTCCATCCCGTCCGGCGCACCCTGGAAGTGTTCCGGTTGTACCGGAGCAAGTGGCGCGCGGTCGCGACCCATCAGGAGGACGAGCAGGTCCACGCCGAGCCGTTCGAAGCGATCGAGCTCGACCTGGCGCTGCTGTGGCATGGACTGGCGGCGACGCCACCGCGCGGCGACCGCGCGTGCGAGCCGACTGCGACCTACCGGGCCGAGAGCGGGATCGCGCTCGACGATCCGTACGCGCTCGACGACACCTACGACCTCGACGAGCGCGGCGAGGTCGGCGCGGCCTATCACCCGTAGCCAGCCGGCGGGGCTCAGCCGAGCTCGAGCCGGTACGCCAGGTCGCACTGGTCGGTCAGCGTCGCGAACGACCCGGCTGCCGCGCCCTGGACCGGGACGAAGCCGAGCCGACGGTACAGTGCGTTGGCCTCGGTCAGCCGGGTCGCGGTCTCGAGCACGATCGCGCGTGCGCCGGCCGCGCGCGCCGCTGCGATCACGCGCTCGATGGCGCGCCGGCCCAGACCGTGGCCGCGCGCGCTCGACGCCAGGTACAGCTTCTTGAGCTCGATCACGCCGTCGCCCGCGGGGCGCCAGCCGACGACGCCGACGACCTCGCCGCCGGCCTCGAGCAGCTCGAAGCGCCCGCCCCGCGCGTCGTAGTGCTGCTCGAGATCGGTCAGGTCGACGTCCCCGGCCTCGGGCACCGCGTACAATCCGTAGTCGCGCAGCGCTCGATCGACGAGCTGCATCGCGGCCGGGCCGTCGCTGCGCGTGGCTCTGCGGAACACGACGTCCATGGCGCGATGGTACGTCAGCGCGCGGACCAGTCGCAGCCGAGCTCGGCCTGGCTGACGTGGCAGCGCAGGCACATCCGGCGGTTGCCGCGGTCGAGCGCGCGGCACTGCGCGCTGCCGCGCCAGCCCGCGGGGTGCGGCGAGATGTGCGGCGCGCCGGGCTGGGCGCTGTGGCAGGCCAGGCACTCGTCCTCGCGGTGGCACGACGCGCAGCTGGTGATGCTGCGGCGCGCCTCGCGGGCATGGAGGTTCGGACCCGGGCCCGCGCTCGCCCAGCCCGGCGGATGGAACGCGCGCGCCGGGTCGCTCGCGCTGAACTGGGTGTCGCCGCGCGTGCCCAGGCCCTCGCGCTCGTGGCAGCCGACGCAGAACGACTGCAGGCGGTGGCACGCCGAGCAGTCGGGCTTGCCGCGCCGGGCCTCGACCGCGTGGGTCAGGACGTAGTTGCCGGGGTGGAACTCCATCGGCCGGGTGACGCCCTGGTGGCACGCCACGCACTCGCCGGGATCGTGGCACGCCGCGCAGGTCGCGCCGGTCTGGCGGGCCTCCTGGGCGTGGCGATCCTTGAACCCGGGGCCGTGCGCGTCGCCGAGGCCGTCGTGGGCGGGGACCAGCGCGCCGTGCTCGAACCGGGTCTCGATCAGGCCGCCGAGCCGGGTGAGGTGGCAGTCCGCGCAGTGGCGCGGCTCGGCGCCGCTCGTGTGGCAGCGCAGGCAGGTGGCCATCGTCGGTAGCTGCTGGGTGGTCGCCAGGTCGACCTTGCGCAGGTCGCCGTGGCAGCCGTCGCAGGGCGTCGCGCGGTGCGCGCTGTGATCGAACTTGAGCGGCGGCGGCGGCAGGTAGACCCGCGGCACGACGCCGGCCGCGTGGTCGGGGTGGCAGGCGCGGCAGGCGACCGGCGGCGCGCCCTGCACGACGAGATCGGGCCGTGCGCGATCGATCGGATGGCACGCGCGGCACGCCGCCTCGGTCGGCAACAGATCGTCGACCGCCGAGCGCGAGGTCGTCGCGTCCGGGTGGCAGGCGGCGCACGGCGTGCCGCGCCCGAGGTGGCGGGCATGCGAGAACGCGAGCGGCAGCCGCTGCAGCGGATACACGATCGGCGACCACTCGTCGCCCGGCGCTCGCTGGGCGGTCACGCGCGCCGCCATGGCGAGCCCGAGCGCCACCGCGGCCGCGATCACGGCGCGGCGGCGGCGCGAGGTTCGCAGGATCGCGGGGGCCGACATCGTCATGGCTCCGGAAAGAACGCGAGGTCGAACACGCCGAGCACGCGGACCTGGAAGTCGTGGATCGCGTCGTGGTCGGTCTCGACGACGGCGTGCAGCGCGACGCCGTCGGACAGCTGCCAGGTCGAGCTCAGCTGGGCCGAGCTGGTTGCGTAGCGCGGGTGGCCGGGGTCATCGCGCGCGACGCCGAGCACGGCCGCGCGGCCGCTCAGCCAGAGCCCCGGTGCTGCCTGCCAGGCGGCCTCGGCGGTGGCGCCGGCGCGGCGGCCGCCGTAGCCGGCGTCGCACAGCGCCGACGCGCGCGCGCGCCACGCCGCGCCGAAGCCGCGCTCGATCCCGGCGTCGCCCCCGCCGGCGTACGACGCGTCGCCGGCCTCGTGGCGATAGGCCCGCAGCCACGCGCTGGCGCGGATC
>JBGQCL010000527.1:0-8110 GCA_041495365.1 Kofleriaceae bacterium | reverse complement strand
GCCTCCGGCGCGTGGCCGATCACCACCGTCCCCGCCAGGGGGAGCCGCACGCCGTCGACCGTCAGGCGGACCAGCGCGCCGTTGTGCAGCTGGGTCGCGCGGCCGGCCGCCGCCGTCACGCCGCCCCACGTCCACACCGCCGCCACCACGATCCCGACGTACGCGACCGCCGCGATCGCGATGATGCGGCGGCCGACGATGTCGCCCGGCATCGCGCGAGCACGCGCCGACGCCACCAGCGCCGCCACCAGCAGCGCCAGGAATCCCAGAGACCACAGCACCACCGTCATGATGTCTCCTCGCTCGGGTCAATCAAGAGGTGTCGAACAAAGGGCTGGGGCATTGCATCAGGTGCAGCAGCGTCCGGTGGACGTCGACCTGGGCCCTGGCGTTGACGGCCGTCGTCGAGGTTGACGTGGCCGTGGACGTTGAGCCCATCGTCGACCTCGACGCTGACCATCGGTCGCGATGCTTTGACGAGGATTCGGAGACCACCAGAGTGTCTCCGTGCAAGGTCGAGATCGAGTCGACGTCTGCGTTTGCCGTTCAGGTCAACGTCTTGCGACAACGTCAAAGGTCCACCTCAACATCTTCGCAAGGACGTTCCCGCCCTTTCATCGACACCTCTTCAGCGGCGGTCGCGGCGCGCATCGCCGGCTGCGACCGTCGCGCCTCGGGCGCCTCGGCTCGTGCGTCCCTAGTCCCGAGCATCGCCGTCGATCAGGTGCGCCATGAACACGGCGACCTCGCCCTGGTGGGGAGTGCCGCGATACAGCGTGGTGTCGAAGCCGCAGATCTCGAAGCCGAGCCGGCGCGCCGCGGTGATCGCGGGATGGTTCGCGCTCGACGTCTCCAGCCACGCGAGCGTGGCGCCGGCCCGGCGCGCCTCGCCGAGCGCGTCGTCGAGCAGGCGCCGCCCGCCCCCGCGCTGGCGGAACGGCCGGTCGACGTGGAAGTGGACGATCGTCATCCGCCCGCCGGGCTCGCAGCGCCACGCGAGGAACCCGCGGACCCGCCCGTCGAGCACGGCGACGCGCGCCTCGGTCCACGCCGGCGCGGGGCCGGGCGCGCCCTCCGGGTCGTTCGCGGCGCGCGCGCCGTGCGGCGCGGTGGTCGCGGTCGGCGCGAGCGCGACGACGTCGCCGCTCCGGTGCACGGCGTAGGCCTGACCGCTGGTGTACGACGTATCGAGCTGGCTCACCGCGTCGGCGTCGCACGCGGGGTCGAAGGCACGGATCGTCCACGCGCCGCGCGAGCCGGTCGCCTCGAGCTCCGTCCGCCACCGCATGGTCGCGCGCTGGCTCACGGCTTCTTGTGGGGGTGAGGCGCGCCGGGGCGGGCCGGCGTCGCGACCGGCGCCTTCGGCCCCGGCTCGACGGGCCAGGCCCCGCCCGGTGCCCCCGATCCGGCGCTCGCAGGCCGGGTCGCGCCCGACCCCACGGTGGCGGCCGATCCGGCCATCGCGGCCGATCCGGCCGTCGCGCCCTGCCCCGCGCCCGGCTTCTCGGAGCTCCCCGCGCTCGCCCCGGCCGCCGATCCGGCCGGCTCCGGAGCCGGCGCCCCCTGGCTGGCGGCCGTCGGGCCGGCGGGATCCGGCGTCGCGCTCGGGGCCGCGGGGGCAGTCGCCGAGGGCGCCGGCGCATCGAGCCGGATCGGCTCGGCGACCGGCGCAGCCTCGGGCTTGCGCAGGATCAGCACGATGAGCAGCGCGTTGGCCAGCACGATCCCGGCGACCACCGCCCACAGGATCCGGCGATCCGCCTCGCGCTGTTCGACCACGGCGCGCGATGCCGCGCGGGCGCGCTGCTCGATCCGCTCGAGCTCCGTGGTCAGCGCGCGCAGCCGGTCGCCGATCGCGCGATCGATCCCGGCCGCCGCGGCGCGTCCGACCGCGCTGTCGACCACCTCTCCGATCGTCGCGGCCTCGCGCTCGACCTGCCCGCGGACCTGCGCCCCGAACCTCCCCCACTCTGCCAGGAGGTCATCGGCGCGGCGCAGGACCTCACCGAGGTGATCGCTGACGTCATCGAGCGCCCGTGCTGCATCACGCATCGTGGTCCTCCAGGACGGCGGCATCGACCGCGTTCGAGAGCGAGCTATCCATGGTGCGCCTCCACCACCGCGCGCAGCGAGGCGGCGCGTTGCGCGACCGCGGCCAGCAGCTGGGTGCGCCGCGCCGCCGGCACCAGCGCGTACCAGCGCGCCTCGGCGATCGCGGCGCCGGGGTCGTTGCCGGCCGCGAGCCGGGTCAGCACGCGCAGCGCGACCAGGTCCGCCAGCCGCGCCGTGAGCGTGCCGGCACCGGGAGAACGATCGAGGCGACCGCGGCCCCAGGCGTGGAGCACGTCGACGACGCCGCCCGGGGCGTGCGCGCGCTCCTCCGCGGTCAGGGCCGCGCCCGGGTCGATCGCCTCGAGCGCGGCGCCGGTCCCGTCGATCGACTCGCCGCGCGCCGCCGCCAGCTCGCACAGCAGGGTCCACGCCCGCGCCTGCCGCGCCGCCGGCTCGCGCCACGCCGCGGCGGCGAGCTCGGCGACGCGGTCGAGCGTCCCGGGCCCGCCGAGCCCGGCCGTCGCACCGCCTGGGCCACTCGCGCTGGTCGCGCCCGCGCACCACACCCCGCAGCGCGGCTTGCCGCCCGGCTCGGGGAGGATCCGCTCGATCGACGCGATCCATGCCGCCAGGCCGGAGCTCTCCGGATCGTCGACCCGCGCCGGTCCCCCCGACAGCAGCGCCCGCGCCACCGCGGCGACGTCGCCCCGCGGCTCGCGCCGGACCGCCGCCACCTCCTGGACCGCGAGCTCGCGGCCGGGCGACGCGGTCGCCAGTCCTTCGCTCCACGGCGCAGCCGGCGGTGGCGCCAGCGCCGCCAGCAAGTCGCAGTCCGGCCGATCGCCCTCGACGACGCTCAGCACCATGCCGACGTAGCGGCGGCCATCGAGCGGCGCGATCGCCGCGAACACCTGGCCCCACGCGACCCGTCCGCGCTCCAGCTGCCACAGCACCGCCGGCGGCTCGAGGCCGCGCACGCGCTCGACCAGGCCGGCGCGCAGCTCGCGGTCGCCGGGCTGGCCTGCCTCGGGGTACCAGTGAAACTCGCCCGCCGAGGTCAGCGGGCTCGGATGCTTCTGCAGCCAGGCGTGGCGGTTCTCGCGGTGCGAGTCGCCTGGCGCACGCCCGCTCGTCATCGCGCCCCCGGCAGATCCTGCGGCCGCGCCCACACTCCGGAGTCAGACATCGGCACCGCGACCGGGACCGGCGGCGCGACCGCCGACAGCGGCGCGACCGCCGACAGCGGCGCGGACAGCGGTCCGGGGGCCGGCATCGCCTCCGCCGTCGGCGGCAGCGAGCCGATCGCCATCTCGGGCGCCGCGGCCGCCGCCGCCACCGGCTCGCGGTGCGGCGCCGACCACCGCACCATCCCGATCACCCAGTCGAGGAACCGGGTCGCCGCCGCGCCGCTGAACGCGCCCGGTCCGTCATCGTACGCGTACGCAATCGTCCCGGCCTCCCGGTCGACGTCGACGTGCGCCTTGATCGCCGTGTCGTAGCGCAGGTAGGTCACGGGCACGTCCTGATCGCGCCCGTCCTCGGCATCCAGGCAATTCGCGCGGACCTGCTCGCGGGCCACCGCGCGGGCCGGCGCCGGCGGCTCGCCGCGCCCGCACGACGCCACCGACACGACCTCGTCGCGCAGCGCGCCCCGGGCGCAGATCGGATCGACCACCGCCCAGCGGTTGATCGCGATCATCGAGTGCGCCGCCTCCGGGTCGAGCGCGGCGAACAGCGGCAGCAGCTGGCGCATCCGCTCGTACGGGCTGCCCTCGTCGGCGGTCCCCAGCGCCACGGGGTTGCAGATCAACACCGGCGCGAACGCATACGCGCGCCCGAGCTCCGCCGCCCGCCGCCGCCGCGCCTCCACCAGGTGCGCGAGCAGCCCGTAGTAGTCGGCCGCCGCCGCCGAGTACACCTGCTCGCCGGCCACGTCCCAGAACGCGACCTCGACATCGCCCGCCCGCGCGATCCGCCGGCGCGCCGCGAGCGCTGCCGCCCCACCGACCACGAGCCCGCTCGCGCCGACGATCACCCCCGGCCCGATCCCAAGCTTCCCGCCGACCACCGCGCCGAGCACGACCAGCGCCGCGCCGATCACCAGCGCCGTCGCGACTCCGGTCGCCCGCCAGGCCAGCCGGATCGCGCCGGCCCAGCTCAGCCGGTCGAGCAGCCCCGCAGCGCGCATCCGGAACGTGAAATGCGGAACCACCCCCGGCGGCGTGGCATCCGGCCGCGTCGCGCGCGGGTCGAGCACCAGCTTCAGCACGTCGCGGTTGAGCAGCTGCTCGGGGCCGTCGAGCGCAGGCGCGTGCGCGTGCATCGCGCGGATCGCATGCACGATGAACTGCGTCTTGCCGTCGCCGCGCGCGCCGATCACCGCCAGATCGATCACCGCGGTCGCGTCGTCGGGATCCGTCAACGTCGCCAGGCCGCGCAGCTCACCGACCGGCTCATCCGCGAACAGCTGTGTCCGCGGCAGGGCAGAACCTCTCATGGCCCCCCGATCCCCGAGCCGGCCATGTGGTGGACACCCTGCCGCCGCCCCGGCGTCCAGGCCGTGGCAGGACGTGGCAAAGCGGTTCAGCCGGCCTGGTCCTCCCGTGCCGGGACGCTTCCCCGGATGGGGCAAAACGACGTCCAGCCGGGGAGACAGCAATCGCTGATCCGAGCGTTTCCAAGGCTTTGCCGCGCCGCGCGGTCGCGCTAGGGTCAGCGCGATGCCGATCCTCGACGAGCTCGATGTCCGTGGCTTGCTAGCCGACGTCACCGATCGCGATGGACTCGCCGCCCTGCTGGCGAGCGAGATCGTCACGGTGTACGCCGGCTACGACCCCACGTCGCCGAGCTTGCACGTCGGCAACCTGATCCCGACCATCCTGCTCCGGCGGTTCCAGCGCGCCGGGCACCGGCCGATCGTCCTGGTCGGCGGGGCGACCGGCATGATCGGCGATCCGTCGGGCAAGAGCACCGAGCGCAACCTGATGGACGACGACACGCTGGCGGTCAACCTCGCCGGGATCCGCAGCCAGCTGTCTCGCCTGGTCGACTTCGACGACGCGAAGACCGGCGCGATCATGACCAACAACGCGGACTGGACCCGCGGCGTCGGTCTACTGGAGTTCCTGCGCGACTACGGCAAGCACCTCACCGTCAACTACATGCTGGCCAAGGACTCGGTCAGCGCGCGGAGCTCCTCGGAGTCCGGGATCAGCTACACGGAATTCTCGTACATGCTGCTCCAGGCGTTCGACTTCGTGCAGCTCCACCGGCTGCACGGCTGTCGCCTGCAGGTCGGCGGGTCCGATCAGTACGGCAACATCACGGCGGGCTGCGAGCTCCAGCACAAGCTGCGCGGCCCCCGGTTGTTCGGACTGGTCGCGCCGCTCCTGCTCGACCCCAGCGGCGCCAAGATGGGCAAGACCTCGACCGGCGAGCGGATCTGGCTCGACCCCGAACGGACCTCGGCCTACGCGTTCTACCAGTACTGGCTCAATCGCAGCGACGACGAGACCCCGGCGCTGCTCCGGACGTTCTCGCTGCGCCCGCTCGCCGAGATCGACGAGCTGGTCCACGAGCACGACCGCGATCGCAGCCGGCGCAGCGCGCAGCGCGAGCTCGCCCGCACGCTCACCGCCTGGATCCACGGTCCCGACGTCGTGCCGCGCGTCGAGGTCGCGAGCCGGGTGATGTTCGGCGACTCGCTCGACGGGCTGACCGACGCCGACCTTGCGGTGCTCACCGGCACGGTGCCCACGGTCGACGTGCCGCGCAGCGAGCTGGCATCAGGCGTCGGCATCATCGAGCTGCTCGCCCGGACGGTCAGCGATTCCAGGGGCGCCGCGCGCCGGTTGATCACCCAGGGCGGCGCGTACATCAACAACCAGCGCGTCACCGAAGTCGAGCACCAGGTCACCCTCGCCCAGCTCGCGACCGAGACCATGCTCGTCGTCCGCGGCGGCAAGAAGGACTACTGCCTCGTCCGGGTGACCTGACCTGCCGAGGCAACCGGGTCGGCGGAGTCGAGCACCAGGTCACCTCGCCCAGCTCGCGACCGAGACCATGCTCGTCGTCCGCGGCGGCAAGAAGGACTACTGCCTCGTCCGGGTGACCTGACCTGCCGAGGGCAACCGGGTCGGCGGCGGTGCTCCCGCTCGAGCCACGCGCGTGGTCCCCATCGCGACGGCGCACAGGATTCGCGCCGGTGCGCTGTCAGTGCTTGCCTTTGATCGAGGCGAACGCGAACTCGACGACCTGGTCGGCCTTGATGAACGCCCCTCCCCACTTGGCGTCCCACCTGGTGGTCGGCTTGGCCTGCTTGATCGCCTCGAGCGACTTGCCCGCGTCGGCCAGCTTCTTCACCGCCGCGCGGACCTCGACCAGCATGTCGTGCCAGGCCTTGAGGTCGGCCTTGTTGGACAGCGGGCCGTGGCCGGGGATGATCTTGGTCGTCGCGTCGGTCATGCCGACGACCTTGTCCGACGTCGCGATGAAGCCGTCGAAGTTGCCGCCCGAGCTGATGTCGGCGAACGGGTACGAGATCGTCATGTACGTGTCCCCCATGTGAACCACCTTGGACTTGGGGAAGATGACGATCGAGTCGCCGTCGGTGTGCGTCGGATCGACGTGCATCACGTGGATGTCCTCGCCGTTGAAGTGCAGCGTGATGTCGGTCGTGAACGTGACGATCGGCAGTGCCTTGGGCGGCGACGCCGGAACCTTGCGGTTCATCAGCTGGATGAACTGCTCGCTGCTCATCCGCTTGCGGACGTTCTCGTGTGCGATGATCACCGAGCCGACGTTGGCCAGGTTCTCGTTGCCGCCGACGTGGTCACCGTGCCAGTGCGTGTTGATCACGAACCGGATCGGCTTGGACGACAGCTTCGAGATCGCCTCCTGGATCTTGCCGGTCAGCGGGGCGTACTGGTCGTCGATGACGATGACCCCGTCCTCGCCGACCGAGACGCCGATGTTCCCGCCCGCGCCTTCCAGCATGTAGATGCTCTCGGTCAGCTTGGTGGTCTTGATCGTGACCTTGCTGAAGTCCTCTTGCTGCGCACGAGCGCCGCCCGCGGCCAGCATGATTCCCAGGAAAACGAGCAGGCTGGTGTGCTTCATGGCGCGGACTATAGACCCGCGGCCGAGCAACGCGGCGAGTCGATGCCCGAAAAAGGCTGAAGGCCCACTCTCGCGAGTGGGCCTTCAAAACCCCGGCAGCGTCCTACTCTCCCACAGGGTTGCCCCTGCAGTACCATCGGCCCTGAAGAGCTTAACTTCCGTGTTCGGGATGGGAACGGGTGTGACCTCTTCGGTATAGCCGCCAGGAAAAAAAACGACGAAGTGCGAAGCTTGGCCGAGCCGGATACATCCGGCCAGGCAGGTCAGGTCGGACACTCCCGGTGGAGTGCCCGTCGATCGTCTACATGTTCAAGTCAGTTTACAACGAGACAACCACAAGCGTTGCCTTTGATGGGTGCGCGATTGCCGACGGCTTCCACCTTCTCCCGGCGCGACTCGAACCGCCCCCGTTCATCGAACGGAGACAGCGTCGATTCGCCCGGCGGCCGAGCTCACCAGAGCTCGGCGTCGCGGGAAATAATAGGTGGTCAAGCCGCACGACCGATTAGTACCGGTAAGCTCCATGCGTTGCCGCACTTCCACCTCCGGCCTATCAACCACGTGGTCTACGTGGGGTCTTCAGGAGCCTTACGGCTCGGGACGCCTAATCTCGAGGGGGGCTTCCCGCTTAGATGCTTTCAGCGGTTATCCCTTCCGAACGTAGCTACCCGGCGATGCCGCTGGCGCGACAACCGGAACACCATAGGTTCGTCCAACTCGGTCCTCTCGTACTAAAGTCAGCTCCTCTCAAGCGTCCTGCGCCCACGACGGATAGGGACCGAACTGTCTCACGACGTTCTGAACCCAGCTCGCGTACCGCTTTAATTAGCGAACAGCTAAACCCTTGGGACCGATTTCAGCCCCAGGATGCGATGAGCCGACATCGAGGTGCCAAACCACGTCGTCGATGTGAACTCTTGGACGTGATAAGCCTGTTATC